>JAYSBB010000068.1:0-10700 GCA_041915645.1 Tolumonas sp.
GCATACGCAACCCATTGTTCTTTTCTGCGTAAACCGGACAGAGATGAATGAGTTAACTGATTGAAAGTTCTATGGCAATCTTTACAGCGATAACGAAGTGAGCCGTGAGATTGCCCCCAGTGGATCAAATGAACACTGTGACAATGAGGGCAGGAAATCGGTTCATCCGCATGATGTTCACTGAAGGATTGCCGTAAGAGATCAGCTTGTAAATGATGCTGGATATGCTGTTGCGCTCGTTCAAGTTGTGTTGAAGAAAGATGAGTTAAAGCCCGTAACAGTTCCAAAAAGTCGCTGGAGTCCATGATGCGAATTCCTGATCTGAATACCTACTTTAATTATAACTCACTCACCAACACGTAAAGGGAAAAGCGCCCAATAACAGAGTGCTTTAAGCAATTTTTTCAGCAGCGCTAACGGAGAGCATATCTGCAGTGGCGGGGCGGCCAAACAGATAGCCTTGATAAGCATAACAACCCAACTCTTCGAGACATTGACGTTGTGCGTCGGTTTCCACCCCTTCCGCAATGACATTCAAGCCCATACTTTGGGCTAAAGTGACGATGGTGCTGGCAATCGCGGCATCGTTTGGATCAGTGAGCAGGTCGCGTACAAACGATTGATCGATTTTTAGTTGATCCAATGGCAAACGTTTCAGATAAGCCAGTGATGAATACCCGGTACCAAAGTCATCGAGTGAGAAACCAACACCACAGGTTTTTAGTGCCGTCATTTTGTGGATGATATCTTCGGTATCTTCCAGCAATAAACTTTCAGTCAGTTCCAGTTTCAGACTGCCCGGCGTTATTCCTGCGTTATGAATGGTGGTTAACACCTGATCGACAAAATCAGGCTGGTGGATCTGCCGGGCGCTGATATTTACGGCCAATGATATATGTGCCAGCGCGGGTTGTTCTGCCCAGCGTCGCAACTGCTGGCAGGCTTCATCAAGAACCCACTCACCCAAGGCTAAAATTAAACCACTTTCTTCCGCCAATGGAATAAATTCGGCAGGTGAGACCATGCCACGGAGTGGATGTTGCCAGCGTACTAACGCTTCTGCACCGATGATCTGACCGGTGACATCAACCTGTGGCTGATAATGCAGCAACAACTGTTGCTGACGAATGCCTTCCCGCAGATCATTTTCCAGTTCGGCACGGGACGTAACGATCGCCTGCATTTTATTATCAAAGAAGCGCAGTGTATTGCGTCCGGCCGATTTGGCTTGATACATGGCGATGTCGGCGCGTTTCATCAGCTCATCGCTACTTTCCTGATGCGCTTGAAACAACGTAATACCGATACTGGCGCTGCTGTTATGTTCATAACCGGCAATCAGATATGGATGACGCAGCTTCACCAGAATTTTTTCCCCAAGCATTTTGGCCTGAGCGGCAGCGACCTCTTCGATGTGGCTTAATTCTTCGAGCATGACGACAAATTCATCCCCGCCCAGCCGCGCGACGGTGTCACATTCCCGAACACACTCTCTGATGCGGGTTGCAACCTGTTGTAGCAGCAAATCGCCTTTATCATGGCCTAAGGTGTCATTCAGGGTTTTGAAATTATCCAGATCAATAAACAACAATGCCCCGCGTTGTCCGCTGCGTTTACTGTTTGCTAAAGCCAGATGCAGACGATCTTGCAGCAAACGTCGGTTTGGCAGGCTGGTCAGTGGGTCGTAAAATGCCAGATAGGCAATTTCATCTTCCTTAATTTTGCGATCCGTAATGTCCCGCGCCAGAAACACGACAACCTGTTTATTGTTAACGGTGTAACCCAGTGGTTGTGCTCGCCCCTCAACCAGCCGGCGACCGATAACACCGTCGCGTTCATATTCAATGGTTTGTGTTTGTTGTAAACGGATGCTGTCGCGGACAGTGGCTAATAATTTATCTGCGTTTTCTTGCGGGAGTTCAGTGTGTAATTTTTTGCCGATTAAAGCCAAGGCTGGTTCATACAATTGATGGTTGGTTGAGGGTAGTACATCAACATAGTGACCATCTTCATCAATGATCACCATTAAATCGGGGATCGCTTGCACAATGGCCCGTAGACGAGCTTCACTAGCATGTAAGGCTTGCTCGGTATTGGTTCGGCTGACGATGTCTTGCATCATCAGGCCCAGGATCATGGTGCCGAGAGAAAAGGTGAATACATACGGGAGTGCGATATCGTGCATCACGGTGGTGAGCACTGAAGCGGGCAGTTGCGTGAATATCAGTACCATGATTACATGGGCCACAAAGCCAAATAGCAGCAGCTCAATGGGGCCATTTTTAACCCAGCCAGCCTGGCATATTCGACGATAGGCCAGCCCGAGTAATACACAAGTTATAATGGTGGCGAGCCCCACCGGATAGCCGCCACCGCCAAGCCAGAAACGGTATGCACCGGCAATCAGACCGGCACTAATAGCAACCGCTGGCCCGCCAAACAAACCGGCCATGATCAGAATGACCGAACGGGCATCAAAGATAACCCCTTCCGCGATATGCACCGGCACCATCATGCCAATCACGGTAATGCCACCAAACAGCAATCCGGCGATGATTTGTTGTAATACTTTATGCCCCTGACAAAGGCGCACATTAAATCCCTGCAATAAACACAGCGATAACAACAGTGCCACACCTTTAATCAATTCCAGCAGCATAGGCTCTATCCGTGATCCGATACATTGTAAGCATGGCTGAAGATGAGACTAAGGTAAAATTACAAATCGCGGGATAGTGCTGATTGTGGAAATAATTGTTAGCCAGTCACCATTTTGCTGTTGGTAATCGCAATAATGTCCAGCGTATGGAATACAGCGGGAGGTGGTGCGGGTTCTGTGTTGCGAAAAACAAGCTACCCGGTTTTCAGGCCACCTGCTTTGTGGTGGTGGGTTCCGCGATCTGCAGCAGGGTGGTTTCCAACACTCGACGTACTTGGGGCAGGCAACGTCCACAGGTACTGCCTACTTTCAGCTCCCGATGTAATCCGCGAACGGTATCAATGCCGTTTTCAACAGCCTCTTTAATCTGCCGGTCATTCACTGCATGACAATGACAAATGATCATCGCAACCTCCTGCTTTATTCTATTTAATAATAATTCTCATTAAGATATGAGGCAATAGATTTGCTGTTTTTTTATACGGTAATGCTAATGTACTAAACTGTAAAAAAGATGTGTGATACATGTTAATTAAGTTGCTAAATCCGCAGTAAGGATTAGGCTAAATCGTATAGCTTTTCACCACATGAGGATTGGCCATGCAAGGCGATAAAGCAGTCATCGCGATGCTCAACAAGGTGTTGACCTGGGAGTTGAGCTCCATCAACCAATATTTTCTGCACGCCCGTTTATTCCGTCATTTTGGTTTTAATGCTTTGAATGAACATGCGTTCAAAAAATCGATCAAAGACATGAAACAAGCCGATGCCCTGATTGAACGGATCTTGTTTTTAGACGGGCTGCCTAATTTACAGAATCTGGAATATTTACGTATCGGTGAGCATGCCGAAGAGATGCTGCAATGCGATCTGTCGCTGCAACAAGATCAGCTGCTGTTATTGCGCGAAGCGATCCAGTTGACGGAACAGGCGGCTGATTTTGTCAGCCGTGATCTGCTGGAGGATATTCTGGAGTATGAGGAAGAGTATCTGGATTGGCTGGAAACGCAGCAGAATCTGATCGCGACCACCGGTATTCAGAACTATCTGCAAAGTCAGATGTAAGGGGATAATCATGCAAGGAAAACCCATTGTTGTTGCGGAACTGAATAAGCTGCTGGCGGGCGAATTAACGGCTATCAATCAGTATTTTATTCATTCCCGTATGTATCAGGATTGGGGCTACAACAAACTCTTCGAACGTATCAGCCATGAATCGGATGAAGAGAAACAGCATGCTGCGTGGATCATTGAGCGTATTTTGTTTCTCGAAGGCACACCAGAGATGACGCTGCGTGAACCGCTGAATGTGGGGAAAACCGTGCAGGATATGCTGAAAAACGATCTGCAACTGGAATACAGCGTGGTTAAAAACCTGAAAGCGGCGATTAAGCTGTGTGAGGCTGAGCAGGATTATCAGACCCGTGAAATGCTGGAAAAACAGTTGGATGATACCGAAGTGGATCACGCCTACTGGTTGGAAAAACAGCTGCGTTTAATTGATCAGATTAGTTTGCAAAATTATCTACAATCGCAAATTTAACCTTCCCTTCTGCTGTCTGAATTGAGAATATGACGCATTCAGGCAGCGGCCATTTTTGCTCTGTTATCCGTTTAACGTTGAGCCGCTGTGGTCTGTTTTATTCATGCAAATTTAATTCATTATTCGGAACAAGACCATGCGCGTTTATGTTTTACAACACGTTCCTTTTGAGGAATTAGGTAATATTCAACCTTGGTTAGTGCAACACAACGCAGAAATTCATTATTGCCGTTTATATGCCAATGATCCGTTGCCTGATGTAAATGAAACCGATCTGCTGATTGTGCTCGGCGGGCCAATGAGTGTAAATGATGAATCGCATTACCCTTGGCTGGTGGCGGAAAAAGCCTTTCTGGCACAGGCGATAGCGGCGGAAAAACCGATTGTCGGCATCTGTTTGGGCGCCCAGCTGATTGCCAGCAGTCAGGGGGCGCGGATTTACTCCAATTACGCCAAAGAGATCGGTTGGTTTGATATTACCGCGGTGGCGGCATCAGGCGATGTGTTGCCGTTACCAGCGACCATGCATGTCTTTCATTGGCATGGCGAAACTTTTGAGTTACCGGCCAAAGCCGTGTTATTAGCCAGCAGTGTGGCCTGCAATAATCAGATCTTCCAACTTGGTCAGCGGGTGATTGGTTTGCAATGCCATCTGGAAACAACGGCAGACAATGCCCGCAGTATGGTGCTGCATTGTGCCGACGAGCTAATCGGCGGCAGTTTCATTCAAGATGCTGATACGATTTTAGCCGCCAGTGCAGCGCAATATCAGCAACTCAGCCAGCTGATGACGCAGGTGCTGGAGTATGTGACGCGCCCCTAATGGTGGCGGGAACGGCGACCCACAGTGGGGTGCTAACAGGTGGCGATCCGATTGCTGCAATGTGCACTCCGGCCTCCTTCGCGCAGAAGGGGGCGGCACAGGCCATCTTCCTGCACAGTAAAGACATCAATGTAAAAGCTCTGGTTGGCCCAGCGACTGGCCTGCTGGCTGGCGTTACCGAATCTATCACTTACGCTCTGATCATGCGTTTCCGCCGTACCATCCTGATTGTTGCGTTCGCCGTGCAATTGGTGCTGCATTGAATGCTACCTTTCAATCGAAACTAACCGTATTTGCCTTCCATAGCTTGCTGTCCATCTCAGTTTTCATGCTAATCCTGCAATATGCTATCGAAACTGGAACCGGTTTCTGTCTGGCCTTGTTGTTGACCCTGATGTTCGGTTTTGAAAATAAACCGGTCAGCGTAAAGAACCAAAAAAACCAATGGCAACGACGACTACTATTGCAACTAACTGATTTTATAAGGCTTCGCCAGCCATGGTGAAGCCTGATCCCTTTCAGGTACGGAGAAATTAAATGCAGCATAAAAAATTAAAGGATTTTCCGGCGGACTTTTTCTGGGGTGGTTCGACTTCGGCATATCAGGTTGAAGGTGCGTGGGATAAAGATGGCAAAGGCCCCTCGGTGATTGATATGGCGCCGGTCGTGCCAGGCACCACCGATTTTAAAGTCACCAGCGATCACTATCATCACTATAAAGAAGACGTGAAATTGTTCGCAGAATTAGGCCTAAAAGCCTATCGTTTCTCGATTGCCTGGACACGTATCTTCCCGAACGGAACGGGTGAAATTAACCCGATGGGTGTGGCGTTTTACAACAATCTGATCAATGAGTTAAAAGCGCACAACATCGAGCCGATCGTGACGATTTATCACTTTGACCTGCCGTATGCACTGCAGTTGAAAGGTGGTTGGTCAAATCGTCATACCGTCGATGCGTTTGCGTTTTATTGTGAAACCCTGTTTGAGTTATATGGTGACCGCGTTAAATATTGGCTGACCATCAATGAACAAAACATGATGATCCTGCACGGTGATGCGATTGGTACGAAGAGTGCCGTGGCAGTGGAAAACCCGGAAAAAGATCTGTATCAGCAAAATCACCATATGTTGCTGGCGCAGGCCAAAGCGATGAAGGCATGCCACGAAATTCTGCCACACGCCAAGATCGGCCCGGCACCGAATATCTCTGCGATTTACCCGGCGTCGTCTAAACCGGAAGATGTGCTGGCGGCCAGCAATTGCTCGTCGATCCGTAACTGGTTATATCTGGATATGGCGGTGTACGGTCGTTATAACAATATCGCCTGGAGTTTCCTGGAAGAGCGGAATGCCACACCGGATATCGAAGACGGCGATATGGAAATCATGGCCAGCGCCAAACCGGATTTTATCGCGTTTAACTACTACTCCACCATGACCGTTGCCGCCAGCACGGGTGATGCCAGTGATCGCGGTTCTACCGGTGATCAGCAGATCGTGGTGGGTGAAGTCGGTGTGTTTAAAGGTGCCTCGAACCCGAATTTGAGCAAGAACGCCTTTGGCTGGGAAATTGATCCGGTTGGTTTCCGCAACACCTTGCGTGAAATTTACGAACGTTATGCGCTGCCGTTGATCATCACCGAAAATGGTCTCGGTGCGTTTGATAAAGTGGAAGCAGACGGTGCAATCAATGATGATTACCGCATCGACTTTTTGCAAAAACACATCGATCAAATTCAGCTGGCGATCACCGACGGGGTGGAGGTGTTCGGTTTCTGCCCATGGTCGGCGATTGATCTGGTGTCAACGCATCAGGGTTGCAGTAAACGTTATGGTTTCATCCATGTGAACCGTGATGAGTTTGACCTGAAAGATCTGAAACGTTCCAAGAAGAAGAGCTTTTTCTGGTATCACGCGCTGATCGCGAAAAACGGCGCCAAATAAGCAATTTCTGGTTTTGATGATAGAAGGCTCCTGTAAAGGGGCCTTTTTTATGTCAAACGAATATCAAAATGTTCATTTGTCGTTTTTGTGTACACAGATCACAAAACATCTTGCCCGTTACATTCCTCTTGCGTTTTGCGAAATGATTCACAGAAACCGGTTTCAGTTCGTGGGAATATGCAACCGGTTGCAGTGTTGCTTGGGGGCACCTGCATAACGACACACATTAGAATATGTCTGGGGAAACCCTGGGGTTAGACACTATGAAAAAGATTTTCTTATGCTGCGCGGCTGGTATGTCAACCAGCATGGTCGTCAACAAAATGAAACAGGCTGCTGCTCAGAAAGGCATTGAAGCCGAAATCATTGCGGTCGCCATGGAAGAATTCGATAGCACGTTACCAAAGTTCGATTGTTGCCTGCTCGGGCCGCAAATCAAATACAAATTTGAAGAGTTCAAAAAGAAAGCAGAAGCGGCAGGCAAACCCATCGCTGTGATCAACAGCATGGATTACGGCATGATGCGTGGCGATAAGATCCTCGCTGATGCATTGGCCATGATGCAATAACGGATACAGTCAGAAAGACCTTATGTCTAATGTATTTTTTGCTTTTATCGAAAATAACATCAGCCCCATCGCTATTGACGCCGCCAGGCATGCTCAGCCTGACGCGGCGTAACTCAGCATTAATAAAGTTGGAGATGTAGAAATGGATATGGAATCAACCGTGATGGAACTCATCATCAATGCTGGCGAAGCGCGTAGTTGTGCCATGCAGGCCCTGCGAGCCGCCAAACAAGGTGATTGGGCGCTGGTCAATGAACAATTGGCAGAAGCCAGTGCTGCGTCAAAGCGCGCGCATGATGTACAGACCACGTTGATTGGTATGGATGAAGGTTGCGGCAAAATTCCGGTGAACCTGATCATGGTGCATGCGCAAGATCATATCATGACCTCCATGCTGGCTCGCGAGATGATTGAAGAGTTGATCGAGTTACACCGTCAGCGTCAAACCATTCAGGCCGCCCAGGCCGCGTAATTATTAAGTACTCAGAGAGTATGCCCATTTCAGGGGTGAACATTGCGGTATATTCTCTGAGTCTTATGTATCAATAAAAATTATCTGAACAATCAATAACAACAATATATTCAATGGCATTTGGGTTGATGCCATAAAAACCATGTTGCTTGTGGTTTTTCTTGCCAGTCATGATAATGCTCGTTTGCTGTCGCCAAATGCGTTTGCTCAGAGGGAGTTTTTCATTTTATGGCCACTATGCTGGATGTTTCGCGTAAAGCGGGCGTCTCTAAATCGACCGTTTCACGTGTTCTGAATGGCACGGCAAAAATCTCTGCAGCGACCCGTGAAGCAGTGTTTAAGGCAATTGAAGAGCTCAATTACCGGCCGAATGTATTAGCGCAATCACTCTCTAAACAAGAGACCAACACCATTGGTCTCGTGATCCCCCGTGGTGCGAATACCTCGCAATATTTAGGTTTACTGATAGAGGTCTGCCAGGAGTTAGCCGATAAAGCCGGTAAATTTCTGATGATCTCACAGGTTAATGATCAGCCGGATGGTAGCGTTCGTGCAATCCGCGCGCTGGTCGATCGCCGTTGTGATGCGGTGTTGTATTACAACAACTCATTCTTCGATCATTACAATATTCAGGGCGATGAACTCAGTGATTTGATCGACGAATTGCCCGTGCCGTTGGTGGTGATGAATTGTCATTTTCCGCGCCACCCTGATAATTGTGTCTGGTTTGATCACTCGCTCAGCGCCAGAATGCCGGTCGATTATCTCGTGGCGCAAGGGCACAAACGTATTGCCTATATTTCTGGCCCGCTCAATCAGCGGACTGCGCAACTACGTTTGCAAGGCTATCGGCAAGCATTAGCCGATGCCGGCATTGCGCTGGATCCACTGCTGCTGGCGGAAGGCGATCGGATGTATGGTGGTGGTTACAGTGCCTGTAACCAGTTATTGCACCGGAAAGTAGATTTCACCGCCATCTGTTGTTTTAACGATGCGACCGCGATCGGAGCGTTAAAGGCACTGCAGGAGCAGGATGTTGCTGTGCCGGCTGAGGTGTCGTTGTTCGGCTTTGATAATGAATCGATACTCAATTATCTGCATCCGTCTGTTTGCTCGGTTGCGCTACCGGCGAATTCCTTTGTTTCTTCAGCATTTAATTTGTTGATGGCGCATCTCAATCACAGCGAATTGCCTACATTTGATCAAAACACCTTCGCTGGTGATTTGGTGGTCCGGGGTTCAGTGCGTTCACGGGATTAACCTCAAAAGCCCGCCTGAACACCAGCCACCTTTCTAGCGCTCACAAAGTGCCAGGCAATATCTCGCGCGTTTCCAAAACCTGCGCAAACGTGCCGTGTAGTGCGGCGGCAACCGTGGTTTTAACCTGTTCGGCCGGCACGGTGTGACCCGCGAAAGTCAGCGCTTTGGTGGCGGTGGCATCGATAGCAACTTGCACATCAAAACCCAGATCGAATGCAGCCCGAGTGGTGGTATCAACACACATATGTGTCATCATGCCGCAGATAATCAGCTGTTTAATTTGCTGTTGTTGCAGCACTTCTAATAACTCTGTGCCAGCAAAGGAGCTGGGGAAATGCTTAATCAGCAGGGTTTCATTTTCTGCCGGTAACACGGCCGGATGTAACTGTTGTCCTTCGGTGTCTGGCAGGAAAAACGCCGCCGGGCGGTTAGGCCGATCGTACATTTCATGCTGAATATGGATCACCGGCCACTGTTGCTGGCGATAAAACTGCAGTAACTCAGTGATTTTTGCTAAGGCTTGTTCTGGTTCATGCAAGGCTATTTTTCCACCGGGAAAGTAGTCGTTTTGCACATCAATAATCAACAGCGCACTTTTGTTCATGTTTTTCTCCATAGGTTTATACCCTTCGTACTTGAAGTAGCCGCATCGTTGACGGCGTTCTCTCACCCCAATCACATAGCATCTCTATGCTCATGGGGATTCGTTCTCTTGTCGCCTAGCTGCAACTCCAATTACTTTGGGTATACAGTGCAGCTAGATTAAGCCGTGGTACTGTTTTACGCTGTTGGCGTAAATGACATTTTAAAGGTGTAAAACGACAAATGACGGTGAGTTTGCGGATTGCCATCGTGGCGTACGAATCGGTACTGCCTTCCGCTTTGTATGGGCTGGGTGAGGTGTTGACTGCCGTCGAGCGCTTCCGTTCGCATGAAGATGCTGTTCCCGTAGTGGCGTGGCGTTATCTGTTGGCGGGGGAAGAAGGTCTGTCATCTTCGTTACCTTGTTGGCATGCCGACGAACGTGTGGATGTGGTGATATTACCGCCGTGTCGTGCCGGTCAGATACCTGCGTGTCCTGATTGGTTAGCCGCATGGTTACACCAGCAACATCAGCAAGGTGCAGTATTAGCATCGGCTTGTGTGGGGGCGTGCGTGTTAGCACAAACGGGGTTGTTAGACGGCCGTATTGTTACCACTCATTGGCTGTTGGAAGAGACATTTCGCCAGCAGTTTCCGAATGTCCGTTTAAATCTGGATGCGGTCGTCATCGAAGAGGCCGATTTGATCACCGCGGGCGGCATTATGGCCTGGCTCGATTTGGCGCTGCGGATCGTACGGCGTTATTACGGTGCAACATTAGTGACACAGCTGAGTAAATACCTGTTGTGGGACAGTGGTGAGCGGGAGCAGCGTTATTTCCGCCG
>JAYSBB010000069.1:0-10510 GCA_041915645.1 Tolumonas sp.
CATGGTTAAGCATGGAAGACTGTAGTGAAGTATTTGCTGGTCAATGCTGACGATCATACCCTAGACGCCGCGCCACGCCTCGCGCTTATGAGGGGATGGCTAAGACAGTGCATAGTTAAACTGATAGTTTACAAATAAATTGCGCAAACTATTGGCCATGCCACGATAGTGGCGCTGTTCTTTCGTCATGGTCAGTTTTTTCTGATTCTGTTCAATCAGCATCTGGAAAAACTCACGGCCAATATGGGTGTTTTCATTGCCTTCAATGGTTAAATGCAACACCGTGTGGGTGTTGTTGATATTTACAATCCGATATTTGAGATCAGACAGATCCATCTTTTTAATCAGATCTTGCATTTTGGGTAGACTGAGCAATATCACATCACCAATTTTACAAGGCAATGCGGCTTCCAGTTCAACTTGTAAACCCAGTGTGGAAATATCCCGCGTCCAGCCAATCAGCGCCTGTTCACCCAGTTTCACTACAGTCGGCGTTTTATGCATATAACGGGGTTCACGCCGTAACTGTGCATAGTGCAGCAATTCTATCTGAAAAGGGGTTGCCTCTAATTGATGACCAAAACACTGCAACAGGTTGGCATCATGCTGCGTTGGCTGCCAAGACTGGAAGTCTTCCAGATGATTATCCAGATTGATGGGCGTTAGTTGGCCGACATAACGAAACTGTTGGAGCTGATGTGCGAGCCCATGCCGGTATTGTTCCATACTGATGTTGCTATCGATCAACTTATCCAGATCGAGTTGCGGATCGACGGCTTGTATTGTCAGGTTATAAACGCGCCAACTGTTGCGTTTACTACCGACCGAGAAAAACAGAGCTTTTAAATCTTTTTTCTCAAGCTCTTCTTCGGTGGCGGAGAAAAAATAAATATGGCTACGAATGGTATGTGCAAAGCAATAAATCAGAACACTTTTTTGCTTTGCGGGCTGAGCCAATAAACGCTCCATTCGTGCGGGCTGAAATAATCCAGCCAGTTGGTCGCTGTTTCGTTCGTTACGCCAATATTCCAGTTCTTGCTGGTTGTTTTCTGTCTTTAATACATATTCCAGTTTGATCTCTTTATCATGCGAAAAAAACAGCGGAAGTCCGGTTAGACGTGGCAGATAGAATTGCTCAAAGCCTTTAATTTCTGTGGCGGTGAACGCGAAATCGACACTTACCCGATAGCGGGTTTTATTTTGCTGGATGAAATTGCGTAAGTATTCTTTGAACTCCGGGCGAGGATCTTCACAACTCAGACGTAACCAACTTTGTTGTTCATGGTGCTCTTCACCACGGATCTGGTAACGTGCCGGAGAGAATATGATTTCTTCCGGTTGTTCTTTCTGTAAGCCAGAGAACAAGATCTGGCAACTTTGCCCCAGCTCATAAGAGCTTGGTTCAAGTAATACAATTCGGATCCCGTTAACCGATAGGTTTGAAGTTTTGGCTTTAATTGTTTGCCCATTGGCTAATAACAGCATAACGGGCGACGAATAATGGATCCGCTCTTCTCGGCCCTGGTGGTAACTGCCAAATTCCAGCGTCCGGATCTGTAACCGACTCGTGGTCGTTGCTTGTTTGGCTTCATTAGCTTGATTGTGCTGTGGTTTCGCATTGGCGATGACGGTTTCATAGACACCGGTGGTATATCGCTGCTGATAGCGTTCTAGTGCTTGCTGAAAGATTTTATTGTCATGCTCTCCCAGATAATGCTGAATACCACCATATTGTACCATCTGACAGGGGTAACCTTTACTGCGCATGTCCATAATACGAATGCATGGCGACCAGAGTCGGTTTAATTCCATTTTCAATAAAAAACGCGCGCTCTTACTTTCACCTTCTGTCAGGCGGTTAAACAGCGTGTCAAAATCTGGTTCAACAAACAGGGGTTGTAACTGTTCTAATATCGCAGATGCCAGTGGCGATTCCATGAACTGCCCACTCCTGAGCTGATTATTGTTATCATCAATATCCCATATCGACATAATAGCCAATTTCTTGAAAAGGATCTGTGATGGCAAAAAGTAAAGTAGCCTACGTCTGCAATGAATGTGGTGCAGAATCAGCCCGTTGGCAAGGTCAATGCAGCGAATGTAAGGCATGGAATACCATCACAGAAATCCGTCTGGGCCCATCAGCAACCACCAATAAAATGCAACGGACCGGGTATGCCGGTGAGCTGACGAGCAAAGTGCAGACACTGGCAGAAGTGTCACTGGCCGAGTTGCCACGCATCAGCTCTGGTTACAAAGAGCTCGACCGTGTGCTGGGCGGTGGAATTGTGCCGGGGTCAGCCATGTTGATTGGCGGGCATCCCGGGGCGGGGAAAAGTACCTTGCTGCTGCAGACCATGTGTTCATTGGCGGAGCGTATGCCAGTGCTGTATGTGACCGGCGAAGAATCACTGCAACAAGTTGCCATGCGGGCACATCGTCTGGGCTTACCGAACGACAAATTACGCATGCTGGCAGAAACCAGTGTGGAACAGATTTGTCATCTGGCTTTACAGGAAAAACCGGCGGTGATGGTTATCGATTCCATCCAGGTGATGCATGTTGCCGATGTCAGCTCATCTCCCGGTTCAGTTTCCCAAGTGCGGGAAAGTGCTGCACATCTGACGCGTTTTGCCAAACAGCATCAAGTGGCGATTTTTATGGTCGGGCATGTCACGAAAGACGGTACCTTGGCTGGGCCTAAAGTGCTGGAGCATTGTGTGGATTGTTCAGTGTTGCTGGAAGGGGATGCCGATTCGCGTTATCGAACCTTACGTTGTCAGAAAAATCGCTTTGGCGCGATCAATGAACTCGGTGTGTTTGCGATGACGTCGCAGGGCATGAAAGAGGTCAGTAACCCATCGGCTATTTTTCTGAACAGGGGCGAAGCGGAAAGCCCGGGTTCAGTTGTCATGGTTATCTGGGAAGGTACACGACCTTTACTGGTGGAGTTACAAGCGCTAGTCGATTATTCACAGTTAGCGAATCCGCGTCGTCTGGCTGTCGGTGCGGAACATAATCGATTAGCGATGCTGCTGGCGGTAATGCATCGGCATGGCGGTATTCAAATGTCTGATCAGGATGTGTTTATCAACGTCGTTGGTGGGGTAAAAGTCGAAGAAACCAGTGCTGATCTGGCATTGATCGCAGCAATGGTCTCGAGTTTCCGCGATAACCCATTACCTAAGGATCTGATCATTTTCGGCGAGGTTGGTTTATCCGGCGAGATCCGCCCGGTACCATCAGGTCAGGAGCGTTTGCAGGAAGCGGCAAAACATGGTTTCCGTCAGGCGATCATTCCGAAGGCCAATATGCCAAAACATGAAATCACCGGCATGAAAATAATGCCAGTGACCTGTTTGCAAGAAGCGATTGAATTACTCTGAGTCAGAAGGGTGGTTGCGCTCATGTTCCTGGTGATCTTCCAGTAAATGAGCGAACTCTCGCAATAATAATTCTGTGTCGCCGGCATTCAGTTCAATGAGCCGGCGCAGATGGGATGCACTATCGATATCAATATGATGGCAATAGACACCGAGCTTTTTGGTGTCTAAATGCGTTGGTTCTACTTCCATATTGATTTGGATATCTGAATCAGCCAACGAGAAAGACAGGGTAAATAAACCGGTGTTTTGGTCGGCCCATTGTTTAGGGCGATCCAGCAACGCACCCTGTAACGACAGATCCAATAAGGTTGTCGACCAAATGTGCTCTCCTTGCTGGAGCCGGGCTGGTGTTGAATATACCGCCCGAAAAAAGCGACGCCGTTCAATCATACTCTGTCGATCCCCATTACTGCCAAATAGCTTAGATGGAATGTAACATGCTACTCGAGTGAAATCAGGCTGTTGTTGCCGATTTCTCAGATGACTCTGTGTTACCTAATACATTCAATACCAATACTAACCGGTCTTCTAATTTAAAACGTTCTTCCAATGCCAAACCTAACTGGCTGAGATCCGTCTCCAGCTCTGGCATTTCGTCATCTTTGATATCGCCATAGCGTTCGTTGAAATCCAGAATAGATTCTGTTGTATCTTGAATGCGATCAATTAAGCGATTAGTCAGTGATAAATGTTTACCTTTAGTCTGCTCATACGCTTGGATCAGAATTTCATAAATCTCAAAATGCCCTGCAGATACATAATCAACCAAATGATCACAGAAATCAGATAGCGCCTGATTAGTAGGTTGTACCTTGCGGTAAGGTGGCATAAGCCCAGCTAACTGCATGTATTCAACTAACAAGTTACGGCGCACATCCAGCCATGAATCTATAGCAGGGTGTTTTCCGGCGACTTGTTGGCGTATTTTATCAAGAGTAACCAGCATGTTGCCTCCTTGGTTTACAATCTGAAGTATTTATTCTTTTCTAAACGCATTGTGCGGCCTTTGTTATAAATGACCCACCATTGAAGTTAACAACTGTTAACCATGTCTCTTTTCCTGTTATGTCCCGTCTATGCTTTAAACAGTTTATTGATTGTTAGCAGCATGTTAATCATCAGAATGTTAGAATTGTTCGATATTGACTAACCAGAACAGATAAATGATTAAGATAGAAAATGATCGTTACCTGAGAGCGCTATTGCGTCAGCCCGTTGATCGCACCCCCGTTTGGTTAATGCGTCAGGCTGGTCGTTATCTGCCGGAATATCGTGCACTACGTGCTGAGGCTGGGGATTTTATGACTTTGTGTCAAACTCCAGAGCTCGCTTGTGAAGTAACACTGCAACCATTACGTCGTTACGCACTTGATGCCGCTATTCTGTTTTCCGATATTTTGACTATCCCGGATGCCATGGGATTAGGGTTGACCTTTGGTGCTGGTGAAGGGCCTAAATTTGCCAACACGATACAGCATCAACGCGACGTGGATGCATTGCCGTTACCTGATCCGGAAGGTGAGTTGCGTTATGTCATGGATGCAGTTCGCACCATCAAAAAGGCGCTGGCACAACAAGTTCCGTTGATTGGTTTTTCTGGCAGCCCATGGACACTCGCTACCTATATGGTGGAAGGCGGCAGCAGCAAACAATTCTCGCGTATTAAACAGATGATGTATCGGGAGCCACATTTACTGCATGGTTTACTCAGTAAATTAGCAACCAGTGTGACGCAATATCTTAATGCACAGATCGCGGCTGGCGCGGATGCATTGATGATTTTTGATACCTGGGGCGGCGTATTATCTCATCAGGATTATCGTGACTTTTCACTGCAATATATGACGCAAATTGTGCAGGGGCTTCATCGTCACTATGAAGGTCGAACTATTCCAGTGACATTATTCACGAAAGGTGGCGGCCAATGGTTGGAAGCCATTGCGGCATCGGGTTGTGACGCTATTGGCTTAGATTGGACGACCGATATTGCCGTTGCCCGGCAACGAGTCGGAGATCAAGTCGCCCTGCAAGGCAATATGGATCCGGCGGTGTTATACGGTGATGATGTATTAGTGAAAGCGAAAGTGCAGGAAATATTGAGCCAGTATGGGCATGGTTCAGGGCATGTATTTAATCTTGGCCATGGCATTACACCGGATATTGATCCTGAGCGGGTCAGTACCTTTGTGGATGCGGTGCATCAACTTTCGGAAATCTATCATCAGGCATAAAAAGAAGACCGGCTAAATAGCCGGTCTTCTTTTAGGTATCGCGCGTTAGCTCTTGCGTAAATCACCGTTAACCGGCATTCAGCTGACGTTTATATTCCTGAATTTTAGCCACCAATGTTTTACGGGCTTTATTCTGCATTGGTTCATTCATTGGCAAATCGACACGCATCGGATCGACCGGGCGATTGTTCACATGGAATTCATAATGCAGATGTGGACCGGTAGAACGACCAGTGTTGCCAGATAATGCGATCACTTGGCCCATTTTGACTTTCTGGCCAGGTTTCACCATGGATTTGCTTAAATGCATATACACAGTGCTGTAACGGCCACTGTGGCGCAAGACCAGATAAATCCCCATATCAGGATGACGTGTCGCTTTGACGACTACGGCATCTGCTGGCGCCTGAACTGGTGTTCCGACATGTACGGAGAAGTCTGTACCGTTGTGAGCCATCACGCGGCCGGTAACTGGGTTAAGTCGATGTGGGTTAAATCCAGAACTCACTTTAGTGGAAGACGGAATTGGGAAACGCATGAACTTACCACTTTGGGTCATGCTCAGGCTGCTGCCTTCATCATCATAAAACTGATTATCGTCGCTGCTACGGAATGCAGAATAAGTTTTTCCTTTCGAACCGATAATAACGGCTAACACACGTGCATCGCTGACTGCTTTTCCGCCGACAGCATTACGGTCGAATAATACCTTGAAGGTATCACCTTTTTTCAGGTCACGACGAAAGTCGATACGTCCTTGGAATAAGCGTGTCACTTGATGAATGTGACCTGCGCTCAGACCGGCGCTACGTGCGCTGTTACCGAATGTTCCGGAAATGGTGCCACGCAATACGCGTGTTGGGCGGATCGCTGGACGAGCGGCTTCTTTTTTCTCAGCAGCTTGTGCTTTGGCTTTTTCTGCAGCTTTTTTATCTGCTTTTTCTTCCACAGCAATTCTAGCGGCTTCTTTTTTACTTACCTTTGATTTTTCGTCGGTAATTGTCGCTGTGTTTGTTTTACTGGTTTCATCGGTAGTGTCTGCATCGGTTGCACTTACACTTTCCTGTTTATTATCGTCAGCAGTTGCGGCATCGCCTTGTTCAATACGGGACTTATAGTCATCGCCAGAACGTTCAAAGATGACGTGTTTATCCTGCTCTAAAGGGATCGATAATTTTTGGATAACGTTTTCGTCATCCAGATAAAACGAAATTCTTTGTCCTGGTTTCAGGCGTACCAATGAATTCTGGATATCTACCGCGACCAGTTTTTGCAGAGAAATAGGCGATAAGTTGAGGGTATTAAAGATGTAAGAAAGGTTATCGTCATCTTTTACGGTGTAATCCATCAACTGAAGTTCACCGGTAGGGGCGGTGGTATCGTCAGTGATGCCATCGCTGGTGCCATCACTATCATCCAGTAAGGCTTGATTCGGTACGTTAACAAATTCGGTATCAACGGCCTGTTTACTTAATTCAGCATCCGCAGATAAGTCTTCGGTAGACACAGGCATCGGTTTATCTGAAAGCAACTCGCCTGGCGGCGGTAACAGAGTAATGCTGGCTACAGAGAAACACGCCAGCATAATGATGGCGTATAGGTGCTGTCGGGGAATGGGTAACTCACGATTCGCCAAACCTGTAAACGGTGTCAGGATCCGTTTCATTGTTCTGTCTTCGCTCTGTTGATAATCGGAATGTTATACCATCACTGAATGCAGGGTTAAAATTTCATCGACCCTAGATGGCACAAAGTTAGATTTGTATCACGGACGGCGGTGCGATGACAATAAAATAGGCGATAAAATGCCAATAGCGTGCGTTTCTGGTGGTTTTTTGTTCGATATCAATTTGAGTCAGCTCATTCATCTATTTGTTAGTTTATTTTTCATTAGCTGCAGACTAGCTTACAATTCATGGCTTACGCGAAGGAGAAAGCTGTGTTTGGTGACAAATTTTATAAGAAATTGCAAAAGCTGATGCCGTGGCAGCAGACCGTTTATGCGTTGGCATTAAGCGAGAGAATGTATCCCAATTATTGTCTGTATGCAGAAAGCACTGGGCGTGGCGATACCAAGCTCTTCCGTCAGGCGCTGGATACTATGTGGCAATACCTGACAGAAAAAGGGATGCACGTTGATTTGTCAGCTATTTTGGAAAAGATAGAAAGCAGTATGCCTGAACCGCAAAAAGAAGAATGTTATGGCGCCTGGCCTGCCCTAGATGCCTGTGTGGCACTGGCAACTGCTTATAACTCGGTCGTGTTTCGTTTGGGGGATGAAGCTTATGATGTATGCCAGACATCACTGGGCTCCGTGATTGGCTTTATTGAAATGCAGCAAGGAAAAGAACTTACCGACGAAGAGCTGTATGCGGAATCACTGATAGAAGAAGAAATGGCTTTTCAGGTGGAATTACTGACAGCTGTTTCACAACCTCGTGATGCGAGTGTGATTTTGAAGATAAAAGAACTGGCTACACAAAATGGTGTTTCGAATCTGGGCATTAGTCTGGAGTAGTTGTTGTTTCGGGTGCTTAGTATAAAGCTTAAGCGGCTGGCAGTATGTTTTGTGACTTCAAAGAAGTTCTCGGTGAAAATCTGCTGTTTTTCCTGAAAACACGACAGAAAGTTTTTGCCAGTCAGTTGAATTTTGACTAGATTGAGGCAGCTTTTTTGATCGGCTTAAATAATAAGGATTGCGTATGAACAAAACTGAGCTTGTTGATGCGATTGCAGCCAAGGCTGACATGAGCAAAGCCCAGGCTAAAGCAGCACTGGAACAGATTCTGGAAACTATCACTCAAAGCCTGAAAGAAGGTGATCCGGTACAGCTGGTTGGCTTCGGTACATTTAAAGTAAATCATCGTGCTAGCCGTACTGGTCGTAACCCTCAGACTGGTCAGGAAATTACTATTGCTGCTTCCAACGTACCAACTTTTGTTGCTGGTAAGGCATTAAAAGACGCAGTAAACGGTTAATTTATTTTTCCGCTTATAAAAAAAGCCGGCTAATTACAGCCGGCTTTTTTATATTGCCAGATTATAAACTGGCTTCTGCTTCCCCATCGTCTGGTGTTGTGTCTTTTGCTCCAAAATAAGCAAAAGTTTCTGCTGCAATGACATGACGCAAACCAATCAAACCAATCAAATTTGGGATTGCCATCAAGCCGTTAACGATATCGGCAATGATCCAAATCAGATCCAGATGCAGGAAGGCACCGGCTGCAACCAACAGGACGAATATCCAGCGGTAACCTTTGATGGCTTTAACACCCAGCAGGTATTCGGTGCAGCGCTCACCGTAGTAGTTCCAGCCAATGATAGTCGTAAAGGCAAAGAACAGCAGACCAATGTTGACCAGATAGAAACCTAACTGACTGCCAATACCTTGTGTAAAGGCCATGTTGGTCATCGCCGTGCCGGCAACATCAGATTGCCAGGCGCCAGTCAGAACCAGAGTAATACCGGTCATGGTACAGATGATGATGGTATCAAAGAAGGTGCCGGTCATGCAGACTAGGCCCTGTTCTACACAAGAATCGGTTTTTGCGGCTGCCGCTGCAATAGGGGCAGAGCCTAAACCTGATTCATTGGAGAATACGCCACGAGCGACCCCGGCCTGCAGTGCCAGCATCATTGTCGCACCAGCAAAACCACCGGTAGCGGCGGTGGTGGTAAACGCTGCATTCAGGATCTGATGTATTACGGCTGGTAGCTGGTCTGCATTTATGTACATCACACCAAAGCAGGTTAGTACATACAATGCAGCCATAAAGGGTACAACTTTGGTTGAGACCCGAGAAATTGACTCAATACCACCAACAGTGATGAGAGCCACTAATACAGCCAGAATTAGACCAGTCGTCCATTTAGGTACTTCAAAGGCTAGCTGCGCGGCATCGGCAATCGCATTAACCTGTGGAAATGTGCCGATACCAAACAATGCGACTCCGATACCAAATAGCGCAAACGCACAGGCAAGAAATTTACTACCTAAGCCTTTTTCCAGATAGTACATCGGGCCGCCGCTCATCTGACCATTGGCGTCTTTCTGACGATAACGAACAGCCAGCAGGCCTTCGGCATATTTTGTTGCCATGCCTAAGAAGGCGGCTATCCACATCCAGAAAATGGCACCTGGGCCACCCAGTTTCACGGCAGTGGCGACACCAACAATATTACCGGTACCAATAGTGGCGGAGAGGGCGGTACACAATGCGGCAAAGCTGGAGACATCCCCTTCTTTGTCATCATGTTTCGGTGGAAAAAACACCAGTTTGAGTGCCAGAGGCAGACGAATAACCTGTAACAGACCTAAACGGATGGTGAGATAGAGCCCGGTCCCCATCAGCAACGCTAATAAAGGTGGACCCCAGATAAAATAATCAACGGCGGTAAGAAATGAATGAAGCATAGTTTTAAATATCCTCCTGAAACGAAGCTGTTCATTCGTGAAAGGAGGAGACAGGAATACTTATCCGGTGACGAGCACCAAATATGTCATTCCATCCCCTCTGTCCTTTTGCCTGAGAGTTTCAACCCAAATGGGTTTTGCTCCTTCGGCGCCCGATTTAACGGATCTCTCCAGAGTATCGTCCAGTAGCAGTCCTCACCTTGCGGCACCTGAAAGATTCACTTCTTCGGTGGACGGAAAACCATCCTCTCCTGCTACCTTCATCCGAACATTGGAAGGTGAGATTAGATCCTAAATAAAATATTGCTCTTTGTCTTCATGGTGGTTTAAAAAATCACACAATTGCTGTTTTGTTGAACAGATGACTGTTTGGTGGTAACCGTTCACCCGTCCCCCATTGACAGCCGAATGTGACGATCGTCTCTTGATCCCCTTTTGGGGGTTGATGGATCCTCCCAAGCCGTCAACATAGTCACATGA
>JAYSBB010000070.1:0-10341 GCA_041915645.1 Tolumonas sp.
ACTTGATACGCAAGAATATCGCCCGATCGTCACGACACCATCGCCGCTGTCTGAGGCTGAAAATACCAGCGAAGTGCTGCGAACCGGGATCAAAGTGATCGACCTGTTATGTCCTTTTGTCAGAGGCGGAAAAACCGGTTTATTTGGTGGCGCCGGTGTGGGAAAAACTGTGCTGATCATGGAATTCATGAATGCCATTATTCGTCTGTATCATGGTGTCTCCGTATTTGCCGGCGTCGGCGAACGCATTCGGGAAGGTCATGAACTTTGGCATGACATGCAAGATTCAGGTGTCATGCCTCAAACCTTGATGGTTTTTGGTCAAATGGATGAATCGCCGGGCGTACGTTTCCGGATTGGTTTATCCGCCCTGACCTATGCCGAATATCTGCGCGATCATGTTGCGAAAGAAGTCTTATTCCTGATGGATAACGCATTTCGTTTTGTGCAGGCAGGCAGCGAACTTTCCGGGTTACTTGGCCGCATGCCCGCCACGGTGGGTTATCAACCGACGCTACTGTCTGAAGTTGCTGAATTGCAAGAACGGATCTCATCGAACCGCAGCGGCAGCATTACTGCCGTGGAAGCCGTATATGTTCCAGCAGATGATATGACTGATCCTGCAGTAGGAGCCATCCTAGCGCATCTTGATACTACCGTTATTCTCTCGCGCAATCAGGCCGCGAAAGGAATTTACCCTGCAGTTGACCCTCTCGCATCTGGCAGTCGCATGATGGATCGGGTCACTGTTGGTGAACGCCATTATCGCGTGGCACAAACCGTTCGTGAACATTTGGCTCGTTATCGGGAACTGGAAGACATTATTGCCATGCTGGGGTTAGAGGCATTATCG
Organism: Tolumonas sp.; assembly: GCA_041915645.1. Taxonomy (GTDB): domain Bacteria; phylum Pseudomonadota; class Gammaproteobacteria; order Enterobacterales; family Aeromonadaceae; genus Tolumonas. The sequence goes on from JAYSBB010000070.1 coordinate 854, forward strand.
GAAGCTGATCGCCAGACTGTGCTTCGTGCCCGACTACTTGAGCGGTATCTGACACAACCCTTTTTTGTCGTGGCAGAACATACCGGTATTGCTGGCATATCAGTGCCGCTAGAAACCACCTTGATGGATTGTGAAGATTTTATAAATGGTAAATATGATGATCTTCCTGAGGAGCGTTGCTATATGCGTGGTGGTATGAGGGATGGGATATGAATCTGATCACCTTATATTTACAAAGTGCGATCCGAACCGAAACCATCGCTGATATCGCCAGCTTTATAGGCAAAGATCTGTCTGGAAGTTTTGGCATACAACCTGGCAGAGCTGCTCTGATCACGGTCCTCGAATACGGTCTTTCCCGTTTTCGGACGACTGCAGGCGTTTGGTATTACTTGGCCTGCCCTGGCGCCGTACTGCATTTTGCAGATAACCAGCTCACCATCAATACTCGCTACTACCTTTACCATCAAGATCATGAACGTATAGCCGGGTTACTCACTGGGCAATTAGCCGAGGAAGAAAAAGCCCTTAGTCACGTCAAACACAATCTGCAGCAGCTGGAGCAAGAGTTGTTTCGACGTTTGCGCCAGTTAGATCGGTGGTCATCATGAACAATAAACGATGGCAACAAGATGTAGATCGAGACAGTAAACGGCTTAAAGAAGCAGAACGAGGCCGTCGTTCCATTTTAGTTCATACGATATTTTTGGGCAGTTTATCGGTGCTGTTTCTCGTTCCATTATTAGTAGGCGCTTATTTAGGTAGCTGGATCGATAGTCAGGGCGAAGGTTACACCGTCAAATGGACGGTCAACCTGATCATTCTCGGCATCGTGATTGGGGTATTCAACGTTTATTTCTTTATCAGGAAGTATTGGTAATGAACGGAGAAATGATCATTTTCAGTCTGGGTATCTTGCATATCACCTCGACCGTGGTGACGACTTGGGGCCTCTTACTGTTTTTCGCACTGAGTTGTTGGCTGGCAACCAAACATTTGTCAGTCAATGCACCTGGTTTAATACAAACGGCACTGGAAGGTATTATTCAGTCTATTGAAACTGCCATCAATGAAGTGTTACCAAGCAAAGCAACTTTATTATTACCATTTATTGGCACTCTCTGGTTATTCATTGCAACAGCCAACCTAACCGGCCTCATTCCTGAGCTGCATTCGCCAACCAGTGATCTATCAACTACCGCTGCACTGGCAATTTTAGTTTTTCTTTCTGTGCATTGGTACGGCATTCGCACCTCTGGTCTGAAACGGTATCTTGCACATTACCTAACTCCCAGCCCCATATTATTACCCTTCCATCTGCTGGGTGAATTATCACGCACAATTGCGCTGGCTATGCGTCTCTTTGGCAACATTATGAGCTTAGAAATGGCGGCTTTATTGGTGTTAATGGTCGCCGGGTTGTTGGTGCCCGTTCCCGTCCTGATGCTGCATATCGTCGAAGCTCTGGTTCAGGCTTATATCTTCGGCACGCTAGCGCTGATTTATATCGCTGGTGGCATGCAATCCCACGAAACTGACGCTATTCAGGAAGCATCACCACCAAACAATAAAGGAGATAAAACATGAGTGACATGCATCTATTTGCGCTGATCTCGACAGTCGCTGCGGCATTGGCTATCGCAATTGGCATTATCTTTCCGGCTATTGCCATGGGCCGGGCAATTACACAGGCGTTGGAAGCGTTAGCTCGTCAGCCGGAAGCAGAAAAATCAATCAGCCGGACGCTGTTTATTGGTCTCGCCATGATTGAGTCGCTGGCAATTTATGTACTGGTTATTGTGCTGATCATTCTGTTCCGTAATCCACTGCTTGAATACCTGTTGAAATAGGAGGTAGTCATGGCATTTGACTGGTCGACCTTTGTTCTTGAAATTATCAATTTCTTGGCACTGGTATGGATACTAAAACGATTTCTCTATCAGCCAGTATTGACCACGTTGGCTGAACGTCGTGCCGGAGTGGAACGTACATTGCGCGAAGCGCAGGAAAAAGAGAACAACGCGTCAGCATTGAAAACGCAATATGAAAGCCGCCTTGCCGACTGGGAACAGGAAAAAACAACGGCTCGAGCCCTCTTTGCCACCGAAATGACCACAGAACGTCAGCGACAGATGGAGTTGCTCAATAAAGAACTACTTGTAGAACGGGAACGAAACGTTGCTCAAGAAACCCATCGGCGGGAGATTTTGAGACAAGAGTTAGTCGCCGAGTGCAATTTACAAGCACGTCAATTTGCCAGCAAACTCTTAGCTAAACTGGCCGGCCCTGAACTGGAGGCCCGTCTTATTGCGCTCTTTATTGAAGAGATCAAAATAATACCGGAAGAACAGATCAGACTGATTCAGATTGGCTTAGAGGGTCATGGAAATGGCGTAGTTACAAGTGCTTACCCTCTATCTAATGAGCACAAAAAACAGATCAGTGCAGTCATTGATGATCAACTAGGGCTCCATAGTCAGCTCGAATTCATGCAAGATGCAAATCTGCTGGCAGGTTTGAGAATCTCACTCGGCGCATGGCAGCTAGATTTAAGTCTGGCTGGAGAATTGAGCGTTTATGCGGAGGCATCCGGCTTTGGACAGTGATTTGTCAGACCTGAATGCAGGCCTCAATAGACATCAGCAATTTGATATATACCGTCCGCAATTACGGATCAGTGAGATTGGTAAAGTTGCTGCAATTGGTGATGGTATTGTCTGGGTTGAAGGGCTGCCTTCAGCGGCCATGGATGAAATTCTGCGCTTCGAAAATGGAAGTGAAGCACAAGTATTCTATTTAGGCCGAAAACGTATCGGCGCCATATTACTCAGTCAGAACGATAGTTTAGTTGCGGGAACGTCAGCTCATCTGACAGGGCATCGGCTGGATATTGGTGTGGGTGATAATTTTCTCGGTCGAGTCGTTGATCCGCTAGGGCGCCCTTTAGATGGCAGAGCATCACCGATGTTTAGTCGTCGTCGTTTATTAGAGGTTTCTTCCCCGCCGATCCCTGCCAGAGATTTTGTTGCACAACCATTACTCAGTGGTATCAAAATGGTAGATACCATGATCCCTATTGGTAAGGGGCAACGGCAGCTGATTATTGGTGATGCCGGAACAGGAAAAAGCTCACTGGCAATCGATACCATCATTGCGCAAAAGGGACGTAACGTGCTCTGCGTGTATGTATTGATCAGCCAGAAACGCTCTTCAGTGGTTGCCACTATAGAAACATTACGACAGGCCGGAGTACTTGATATTACTTGCGTGGTCGTCGCCGAAGCCACTACAACCCCAGGGCTTAAATTTCTTGCCCCTTTTGCGGGATGCACGCTGGCTGAGGAATGGATGTGGTCCGGTCGGGATGTACTGATCGTTTATGATGATCTGACCACACATGCGCGGGCTTACCGAGAGTTATCGTTACTACTACGACGGCCTCCAGGCCGAGAAGCATATCCCGGAGATATTTTTTACCTTCACTCCCGTCTGTTGGAACGGTCAACGGCCCTCGCCTCACATTATGGAGGTGGCAGCATGACCGCGCTCCCTATAGTAGAAACCGAACAGGGAGAAATAGCCGCTTACATTCCAACCAATTTAATTTCAATCACGGATGGTCAGATATATCTCGATACCTCATTGTATGCGCGAGGTTTTCTGCCCGCGATTGACATTACCCGCTCGGTCTCACGCATTGGCGGTAAGGCTCAATTACCCGTCATTAAAGTCGAAGCTGGTCGGATGAAATTAGATTACCTGCAATTTCTGGAACTCGAAGTATTCACACGTTTTGGTGCCCGCCTGGAAGCGGGTGTGGAAGTAAAAATCCGGCATGGGCGGCTATTAAGAGAATTGCTTAAACAAGAGCGCTTGTCACCGCTATCTCCAGAGCAGCACATGGCTTGGCTTGTTGCCTATAACGAAGGTTTTTTTGATCACTTTGATGCCAGCAAGATAACCACTGTATTCGCACAACTCTTACAGAAAGTTGCAGAAAACAGCCCTGAATTGCAGGAAACCCGTGATAGTTGGCGCAGGCTCATTGAAAGCTGGATGCAGGAAATAAATCATGAGTCGCCGACGGGAAATTAATAAAAAGCTAGAGGCATTATCTGACATTGCGGGGATCATGTCCGCGATGAAGGGATTAGCGCTCATGGAAATACGCATACTGATGGATTTTATTGTCTGCCAGCAACGTATGGTAACCAGTATTGAACAAACAGCGGCTGAATTTTTTGCCACGCACGGAACACTGGCGAATAGTCCAACCGCAGAGCGAATGATCTGCATAGTCATCGGTTCAGAACAAGGTTTTTGCGGCGATTTTAATGAGACATTGCTGGCTGAAATGAACACGATCTCTTTGCAACAGACCAAGCCCGTCTCGTGGCTCATCGTCGGACGACGATTGGCTAATCGAATAGACGAACATGACCCAACAATAACTCTTCTACCGGGTGCAATTGTTAGCGATGAAATACCCAATGTCCTGTTACAGCTAACTCAACAATTAAACGCATTGCTCGCTCGGGAACAAATACCAAGTTGCGGGATTTCAGTGCTTTATCACTGCGATACATCCGATATTATCCGATCTCGTCACCTGCTGCCGCTAAGCCATTTACCGGAACCAGTAAAGATGAAGGCATATCCTGCAGAGTTAAATATTCTGCCGGAAGAACTCCTACAAAGCTTAACAGATCATTATCTTTATGCAGTGCTCAACGAGGTACTCTACAGTTCACTGATGGCCGAAAACCACCGACGCCAAATTCATATGGATCGCGCATTACAACGATTGGATGAAGATAAGCTACGTCTCAGATTTGCTTATAACATCCAACGACAGGAAGATATTACAGAAGAGATTGAAACGATTTTATTATCAAGTGACATGGCAACAATCATTAAATAATTTTTTCGACAATGTTTTTTAATCAAGATAAACCAGATCTAAATACCCGCTGACCTAATGCTTAAGACTTAAAATCAAGCTCTGATTTTTGAGCAAACTTGGCCAAGTGAACCCAAATGCCTTCCCACTATTCACAGTGGCAGCGGTCGATCCTGCACAACATTTTTCATAACCAACGTAGAAGTGAGACGCTGAACACTCGGCAACGCAGAAAGTTGCTCATCGTACAGCAGTTGAAACGCTGACAGATCGCGGGAGACAACATGAAGCAGATAGTCTGGATCACCGAACAGACGTTGTGCCTGAATAATTTGCGGTACGTCTTTAACGGCAGTTTCAAACGCTTCAACAGCCTGTCGATCTCCTTCTCGAAGCGTAACAAAAACAAGCGCTGAAAAACTAAAACCCAGATTAGCGGGATCAAGCTGCGCTCTGTAACCTCGGATCACACCTGATTGCTCCAGAGCCCTAACCCGCCGATGACAGGGCGACAAACTAAGCCCAATACGATCGGCCAAGTCAGTAACTGAAAGTCGTCCATCAGATTGAAGTTCAGCAAGGATCTTGCGATCAATGTTATCCATTTAGAAAATCCTTCTTATCCAAACTATTTTCTAGCAAGTATTTGAGAGCACATTCTAATGTCTTAGGAATATTATTTCCAATATCGGCTGGGGATTGGAATTTCCTTCTTCATAGAGAAAGAGTATCAAGAGGTAAAATATGGCAGTCAGCTTATTCGCTGCATTCTGGGCAGTTTCCATTTTGTTTGTGATCACGCCTGGCATGGATTGGGCTTATGCAATTTCCGCAGGCATGCAAGGACGAGTGGTAATACCTGCGGTATCTGGATTATTGCTGGGGCATTTTGTAGCGATCATGATTGTCGCCGCGGGGATCGGTGCTTTGGTGGCAAGCAACCCTGTTGCACTTACTCTCTTAACCGTGATTGGAGCAACCTATTTATTGTGGCTTGGCTTCAACATGTTCACACATCCATCTGTGCCAAACGCCGGCCAGAGTCAGGAAAGTAACTCCTGGCGTCATTGGACGATCAAAGGCGCGTGCGTGAGCGGGTTGAATCCCAAAGTATTCCTATTATTTCTTGCATTATTACCACAATTTACCGACCCAACAGGTTCATGGTCTATTCCAGTTCAAATTATCGCATTAGGCGTAATGCATATATTAAGCTGCGGTACGGTTTATTTTTTAGTCGGTTTTAGTGCACAGACGGTATTACGTACACGCCCCAAAGCCGCACAATATGTCAGTCAAATATCCGGATTAGCAATGATAGCGATCGCGTTACTGTTGTTGATAGAACAACTTATTTAATAGTCGCTGAACCACTATCTTTGTGCATTCAATATGGGAAACACTTAAATGTTCCCCATATTGATGATAATAGTTTTATTCTTGCCCGACAGTTTTTCGACTACAAATACGACTCAGGGTGGTCATAAATACGATTGATAAAACAACACAGGAATATAACCACAGCGATGAACTAAAGGTAAACCCTTTTAATACACAAAGTAATGGCATAAACAACAATAAATAACCAATAGTAGCCACATACTCAGCAATGCTATTAACTATTGATTTAGTAATATAGGCAACAGAAATTAACCCAGCGGTAATGAGTGCGAATTCAGCCCAAAAATAAGGCCATTTCGGCAAGATTTCCAACATTGCGTCTTTATTAAAACTATCTTTATTTAGATATAAAGAGAGTAAAACTACACTTAATGAAACAAAACAAATCAACCAACTATGAGCTGAATTAGTTGTCTTTTCTTCGATGAACTCATCTTCAGATTCAACCTCTTCTATATCATGATCTTCTTCATGAGCGCTTTCTTCATAGTCATCGACCACTACGATTGGAACGCCACAGATCAGATCGAGCTGCTCAAGAAAAGATCTTGAGTAGCTGCTATCATCAAAGCTACCTGAAATCATACTTTTTAGCGCTGAATTTAAATAGTCACGCTCTTCACCATCAACAGTCCATAAAACATTCAGCACAACTGACATGTCTAAATCATCATAATCAGTATCAGTCACCTGATTAATGACTCTAATTAACTCTTGTTTTCGATGTAACCAAATGTCAGCCATGACAATCCATTCGTTTTGCGCCTAATCTGGTGATTTTAAACCTATTTATGTCTTTTGTTACAAAAAATTGATTCACCAGACATGTAGGGGCCACAAATGAAGACAAAATCACTCATTGGTTAAATATAAATTTCTCTATTAACTCAGCAATAACACCCTGATTGTTATCCGCTTTAGTTGTGTAATTACATACGGCTTTAATATCTTGAGTTGCGTTCTGCGCTGCGACGGATAAACCAGCTACTTTAAGCATTGCTAAATCATTATAGTTATCGCCAACGGCAATGGTGTCTTTGATATCCAAACCCAATATATTGACTAAATCACAAAGCCCCTGCCCTTTATCAACACCTAGCGCATTAAATTCCATATATCTATTTGAGGAGTAAGTGACACTGCAATGACCGTCAGTAATTGATTTCATCTTATGTTCAAGCTCTTTCAGATACGGGATATCAAGGTTTTGATATAATATCTTTGCTATCTGCTCATCGGCCAAAAAGTCGACTTTATTTTCACTCATAATGTTGCAGGGCACTTTCAGGCTATTGATCCTTATAGCTTCTGACTCTGAGAGATTAAAAACAAAAATCTGATCTTTGGTATAAACACGAATGCAAACATCTTTATCAAGGCCATATTCAAAAATCTCCTTCATTTTCAGGAAATTCAAGCCTTTAAATTGAATCAGATTATTGCCTCTGTTTTCAGTTAAAGCACCACCATTAAAAGAGAGGACATACTCATTCGCCTCATCATATAAACCGAGTGTTTTTAAGTTGTGCTGAATAGACAGGTATCCTCTACCTGTCGCGGGAACGAATTTGACGCCAAACTCTTTTTTAGCTTTTATGATCGCATCAATGTTTCTTTGACAAATTTCATGTTGATCATTTAAGAGTGTTTCATCCATGTCACAAGCTATTAATACGTAAGGCATTTGTTCATTCCCAATATCAGTGCTTGATTTAGCCTAAACAAATGAAGGGAATGGCGCAATTTTATTTCAACCAACCGCGTTGAATAGCAGGAGAAAACACCCATCCATACAGCGATGAAACAATTTTAAACGCGGGTTCAATGAGCATTTTTTGCTGATACTGAATTAACCACGCACACGACGCTGTCACTAACATTGCGCCTATCATGTCGAGCGGAAAATGTACGCCTAGGTATATTCTCGCCCAAGCAACTGGCAAAGAGAGACATAACAACATACTGCCCAGTTTGCGTAATGCCGGATACCACAGCAATGAAAAAGCCACAGCACAAATCAACGTCATATGGTCACTAGGAAATGATGAGTCGGCAACATGCGGGATCAATGTATGTCCCAACCCCATCATAAATGGACGTGGATGTTGCCAGAAAAATCCAATTATTTGATTGACTGATAATGCAACAACAGCAGTTAAAGCCGCTGCTAAAAATCCTTTACGAATAGAGTTATCACCTCTTAACCAGCCGATAATGAGCAACAATGGAACTAGCCAAACCGGCAAATCAGCCATCAATTTAGCCAATATAACGATCAGCGCATTAGGCTGAACATCGGCATTTATAAGTAAAAATAAAGTTTGATTTAAAAGTTCCACCATCTGTTCCATTCGGTAATCAAAGCGCAACAACAGACTACCGAATAAAACTTAGCGAAAGCTTAAATCACCACTATTTTAAATTATAATGCAATTCATAAACTCAAATGAATCGCGAATGCCACCTGCGCTTTGAGATTTATAAACTTTCTATTTCAATGCAGAAAAAGTAACTTGCACATCTTTCGGTTCCGCATGATACTGCGCGGATGTCACCAATAAGCCTGCACCTGCAGAAACATAATCCGCAGCATTATTTACATTCACACCTCCGGCAACCGCAAGCGTCACTGGTAAGTTATTTTCTTGGCAATAAGCATGGCAAGCGCGTACATCAGCTAATGAAAATTTATCCATTTGTAACACTTCTGCACCCGCTAAGGCCCAGCATTTCGCATCGTTCAAGTCGTGCACTTCGACAACTCGTCGATGCTCTGGTGCTTTGATTTTTAATTGCTGCAAAATAACTTCTGGGGATTCAGCTAAAAATTGCCGATGTTCCGCAAAGAGTAAAATCGTTTCTGATAACCCCAACCGGTGCATGACTCCCCCGCCAGCTTTAACGGCTTTGACTGACAAGGCCTTAGTACCCGGACTCTGTTTTCGCGTGCATGCCACAGGTACATGACCTGCAGCATCGACTAATGCACGGGTTGCGCTCGCGATGCCACTCGCCCACTCAACTAAGATCTGCGTGACTTTCCAAGCTGCAAATATCGCCTCAGAACTTCCGGTTGCTTTTAATAATAAGGCGCCTTTAATTACACGATCACCCGAAGAAACTAATAATTCGCTCTCTGCTCCACATAAATGAAATAACCGGGCAGCCTCTTCGATACAGCACACCG
>JAYSBB010000071.1:0-10305 GCA_041915645.1 Tolumonas sp.
AACTCAGTTATGTAGCCGAAGCATGAAGGTGAATTAAGAATAACTGGAGAGCGCAATGCTTGGAAACCTGCACGTTGCGTTCGGAGGAAGACTATTGAGGGCGACCTCGGTAGTCGATCCTACTCGTTTGGTCCCCCGTTCAAGCCGGGGAGGGGCCACCAAATATATCAAGGACTTACAGCTGATTGTTGTAAGTCCTTTTTGTTTATATCCACCAGCACCTGTAGTTGCACCTGTAGTTATAAAGCCGCATAACGTAGAGCTACCGTTAAATCGGCATCCTGTTCCCTACTCTTCATTTACCCAACGGCTGCTGATGTGATCATGCTGAAGTGATCACTACATGCGCTCCCTAAAAAAATGATCGTTTTGGTCTACCCGATAATTTTATGTAGTTGGCCGGTATTTCGTTACGAAATGGGTCTAGATATCATCTGTTGAGATATGAATATTCCAAAGTGATCGCATTAAAGCGATCACCTATAAGTGATCACTCACGCGATCTCTAAAAAGATGATCGTTGCGTATTTCGATAATTTTGTGTAGTTGGCCGTATTTCGTCACAAAATGAGGCTATATCTCATCTGTTGAGATACCACTATCAAGGGGATCGCACCGAGGTGATCACACACATAAGCGATCACTATGCGGATCTCTAAAAAAATGATCGTTTTGGTCTACCCGATAATTTTATATAGTTAGCCGGTATTTCGTCACGAAATGGGTCTAGATATCATCTGACGAGATATGACTATTCCAAAGTGATCGCACTAAAGCGATCACACATAGGCGATCACTCATGCGATCTGTAAAAAGATGATCGCTTTGGTCTACCCATTAATTTTGTGTAGTTGACCGGCATTTCGTCACGAAATGGGGCTATATCTGACGAGATATGACTATTCCAAAGTGACCGCACTAAAGCGATCACTTACCTAGAATAAACATCGTCTTATTTTGATAACTTGGTTGTTACCAGATATGTCTGATCACTGTTGACAACATAAATGTTATCACCAGCAGTCAATTCATAATGCTTTAAAAATCGCTTGCTCTGACCCCTAGCAACACGAAACAAGCGCTTTGTTGCATCAATGTCAGTTGATACGGTTTCTCCAGTACCATCAAACACAACAGTTAACGGCTTGCCTGCCAGAGATTTATTTTTTCCACCTAAACATTCAGATGGAAAAAATTGACGGCAATCATCCAAGTAAAAATGACCTTGATTAATATTGCCCTGTGTTAACTCAATTTGTATGTAATTCATTTTCGTACTCTATTCTCGTAATAAAAATCAAACACTAGCTCGTTGTTTTAAAAGACAGTTTATCTGATTCATTAACTTTGACCGAACTAGCTCGATCTGCTCAGCATTTGTTTTTGTAGAAAGGTTATCCTTTGCTTTACGACCTAGAAAATAACTAATCCGTTCTGCATTCGCTCCTGAAGGATGAGGTAGCCCATTCAATACACGACCTGAATTAACTAGCCCCTGCTGAACCAAATAATCAAATACTTGTGTCACCTTTGGACCTAATGGAACATAGATACAATCTTTTGACAGTGCTCGGATTTCCTCAACAAGATATTTATCGATTTGCTGCGTCAAAATTGTCTTAGACAGCATTGATGGCGAACCACTGTAGTTCAGCCCTTCTATAAATACTGGATATCGCAGTGCTGAGGTGTAATGGACAAAATGTTTATGTGTTGAGAATAATCGCTCGCATGAATCTAACCCCAGATATTCGTGAACTCCAACATGATCAAGTAATGCAATCAGATTACTTCGCATTGGCCCACCAAAACTGGCTGTCTCTTTAGCTTTCTGTTTTGAAATTTCGATATCAGAACCAGCCAAAAGCTGTTGTTTAGCCTCGGTCAAGGCCAATTCAGCTTGCTGCAATCCAGGGGTAATACCACATAAAACGATTTTTGCCTGCGAATTCACATAGTCAAATGGAGCGTAGTAAATGGAAACTTTACCATCCTCAGCCAATTTCAGGTTTGACGGCAAAGGAGGTACAGATGAAGGCTGGAACGTTTTCATTGATGAAATAAACTGTTCAAACATAACGAATACTCCTGAATAATTAAGCACACTGTTCAAGTTCTGTAAAAATATCGCGCATCCAAAATGATTCTTTTAATAAGGTCTGATTAATTCCCTGCTCATTAAAATGCAGAGCGATAAGATGACCTGTCTCTTGATTCAACATGACGCAGTCACTTCTTTGGTTGCACATCAGTTGATATGCAGCCTGATACTGGCGTAGTTGCTGTTCTGAAAATTGTTCTCGTAACAAAATAGTCTTAAAAACTAAGCCATAACTATTCGATATTTTTTCTGCTACCAGCACATAGTTCGGCATTATAAAATGAACTGATTTCCCTAATAATCGAAAGGAAATATTTTCTCGTAAAATGTAACTAAATATAGGGAACACTTGATTACCTAGACCTTTTAAACCTTCAAGTCCCAACCGTTGCACTGCACGAATGAGGAAATGTTGGTGCACAAACAAACGAGTTAGTAACCTCTGCATCCCCCGTTTATCACCTTTCATCATGCGACGACTATCCCAACCATCAATAACGAGACGAACAACATTTCCTATGCCTTCAATGTTCTGAAAGTAAGTATCGAGCGATGTCATGACAGAATGAAAATGCCAACTGGAATGATGATGACAAACTCGGTGATCCAGCATAAATTCACCTCGACATTTCACCATTTCCTCAATGTAACGCAGATGATTTTTGCGTGATCCAAATGTCACTACTCCTGTTCGTACTTTCTTCATGAACAACTCATAACGTTCTGTTGCTCTGCGGAATGCCCCCTTCAACTCAGCTTTTGCTATTGATTCTGGTTTATACATAAGTAGTGCTCTCTTCAAAAAGAATGTAATATGTACTTACAAAGTACATATAATTTACAACCCCTTCTTTGTGTAGTCAAGGAGTACATAAATGTCTTATGCATTACTTTCGCATGTCGATAGCGAGTTCAACCTCAAATTTCCAGAAGATTTTGATTTAGAAGTATTTTGTTCTGACTTTTGTAATGAGTTGTATGATTTGTATATAACGGCTGTAGGAAACACTTGTTCACACCCCGTGCAACACACCAAAGACTCAATTCGCTCTACTCGAATTTGGAGTGTCTTAAATCGAATATACCAATATGCAGAACTGGGAAACCCTGAATTCCTCTGGTTAACAAATAACGAATGGCAATTTGATGACGACGATTGTCTATACGCTGTAGAGTGGTTTAATGCGTTAAAAACGTTAGATGAAACCAGTGGTGGCTTCAGTTTTAAATACAGAATATTCCACGGCATTCACATGCTGCATAAATTCATAGCCCGCTTCAAACTTGATAGTAACGGTAATTTTGCCGGTTATTGTGATGACCATTACCCAATCGCAGGAAGTGAATTTTTTTTCCCATTAGTACATAAAACTCATTTTTCACTTTTTGAAATTGCGTTACTTGCAGGCATGGGCACTATTCGCAGTGTGAGGAATGCAACTTATGATAAAAAAGACCCTCTCAAAGTAATCAAAGAAGGAAATAAAGTCTTCGTTGAAATATCAGAAGCTCGTCGATGGTTAAAAGAACGTCGAGGGTTTGTACCTACAAAAGGGATTCAATATTGAAATAAAATTCAATGTAAACCAACTCCGAATTACAAAACATCAATTCCCGATGCATCTGCATGCCATGCGTCAATAAGACCTGAAACTGAAAATTCGGTGACCCATGGCATTTGCTGCAGCCAACTCTTCAACTTGGTTACTTGAGTTTCAGTTAACGTGCCACGCTCTGACTTACAGAGAAATCCTGATATCTCATTACCAGTCATGCTGCCACCTCCGCCAAACACACATCCCCGAGCTTCAACATAAGACAACAATTCGTCTAGGGCCTGTTCAAACTCCAGCATGGTTTTATTGAAGGTCAGATCAATTGTTACACCAAACTCCTGAAACTCGCCTACCCGTAGTTTTTTGCGTAAACGTCGCGAACGGTGTTTGTTTATTTCATTTGGTTTAAGCGATTTCATTGTGTTGCTCCAGATGTAAGTTAAAACTGGTTATTGGCACGATAACTCAACGATTTTTTTATCGTTGTAAATCACTTTATTCTCCTGAAAGGCCAGTGCACCGTGCTTAATCAGCGTTGTCAGTACATCGTTTGTCACATCCGGCGTATCTTTGAATTTGTTTTTAATACTATTAAGTAAGGTTTCTTTTTTGGCCGGACGATTGCTCTTGTATGTAACCAAATGAGCACAATAAACCTTGATCGATTCAGGTTCTGAACATATAACATCAGCGGCTGTTTTATGTTCCTCTTTTCTCATACCAATTCGCTCTGCAGTCCGATTCTGGCTACGCAATAAACTCACAACATGGTCTAAGTCAGTATCATCAGACATGATCACGAAATGTGCATTATCAGCCATTTGTTGCATCATCATGCCAGCGTAAAAACTAATACCGAAATCAGCAGCGTTTTTACCTGTTGTAGCCATTTTAAAGACCTTTAAACGCTCAGCATTAATGGTGTCATTTAATGGCATCAACCAATCTAATGGGATCTTTGCATTAGAATGAGCATAGCAAATTACAACCTGCATATAGTCATTCAACACTTTCTGCAACTCATTGATTTGGCTAGGACAGTTTTCAAGATCAATCAGCAAGATTTTGGGTGCCATTACTGAGTCACTATGCCGTGTTTCTTCAGTCATAAATATTCTCTCACGTTGCGATACGCTAATACCCATTAGGTTCTCAATCCACACCGCTTCGATAGTTGACGGAATCACTGAGATTAACTAAAGTGATATAACCAAGGGGGATACTTGTATCCAGAGCGCAGATGGCGGATCGGTCGGCGCAAAGCACTGGTGGCGAAACCCCGCTATCCCCCTCGATCCAACCAGCCAATCCTTTGATTTCTTGCTGCTCAATTTAGCTAACCACGATTCTTCTTAAAATTCTCTGCCTGCTCCAGCACACTCTTATACACGTCATCGTTCGCCACAGGCGGGAAGCCGTATTTGTGCAGTAACAAGATGAGTTCGACTTTCAGCGCGGCTTTGATGTCGTCGCGTTTGCTCCAGTCGGGGAATTGCGCCTGATTATCGACGATGACTTTCATGGCCTTTGCCAGTTCCAGCATCTTGTCATCTTCATAGCTGAAATCGTATTTCTGGCGCATCGCGGCAAGAATGTCGTAGAAGGCTTTCTCTTCAATGTCGATGCCGAGATCGGCGAACGATGTCATTTCACCTTTCAGTTCACCAAACAGACCGAAGATCTGCTCGACCATTTCATCGGTGATGGTGTTGAACTCTTCCGCATTAAACACATCGTTTTCTTTGCGTTCGTTATACTGCTCCACCAGCGATTGCAGGCGTTTTGAGAAGTTGATTCCTTGCAGTTGGTTCACTTTCTTGAAATCGCCAATCGCTTTCTCCAGCAGCTTTTGCAGCAACTGGATCTTGGTGTTCGGCAGTTTGATTTTGCTGATCCGGTCGAGATAGTCTTCATCAAAGATGTCGATGGCTTCCGCGTTCTCTTCACCCAGCGTATAAATCTCTTCGACACCTTCCGCCCTTAACGCTTCTGCAATCATGTCGCGAACACGCGCGTTCATTTGCGTCACATCGGGTGCATCACCTTTGGTGAGCTTGAACACGATAGAGCGCACCGCCAGATAGAAGTGGATGTAATCGCGGTCATCCTGCGTCAGGTTTTCACTGCCACAGCAAACGTCATAAGCGGCTTTCAGGCGTTTCACCAGCGCCATAAAACGGGTTTCAAATTTCTTACTTTGTAAGACATATTCCGAGGCCAGGTTGAGGCAGTTGAGCTGAGCTTTCGGCTCTCCGCTGAAATAATCACTGCTATCAAAGTGGTGGAACAGATTGCCCAGCAAGGCGAGGTGATTTTTCACTTCAACGATGGATTGTGTGATGTCTTCAAAATTGGTGGAATCGGCCTTGGAATACATCGCCAGTGCCAAATTCATTTTGCTTTTAATGCCGAAGTAATCGACCACCAGCCCTTTGTCTTTGCCTTCAAACTTGCGGTTCACACGCGAGATAGTCTGGATCAGGTTATGTTTTTGCAGTGGTTTGTCGATGTAGATGGTATCGAGTTCCGGCACGTCAAATCCGGTCAGCCACATATCCACGACGATAGCGATGCGGAAGTTCGATTTCGGGTTCTTGAACTGTTTATCGTACTCTTTGCGATCATCTTTGGTGCCGAGCAGATCATAGAGCGTGGCTTCATCGTCTTTACCGCGCGTCATGACCATCTTCACCATTGCGGATGGCATCACTTCTTTCTGTTCTTGCTCAGTCAGTTCGATACCTTCTGGCGTGGTTTTTTCGATGAACCAGTCAGGACGAATTTCTTTGATTTGCAGATAAAGCTGATAGGCAATTTCACGGCTGGCACAGACAAACATCGCTTTGCCTTTGACCGTCGAGCCTTCTTGCACCCGCGCTTCATAATGCTTCACAAAGTCGGCAACAATGGCTTTGATCCGATCGGGGTCACCCAAGATCGCATTCATGTTAGCCGTTTCTTTCTTACTCTCGTCTATTTGGTATTCGCTGGCACCGGCTTTCTCGCATTCATCGTAATAGTTTTCGATCTCTTGCAATTTACTGTTATCAACCACTACCTTTGCCGCTCGGCCTTCATAGACGATACGCACCGTGATTTCATCATTCACCGACTCGGTCATAGTGTAGCTATCGACCACCTGACCAAACACATCGAGCGTGGCATCGATCGGCGTACCAGTAAAACCCACATAAGTCGCGTTAGGTAGTGAGTCGTGCAGGTATTTGGCAAAGCCATAAGTTTTGCGCACCGTATTGGTTTTCTCATCAATCACGATTTTCTGATCGAGGTTGATTTGACTGCGGTGCGCTTCATCTGAAATACAGATGATGTTGCTGCGTTCAGACAGCTGTTCGGTATCCTCTGTGAATTTGTGGATCGTCGTCAGAAACACGCCGCCGCTGTTGCGACCAGCCAGTTTCTCGCGTAAATCAGCACGGCTTTCAACCGGAACAATCGTCGCATCACCGATATACTGCGTGGCATTACAGATTTGCTTAGAAAGCTGGTCGTCAAGATCGGTACGGTCAGTAATCAGCACAATGGTCGGGCTGGCAAATTCGACGCTTTTCATCAGCAAGCGGGCAAGGAACTGCATGGTGTAGCTCTTGCCACAACCAGTCGCACCAAAGTAAGTGCCGCCTTTACCGTCGCCTTGTGGCTTACGGGCCGCCTTGATGCTGAAATAGAGCTTCCGGGCGGCGTAATATTGCGGATAACGGCAACAGACTTTCACTTCATGCTTGCTGGTATCTGGGAAGAAGACGAAGTTCTTCACCACATCGAGCAAGCGCACCGGGTGGAATAAGCCCTGCACCATGCTGTGCAGTGAAGGGATGCCGTTCTCTTCACGCGATTCATTACCGCTGATTTTGCGCCATGAATAGAAGAAGTCGTAAGGCGCAAACAGATTGCCCATGCGGTTATTCACACCATCACTGATGATGCACAGCACGTTATAAACAAACAGTTGCGGAATATCGCGGCGATAGCGTTTGCAGAGTTGTTGCCACGCATCACCCAGATTGGCCTGCTGCTCTTTGATAGCACTTTTAAATTCAAACACCACCAGCGGTAAGCCATTCACATACAAGATGGCATCAGGGATGCGCAGTTGATCGTCTTTACCCGTGATCTCGAGCTGATTGACGATTTTCAGGCGGTTATGCTTGGCGGAAAAATAAACCGCCTCGGGTTCTGCAACCTCAGCCAATTCGTCTGGTTCAGGCGTAAACAGCACCGCTAACGCTTGCGGCAGATGGCGGGTATCGATGAGTTCAATGTAGAGATCTTTCTGATTGCGGTCATCGCGTTTGAGCAGAAAGCCGTTTGCTAACCAATTGCTGAAGGTTTTATTACTGTCGTAAAGGTCGTTGGCAGAAAGCGTTGAAAGTTGGCGGATGATGCGGCTGATTTCAGCACTGGTGAGGCTATCAGGCTGATAACGGCTGGCGAGATAATCGCGAAAATCTGCTTCAATGAGTACCTGCGTTTTATCAGCACGGACAAGCTGTTCGCTGGGTAAGTAGTGATAACCCTGTTCACCGAGCAGTTCGATGATGGCTTGTTCCAGTTTTGCTTCGGTAAATTTAATCGATCCTTCCATGAACATCCGCCATGACTGCTTTGACTGCCAGAATTAACAGTAGTTTACTGATTAAGGAGTCAAAAAGGTATGGGTTCAGTTCCCGTTTTGTCTGACTCTGAGCCGGTTTATGGAACCAAAAAATATGCGTCGTTGTTCAAATCATCTTTACACCGCGCAATTTCACGAATATGCTTTTTTCATGATTCATGAAAATTTATAAAACGTGAAAATGATAGAGCCGGATCTGGAAAACATGCTTCAGGTTTTACCGAATGAATGGCAACCACACATAACGCTGTTTGATGAGTTAACCAGTTCTGGATGTGATGGGGAACTGACGGTCTTACTGAATCAGCAACCGAAGCATTACTTTCTTGAATGTAAGCACATACACAGGAAAGAAAGTCTGATTCATTATGCCCATTCCAACCCTAATCAACAGCGCATCTTGGTATGTAACACATTGAGTACATACCTACGGGATGTGTGCTCCGAACTCAATGTGAATTACATTGATGAGTCCGGCAATATCAGAATTGTGGATGATTCAACCTACATCCTCATCCAAGGGCAGAAGGCTATTCCAAGCAAAACAATCGCAACGATGACAACCGGCATAGTGAAATGTTTATTTGCCTTCTTTGCAGAACCAGCTCTTCTAAATGCCCCTTATACCCTGATTGCGGAACGAGCCGATATCTCATTAGGCATGGTGAATAAAACCATGTCTTTTCTGCTCAATAACAAGCATATCGCGCAGCAATCAACAGAACGCCGTTTTTTAGATATTCAAAATCTGCAATACGAGTGGCTGATCAGTTATCTGCAAAAAGTTGCGCTAAAAATTCCGGCTATTACTTGCCCGCAGCCTGAGCACTGGGAAAGCGTACCGCTTGCGCAAGGCGATCTATGGGCTGGTGAAGTTGCCGCAATGCAGTTAACGGATTATCTGATCCCGCAAGCGCTACTGTTATTCGCGCAAAACCTGCGGCCAGAAAAATACCCTATCAGCAAAAATCGAAACTCAACATTGCAGATGAAAAAAGCATTCTGGGGCAAAGATCTCAACATCTCGCAAAACGCATTCGCACTGCTGACGGTTGCGGAATTGCTGCTGAGTAAAGATGGACGAAATCGTGAATTGGCAGAGATGATCAATGACAAATACTTACATCTTACAAAACTCCCTTGATCCGTTACTGCATCAGGCATTAAGCAACGTGGTTGCTGCGGCGAACAGCATTCAGCTTGATTACTTTATTGCTGGTGCAACCGCGCGGGATATCGTGCTGCATGGCATCTTTGGTTATGCGCCTAGCAGAGCAACGCGTGATATTGATACCGCGATCTTTATTCGGTCGTGGGATGAATTCACTCATATCAGACAAGCGCTCATCGAAAAAGGGATGCGTGAAACCGCACATGCACACCGCTTTCTTGAACCAGAGACTGGGTTGCCATTAGATATCATCCCTTTTGGCGATATTGCCGATACTGAAGGTTCGATTCAGTGGCCGCCGGACTATGCAGTCACCATGAGTGTGATTGGTTTTGATGAAGCCTATAGCGCGGCGTTATGGGTGACGGATGGTGATTTACAATTCAAAGTCGCTTCTCTGGCAGGCATTGCACTGTTGAAATTGATCGCTTGGGATGAAAAAGGTCAGGAAAGAAACAAAGATGCGACCGATTTTTATACCATTCTCGATCGCTATCAAACAATCCACCAAGACCGGCTCTGGGAAGCGTATGTACCAAGTGAACAGTATGGCTATGACATCCCCCTTTGTTGTTCATTTTTATTAGGTTTTGATATCAAAGCGATTCTGTCTGACTCAGCAAAAGATGTTTTGCTGCGGATTCGCGCCGACAAACACGATAAATTTATGTCTGTCATCGCAAGGACAAATTCAAGTGTGGATATCGTTCAGTTAGAATTGCAGCTAAGCGCATTCTGGGTAACAGTTCACCGGGACTGCGTTGACAACAACAACTCTTGCGGAATTGGATAATCTGTCTTTTCTATGCAGGCTTTCACGATGGTCCGTAACCATTCCTGA
>JAYSBB010000072.1:0-10220 GCA_041915645.1 Tolumonas sp.
CGGCCACATTGCCTTTAATGAACCAGCCTCTTCTTTGCGTTCTCGTACCCGGATTAAAACACTGACACAAGAAACCCTGATCGATAATGCGCGTTTCTTTAATGATGACATTAATCAGGTGCCTAAGCTGGCACTGACCGTTGGTGTAGGCACATTGATGGATGCGGAAGAGATCCTGATCCTCGCTACCGGACACAATAAAGCGCTCGCCGTGCAAGCAGGTATTGAAGGCAGTGTGAATCATTTATGGACGATATCTGCACTGCAGCTGCATCCACGTGGCTTGCTGGTTTGTGATGAAGCCGCAACGATGGAATTAAAAGTGAAAACACTGCGTTACTTCCAGCAGTTGGAAGCAGCTGAATTAGCAAAATTTTAAGGAGAAAAACATGTACGCGCTTTGTAACAGTGTACTCCTGACTGGTTATCAACGGCTGACGGATACAGCCGTTGTGGTTGCCGAAGGAAAAGTGGTCGCGCTGTTACCACAGGCAGAACTCCCCGCCGATCTGCCGCAACAAGATATGCAAGGTCATCTGCTCTGCCCTGGTTTTATCGATCTGCAGCTGAATGGTTGCGGTGGCGTGATGTTTAATGACACGCCGGATGTGGCTACGCTGGCGCATATGCAACGCACTAATCTACGCTCCGGCACGACCAGTTTTTTGCCGACACTGATCAGTGATAGCGATGACGTCATTCAACAAGCGCTCAGTGCTACCAAACAGTTCATGCAGCAACACCAGCATCAGGTGTTAGGCATGCATCTGGAAGGGCCGTATACCAACCCCAAACGGCGTGGTATTCACCCGCAAGAGCAATTGCGCCAACCGTCTGACGACATGATTACCTATCTGAGTCAACAGGCACCATGGCTGAAGAAAATAACCTTGGCACCGGAACTCAATCAGGCACGGCATATTCGCCAACTCGCCGATGCCGGTGTGACGGTCAGTATTGGCCATTCCGCTGCGACCTATGAGCAAGCGATGGCGGGTTTTGACGCCGGTATTCGTTTTGCTACGCATCTGTATAACGCGATGACGGCCACTGAAAATGGTCGGACGCCTGGTATTGTCGGCGCTATTTATGACCGTGACGATATTTATACCGGTGTGGTAGCCGATGGTTTTCATGTGCACTGGGCCAATGTGCGATTAGCGAAAAAAGTTCTGGCTGATCGGCTGTGTCTGGTCACCGATGCCACTGCCGCCGCTATGCCGCCAGCAGGCTTCGAAAAATTTGATTTTTGTGGCGCAGAAGTCTTTTTACGCAACGGCCGCTGTGAAGATAGTAACGGAACACTTGGTGGTTCGGCCCTGACCATGGTAGAAGGTGTGCAGTTATTGGTTGAGCAGGCTGGTTTGCCACTGGATGAAGCCATTCGCATGGCCACTCTCTACCCTGCCCGCGCCATTGGTGAAGCGGATAAAATCGGCGCCATTCAGCCCGGTTACATCGCCAACCTGACGCTGCTGACGAAAGATTTTAAGATCATGGATACCATGGTTAACGGACACTGGACAAAGGATGTTGAATGAGTTCACACGGAGAACGGGTTGCCAACCATGAACTGCTAAAGCAGGTTAATGCGGCATTGGTGTATCGTTTAATTGATACACAAGGCCCAATCTCCCGAGTTGATATTGCCCAAATCAGTGCGCTGGCTCCGGCCAGCGTCACTAATATTACCCGCCAGCTACTCGAACATGGTTTGATCAAAGAGGTCGCCCAACAAGCATCCACCGGTGGCCGCCCCGCCATATCGCTGACTACCGAACAAGCCGCTTTTTTGTTTATCTCCTGCCGCTTAGGGCGCGAGGAATTACAATGCAGCGTCATGGATCTGTCGGGTGCCATTCATCAACATACGGTGACCCCGTTAGTGCAGCATGATGCTGAAGGCATTGTCACCACCCTGCAGCAAGCCATTGGCCAACATTTGCAGACAACCAAAACTAAACAACAATTTATTGCTATCGCCATCACCATGGCCGGCTTGGTTGATCCACAAACTGGCACAGTGTTGTATTCGCCGAACCACCAGATAGCCAATCTGGAACTGGCGCAGCGTCTGCAAAGCATCACCGATCTACCCATTTATATCGGTAACGACACTCGCGCACTGGCCTTAGCGGAATATTACCTGGGCGCAGCAAAAGGCTGCCAAGACTTTATTTTAGTGAGTATTCATCACGGTGCCGGTTCAGGGATTGTCAGTAACGGGCAGTTGTTACTGGGTAAAAACCGGAATGTAGGGGAAATTGGTCATATTCAGATCGACCCATTTGGTGAGCAATGCCATTGCGGAAATTTTGGTTGTTTGGAAACGCTGGTTGCCAACAAAGCCATCATGGCGCAAACCCGCGCTTTATTAGCGAAAGGTCACAAAAGTACGCTGCAAAGTGAAAATCTCAGTATTGAGAAAATCTGTCAGGCTGCGATCCGAAACGATCAAGTCGCCGTACAAATCATTCGTCAGGCCGGAGAGAATTTAGGCCGGGTTTTGGCCATTCTGGTCAATCTGTTCAACCCGGAAAAGATCCTGCTGGCAGGTGAAATCGTACAAAGTGCAGCCGTGCTGTTTCCGGCATTACTGCAGCAAATTCAGCGCCAGTCACTGCCGAATTTCCATCATGAGCTACATTTAGACCAAGCACATTTTCAGGGTCAAGGCACGATGGGCGGTTACGCATTAATTAAGCGAGCACTGCATGAAAGCGATTTATTGCAGCGAATTATGCAACCCTGAACGAATTATCCATAGCGATCAAACAGTACAAGAAAAATACATTTAGACGCTACATTGCTCATTGATAAAAATAATTTATCTTAAAGAAAAAAAACTCGATTTTTAAGTATGCGCGATGCTGAACATACTTCCCCGCGATGGAATAACAGAGGTACTCATACGCCATGAGCTTTGAATCAGAAAAACGTTTTAACGATCTGCAACACTTCCCACGCGGCATCCGCCGTAGCGGTAATTTTACTGTTGGCGAAAGTGATCTGCTGGAACGCCATGGGCATGCCATGATGGAACTGTACCAAGGCAAACGACTGCCAAAAGATGATGTAGAAACTGCATTTGTTGAACGAGTAACCGCTGGTGATGCTGCGGGCAACCCGTTTGCCAAAGTCTGGTTGAAATATATCAAGGTGATCGGTCCACGCCGCGTACACCGTCTGTGCACTTCTAACGGCGACGAAGGTAGCTTCGAAACGGTAGAAGAGCCACTGGAGTAATGGATACGGATCTGCTGCGTACCTTTATTGAGGTCAGCAAAACCCGTCACTTCGGACGCGCCGCCGAGAATTTGTATCTCACACAATCGGCGGTGAGTTTTCGCATTCGCCAGCTGGAACAACAGCTGGGCGTTAGCCTTTTTGCTCGTCACCGTAACAATATTCAGTTAACCCAATCGGGTGAACATCTCCTTCCCTACGCTGAAACTATTTTGCAGACCTTAGGCCGCGCGAAACAGACTTTGGCCAAAGATGATGCCATGCAGCATCAACTGGTGATTGGTGCACCGCAAGCCTGTTGGGAGATGGGATTACAGCAATGGCTCGATGGCTGGTTTAGCGAGCAGCAAGATCAAGCGATGCGGTTAGAAACGGGAAATCGTGAACAACTCTGTCGCCAGCTCTTAGAACGCGCGCTCGATCTGGCCGTGATGACGGAACCGAGTAAAATTGATGAAGTCACTGTGCGTCAGGTAGGTGAATTTCAGCTTTGTCTGGTGAGTCGCACACCGCGTCTCAATACTAGTATGCTGAATGAACAAGCGGTGATCTGGCTCGACTGGAGCACTAATATGGGCTCGGCAAACGTACCTGCCGAATTATTGCAGCGTATGCCGACGTTACAGACCAGCTCTGTTCAGCAAGCGTTACATCATCTGCTGAAACACGGCGGTGTGGCTTATCTGCCGCGGCATTTTATTGCCAGTCACCTGAAGAATGGTGAATTGCATTTTGTCGATGGCGCACAAGTGTTACCACGCCCCATTTATCTGGCCTATCGTAGTGGTAGTGAACAGCAACCTCAATTAGAGGCGCTGCTCAATCGCCCGTTACGTCTCGGCACCCAGACCGTTTAAAGTTTTCGCTTATTCACCTTAACTGAGCTGCTGCGTAATACCAGCCGTGGCGACAAGGTCAGATGATGAATATCAGTCTCTTTGCCTTCCACTAAGCGCATCATCTCCTGACAGCCCAAGTGACCAATTTCACGCATCGGCTGCGAAACACTGCTGATGTTCATCACCTTTGCCAATAAAGTATTATCAAAGCCGACCACCAGCACCTGCTCTGGCACCTGATAACCACGCTGCAGTAATATTTCGATGACTTGCTGCGCCGCCACATCGTTAAATGCAAAAATGGCAGAAAATGGTAATGACGGGTGCGTATCCAGATAGTCATTAAAACACTCAGCCAATTCGATTGCCGTCAGTGCCGGTGTTTGAATAATATTTTCGGGTTCGAGAGGAACGCCGAGCGCAGCCAAACGATCTCTGAAACCACCGAATTTCTGCTCAACATCATCGACTGAACCTAAGTAACCAATCGCGGTGTGGCCCATGCTGACCAGATGTTCTGCAACCTGAGCACCACCTTCCACATGATCAACCGCCACGCTGGTTAATTCCGCCACCAGTTGTGTTAATACCACCACCGGGAATGGCAGGCCGTTAAGTGTCGCTATGTGCTCTGTCGTGCGTGAACAGGGCACAATAAACAAACCGTCAATTTTATACTGCTGACATGCGCTCATCAGCGTCAGTTCGCGCTGAACATCGCCGCGTGAGTTAAAAACCAATAACGCCCGCCCAAGGTGCTGGGCTTCTTGCTCAACAATATCCAATAATTCCGCAAAATATGGGTTTGCCAAGGTTGGCAAAATGATGGCGAACAATGGTGTTTTTTCTACACTCTTTCGCCCACCGCCAAGCGGCTGGTTATAAACATAACCCAGCTCTTTCACTACGGCACGCACGTGTGCCGCCGTATCAGGTGAGACTTTATCTGAGTTATTCAGCACGCGGGAAATCGTGGCAATGGATACCCCCGCTACCTGAGCGACATCTCTTATTGTTGTCATTGACGTTCCATTAATTTTTACAAAGCACTACCTACGCGGTAGCAGCATCATTTCCAGTTGTTATGTTTGTGGTAAAGCCAAAGTATGCCAATGTGCATTATCTATGCTGACTGCACCGGTAGTCACCTCAGCACTGAACAAGTGATTTGGCCCTTGTTCAGGAAACGCCAGATTCGTCACCGCATAGCGCCCATCATCCACCAGCAACTCCACTGAGCTACGATCCAGCAATAAATCGAGTGAAACCGTTCTGTTAGCACCTAATGCCAAAGTGTAATCATGAGGAAATTGTTGTTCATATGTCTCATCACCAGAAGCAGCAAAACGCTGACAACGTAGCGTCAAAACGCCATTTTGAGTGCTCAACATTAGTTGTGTGCCCTGCAACGGCGTCAGTGACAACGAACTGTTATCATCCAGAGTGACATTCAGCGTTAAACGAGCTGCAGCTTCCCATTCGGTTTGCAGCAGTGATGTTGAAGCAGTATAGGTATTATCGGCTAACGATTGTGTTGTAGCATGCGCCGCCTCAAGTTCACGAATAAAGGCGTGGTGTAATCGCAACCCTTCATTTGTTGGTTTCAGGGTAAGTTCCTGCGGCATACTCATCGCCGAACGCCAGCTTTGCGTTGGTGTATGGTTGGCATAGGGCCAGCAACTCATCCACGCCAAGGCGATGCGGCGACTATCACTTTGTGGAATATCCGCCCAGGTCTGCGTGGCATAAAAATCACGACCGTGATCCAGCCATAACACAGTTTCCGGCGTGTGATCATCGATGAAACGTTCGCCATCAAACTGACCGACAAAATATTGCGTGCCCGAGCCGCCTGCATAGGCCTCACGTTGCACGCCGACGATCAGGATCCAACGGCTTTCCGTGCGGCCTTCTATTTTGATTTCAAACAGATCAGGACATTCCCACGCGCGTTCATCGTGCGCGCCATGCCCGTCACCGAACGATGAGCTGAATTGCCAATTTTTGGCGTCGGTAGAACGATAGATACTGACTTGCTGCCCGGTTGTCACCACCATGATCCAATGCTGGCTTGGGGCGTGCCAGAACACTTTAGGGTCGCGAAAATCTTGTAAGCCAGGGTTTGCGATGACCGGATTGCCACTGAATTTAGTCCAGTGGCGGCCATTGTCATGGCTGTATGCCAGGCCTTGCGATTGTGGAAAATCGACATCATCTGGGCGTTTTTCTGCGGCAATGGTGTAATACGCCAACAGACCATCTTTGCCATTAAACAAACCGGATTTATCACCAAAGTCTACGGTTGCGGTACCGGAAAAACACATCCCCAACGTATCGGGCGCTAATGCGATCGGTAAATGTGTCCAGGACAATAGATCAGTGCTAACCGCATGGCCCCAGTGCATTGGCCCCCATACGCTATCGCAGGGGTAATATTGATAAAACAGATGGTATTCACCGTCTTTGTAAACTAATCCATTGGGGTCATTCAACCAGCCAAAAGCAGGCGTAAAATGCAGCAATGGGCGGTAATGTTTTTCGGCTAACATGACAGCTCCTCATTACTGATGTAACAAAACAGTTTCATCAGCAATAAATTAAGAAAGCGACTTATAGCTAAAAAATATACGCTTTAAGCGTGAAATACCGCAAACATATAGTGAAAATATTATGTAAAACATGCTGTAACAAATAAATTTTGTTACAGAAAACTCTACGGCTTAACCGAATATAAAACCCGCTCAGTTTGCAGCCCGATAATGTTTAATGTGCCGTGTTGATAAATAGCATAACTCGGCTCAGCGCCATTACGCGGAAACGTGATCGAACCCGGGTTGATCCGACAGATACCTTTAGCATCTTGCTCAATACCGGCAACATGTGAATGCCCACTCAGTAACACATCACCTGCCACCAAAGGTAAAGTTTCGGCTGCATACAGATGTCCATGTGTCATGAACCAACGACGAGAATCGACTAACAGTTGGTTATGCGGTGCTAAACAGGGAAATTGCAGCAACATCTGGTCAACTTCACTGTCGCAGTTCCCTCTTACCGCAATGATCTTTTCCCGTAATTGGTTAAGTACTTCAGCGACTAATGGCGGTGCATAACCTTCCGGCACTGGGTTGCGAGGCCCGTGGTTCAAAATATCACCGAGTACCAGATAATAATCTGGTGCAAATTGCTGGGCGTGATCTAGTGTTTTTTGCAGTGCGGGAAAGCAGCCGTGAATATCGGAAATGATGGCAAAAGAAAGCATGACGGGCACCTCATCACTAGGCAGGGAAAAGTATTATACCCTTCGAACTTGAAGTTGCAGCATCGTTGACGGCGTTCACGCGTTCTAAAGCAGCGCGCCCAGCAAAGCCGGACGCGTTTTGGGGATTAATTTTTCTGGATAAAACCAATCAAACCTTCAGGTTGCCATTCGTAGTAAATTTCACTGCGCTGACCGCAGCAACTGCCGCTACAACCACCGGCAGAGACTTTACGTACCCGTCCTTTGCGCATCCAGACTCCAATCATGGCATCAATAGCATCTTCAGAGGTCTGGAACTGCCGGGCCAGCTCGCGCCCGGTCATTCGTTGTTGTTGCTGCAGACAATCGGCAATATCACGCAAGATCATATCAATACCCTCTTGTTCAGCAGAATATCGCCCCGACGGCGTAAACCTAATGTCAGCAGCAAGAACCCGCCAACGTAGAACAGGATCCAGAACAGACTGGTAGTTGGATGACTGCTAAACGTAGTGATCTGAAAGTAAAGTGTCGACGCCGCAAAGGCCAGCAAGTTACACCACATCGCCACAAAGATAGCCCAATTACGACCTGACTCGCGGAACAACGCGCCCATCGCCGCTGAACATGGCATATAGAGCAGCACAAACAACAGGTAAGCAAACGCACCCGCCGCACCAGCAAAATGTTGCTGCATGTTGGCATAGACAGAGACATCTACTGATTGATTAGCAGCCGCTGCCTGTTCATCGCTGATATCACCGATATCCAATCCGACAGGATCTTTGACGTTAATGTTGGCCAAATTTGCAGGAATAGTCGCGGCCGCTTCCGTCACTTTATTCCACAGATTAAATTCTGATTTAGCCCCCGAATCAGCGGCACTGGCTTGATAGAGAGTATTCAGGGTGCCGACTACCGCTTCTTTCGCAAAGATACCGGTAATGATGCCTACCGTTGCCTGCCAGTTATCTGGTTTGACACCCAGTGGTGACAATACTGGTGTGATTTGCTGTGCTGCAACAGCCAACAGTGACTTACCGTTATTTTGGTTACCAAACGAACCGTCGGTGCCCATTGAGTTAAAGACACTCAGTATCGCAACCACCACTACAATCACCTTGCCTGCACCTAACATGAATATTTTCAATTTCTGCCAGGTTTTCAGGAAGATGTAATTTAAGCGCGGTAACTCATAATCAGGCATCTCCATAATGGAAGATTCGCTTTTGCCCGGCAGGATCGTGTTACGCAGCACCAGCCCAGTGAACACGGCAGCCAGAATTCCCAACAGATAGAGTGCAAATACCACGTTCTGACCTGATTGCGGGAAGAACGCCACCGCAAACAATGCATATACGGGCAAACGCGCCCCACAGGACATAAACGGTGCCATGGCATTGGTTAGCATACGTTCACGTTCTGAATTTAATGTACGGGTCGCCATAAAGGCCGGTACTGAACAACCAAACCCCATCAGCATTGGCACGAATGCCTTACCAGGTAAGCCCAGATAACGCATTAACCGATCGACCACAAACGCTGCTCGCGCCAGATAACCAGACGCTTCCAGTGCCGCCAAAAACATATACAGAAAACCAATCACCGGAATGAAAGTGGCTACGGTTTGAATACCGGTGCCAAAACCATCAGAAACCAGTGCAATCACCCATTCCGGCAAGCCGATATGTTCAAATAAGAGGCGAGAACCTTCGACAAAAATACCGCCCGCCAGAATGTCGAAAAAGTCGATAAAAGCACTACCGAGGTTGATCGCAAACAGGAACATCAAATACATCATGCCAAGAAACACCGGCAAACCTAACCAGCGATTCAGTAACAAATTATCCAACTGCTCACTGCGTTTCTGGCTCAATTTGCCATGCTGGCGCAATGTAGGGCGACACTCGTTATACACATAACTAAAGCGCGCATCGGCCAGTAACAAATCCAAATCATGCTCTTTTTGCAGTTGCGCAATCTGCTGCTTGGCCGATGCCGTCAGTTGCGCCGCCATCGACTCTTCCACCACCGGATCTTGTTCCAGCAGGCGCAAAGCACAACCACGCTTAGATAAATGCGGATGAGATAATTGCGGCGCCATTTGGTCAACCAACGCATCAATCTGGTTGCCATAGGCTAAATCTAATGAGTGGGATGCCTGTGTTTGCTCAATTAATGCCGGTAAAATCGCTTTAAATGAAAGCACTTCTTTGCGGTTATGCGCTGACAATGCCACCACCGGACAGCCCAGTTTTTCGCTTAATACATTCGTATCAATCGACTGGTTACGACGTTTCAGTACATCGTATTTATTCAGCACCACCAGCACCGGTAAACCTAATTCCCGCAGCTGTAATGTCAGCAACAGGGAACGCTCCAGACTGCTGGAATCAACCACGTTGATCACCAGATCCGGTTTATTATTCATGACATAACGAAAGGCAATCTGCTCATCAATCGAGCTATCACGGCTTTCCAGCGCGTAGATCCCCGGCAGATCGACCAATTCATAAGCATAATCTTCAAACTGGAATTGGCCGGTTTTCTTATCAACCGTAACCCCACTCCAGTTACCAACCTGCTGATTAGCGCCGGTTAGCGCATTAAATAGTGATGTTTTCCCGCTATTCGGGTTTCCCACGGTGACAATGTGATGGCTCATACTGCTTGCACCTCGATTAAGCGCGCTAAGGCGGTCTGAATGGAAAGTGTGATGCTGGAGGTTGCGATTTGTAATGGATCGCCCAATGGTGCCTGCCGAATAAAACGGATCTCTGAAGACGGTAATAACCCCATCGCCATTAGTTTGCGTTTCACCGCAGGTTCGAGTTGCGCCAGACTCACGATGCGAGCCGTTTCACCCGGCTTTAATTCTGACATTAGCATTCTGC
>JAYSBB010000073.1:0-10192 GCA_041915645.1 Tolumonas sp.
AAATGTTGTTTGAATGAATCGATGAACATATGTTGCTTCCCCAAAA
Source organism: Tolumonas sp. (assembly GCA_041915645.1). Taxonomy (GTDB): domain Bacteria; phylum Pseudomonadota; class Gammaproteobacteria; order Enterobacterales; family Aeromonadaceae; genus Tolumonas. The sequence goes on from JAYSBB010000073.1 coordinate 47, forward strand.
AGGAAGCATATGATCACAGGTGGAGATTTACGTCAATCAAGACTTGATGTTGGTTATAAAACGTTCACGATCTCGCCCTGAGAGCATTCCAGATCCAATACCTTGCTCTGGTCTATCCCTTTCCCAAGTTAAAAGAGGGAAATTCGGGTATGGAACACTCTCTATTTCGAAGTCAGTCGTGGATCTTAGTGCAATCATACTGTCTGTCTTTATGCTGGATATACAACCAGTATAGAGACTATATTTTTAACAGCAATAATTTGTTACACTATTCACTACACATAACATTTTTCTTCCTTCTTCTTAATGATGTTCCGGCAAGCAGTTGCTGCCATATTCTAGTGGTGGTAGACCATGATAGACCGCAATGGTCTGGCCGATATCGGCAAAGGTATTCCGCAAACCCAAATCTTGCGCGGTTACCGTGGCGCCATAAAAAATGACTGGCACATGTTCACGGGTATGATCACTACCGGTCCAGATCGGATCACAACCGTGATCGGCGGTTAACACTACCCGATCGCCCGGTTGCAATAACGCAAACAATTCCGGTAAACGCTGATCGAAATATTCCAACGCGCGGGCATAACCCGGCACATCACGGCGATGCCCATAGGATGAGTCAAAATCAACAAAGTTGGTGAAGACAATCGTCTGCCCTGCTGCCCGTTTTACCTGTGCCAGCGTTACATTCCATAACTCTTCCAGACCAGTCGCTTTGTGTTGTTGCGTGATACCACAACCGGCGTAGATATCGGAAATTTTGCCGATCGAGACCACCTCACCGCCCGCTGCTTTCATGCGATCTAACAAAGTCGGCATCGGCGGTTCCACCGCATAATCATGACGATTGCCGGTGCGCGCAAATTCGCCCGGCTTATTGCCAACAAACGGGCGCGCAATGACACGACCAATGTTATACGGCTCAAGCAACTGGCGCGCTAATTTGCACAGCGCATAGAGGCGCTCTAAGCCGAAAGTCTCTTCATGGCAGGCGATCTGAAATACAGAATCGGCAGAGGTGTAAAAGATCGGCTTACCACTTTGCATATGCTCTTCGCCAAGGCGATCGAGGATTTCGGTGCCGGACGCGTGGCAGTTACCGAGATAGCCCGGCAGATCAGCTTGCGCCACCAAAGCATCAAGCAATTCCTGTGGAAAGCTGTTTTCTTTGGCAGAGAAATAACCCCAGTCAAATAACACCGGTGCACCGGCCATTTCCCAATGTCCTGACGGAGTATCTTTGCCCGACGATAGCTCTTTGGCATAACCATACGCAGCCATCGGCACAACGGTTTCATCTAATCCGGCCGGAAATTCACCGCTGGATGCCGCACACGCATGTGCCAGACCCAGTTTCGTCAGATTCGGCAACTGCAGCGGGCCTTGGCGGCCAATATCCGCCAGCCCTTTCGCACAAGCTTCCGCAATATGGCCCAGCGTATTCGCGCCAACATCACCAAACCGACTGGCATCAGCACTGGCACCAATGCCCAGTGAATCCATCATTAAAATAATCGTACGTTTCATAACAACCTCAAACGTCTGCCAGGGTGATCCGGCGATAGATCGCAGGTGATGGTGAGATCGCATTATCACCCACCTGAATAGCATTACGGATCACCGCAGCGGTTTGTTCATATTGTGCTTCGGTACGCGCGTGCACCCACGCCAACGGAACATCTTTATCGGCTTGAGCGCCTAAAGAGATGACATCCGTTAAGCCCACGGCATGATCAATCAGATCGGTAGCACGTAAGCGCCCACCACCTAACGCAACCACTGCCATGCCGAGCGCACGGGTATCCATGCCAGTCACAATACCGGATGATGGCGCATACACTGGTCGTATGATTTCTGCTTGTTGCAGGTGATTATCATAGTTCTCGACAAAATCTGCCGGGCCACCCAGTGCAAATACCATGCGGGCAAAGGTTTCCGCCGCTTTGCCGTTATCCAACACCTGTTGTAATTTTTGCCGTGCTTGCGCTTCATCGCTGGCTAAACCGCCGGAAATCAACATTTCCGCGCATAAAGCCATCGTGACTTCATGTAAACGTGGATGGCGATATTCACCCGTCAGATAACGCACCGCTTCACGCACTTCCACCGCATTACCCGCGCTGGTTGCCAGCACTTGATTCATATCGGTTAACAGTGCCGTCGTACGACAACCCGCACCATTGGCGACAGCAACAATGCTTTTTGCCAGCGCTTCCGATTGTTCATAGGTCGGCATAAATGCACCAGAGCCGACTTTGACATCCATGACCAGCGCTTCCAGCCCTGCTGCCAGTTTTTTCGACAGGATAGATGCGGTGATCAACGGAATGGATTCCACGGTAGCCGTGACATCACGAGTCGCGTAAAAACGTTTATCGGCCGGCGCTAAATCAGAAGTCTGACCAATAATGGCCACCCCAACTTCTTTCACTACTTTTTTGAAGATCGCATTCAGCGGTGTGGTCTGATAGCCGGGGATCGCATCGAATTTGTCGAGCGTACCGCCGGTATGCCCCAACCCGCGACCAGAAATCATCGGCACATAGCCACCACAGGCCGCCACCATCGGGCCGAGCATCAGCGAGACCACATCACCGACACCACCGGTCGAGTGTTTATCTAACACCGGCCCCGGTAAATCCAACTCAGACCAATCCAGCACTGAACCTGAATCACGCATGGCACAGGTTAACGCGATACGTTCCGGCATAGTCATGCCATTAAAGAACACGGCCATCGCTAATGCAGCAATCTGCCCCTCGGTGACTGAATTGTGCGTAATGCCTTGCACGAAGAATTGAATTTCACTGTCGGTCAGTGTTTGGCCGTCGCGTTTTTTACGAATAATTTCTTGCGGAAGGAACATGGAGCCCCCTTAAATGGCTAATTCAATTAATAACCTGACGATGCCGCTTGCGATTGATGACCTAATGTTGCGAGTAGATCAGCGAGTAAACTGGAGGCCCCGAAACGGAAGGTTCTTGCCGAGATCCATTTATCACCTAATATCGAGGTGGCTAATGCCAGATATTCCTCTGCTTGCGCCGCATTTTTTACGCCACCCGCCGCTTTAAAACCCACCGCCGGATTTTTTTCTTTAATCACATCTAACATGATTTTTGCCGCTTCCAGCGTGGCATTAACCGGCACTTTCCCGGTTGAGGTTTTAATAAAATCAGCGCCCGCAGCGATAGCAATTTCCGACGCTAAACGGATCAATTCCGGTGTTTTCAGCTCACCGCTTTCGATAATGACCTTCAGCAATACGGCTTCACCACAAGCGGCTTTGCAGGCTTTTACCAGCTCAAAACCAACCGCTTGATCACCGGCCATCAAAGCTTTATAGGGAAACACCACATCCACTTCATCGGCACCATAGGCAACCGCAGCCCGAGTTTCTGCAACCGCAATGTCAATGTCATCATTCCCATGGGGAAAGTTGGTCACGGTGGCAATCCGCACATTTTCCGCCCCGATCTGACGCAAAGTTTTACGTGCGATCGGTACAAAACGAGGGTACACACACACCGCCGCCGTGGAACCAGCCGCTGTTTTGGCCTGCTGGCACAACGCGATCACTGCTGCATCGGTATCATTATCATTCAGGGTCGTCAGATCCATTAATTGTAAAGCCAGTTGAGCGGCTTGCTGTAAATCAGGCATCCGTATCTCCATATCGAGCACGCCGGATAGCATCCGGTCAAAGAGTAAATTGATGTGTTTTAATGATAGCGGCTTTACCGCGGGGCATCGTGCCCGAAAGGTGATGGGAACACTCCCAACCTTGAGCTTCCATTCCTGGAGACCGGCGAAATTTCACCAGACTCGTAGATGACGCGAAATGGCGCAATAGCGAAGTATTGTGCAGATTAATAAGAATATCGTGAAATAGACTGAAATTCTTCTGCCTCTGGCACATAAGTGATAGAAAACAGTGATAAAGACTATTTTTGAACAGGAATCCGGAACATTTTTTCAACGTTGCGTTCGATGGCCTCTCCTAACATATCCGGTGACATTTGCTTGAGCATCGAAAGTTCCATTAATACTTCAGGAATATAGGCCGGTTCATTGCGTGCACCTTGGCGTTGAAACAGAGGCATGGTCGGGCCGTCGGTTTCCAGCAATAAACTCTCAACTGGTAATTTGGCCACTGCTTTGCGGGTTTTTTCCGCCCGTGGATAGGTGATCACACCACCAATGCCCAGCATAAAACCCAGCTCGATAAATTGTTCTGCCTGCTGGCGAGAACCAGAAAAAGCATGCCAGACACCACCACGCGGCAAAGTAAATTGTTTAACGATACGCAACAGTTCATTGTGCGCTTTACGGCTATGTAAAATAACGGGAAGCTGATATTCACTCGCTAACGCGAGCTGTTTTTCCAGCATCGTGATTTGCAATGACATCGGCACCTCAATAGCGCCATCAAGACCACATTCACCAATAGCGACTAAACCAGACGGGCGCTGCTGTAACAGTAGTTCTAATTCAGTGAAAGCTTGATCAGTTTCATTGGTCAAAAACCACGGATGCAGACCAAAGGCATAATAGAGATTGGGGTGTTGCTGATGTAAAACAGGTAACCGAGCCCAGTTAGTCGAACTAATCGCCGGCACAATCCAGCGGCTAACGCCCTGAGTTTCACTGCGCATTAAGACCTGTGGTAGATCATCTGCATATTCGTTTAAATCGAGATGGATGTGAGTGTCAGTCAGCATATTATCTGCAACAAAAAAGGCCGTACGATACGGCCTTTATATGCTAGATAATGCAGTTTTAGAAGCGCATTGATGCCTTGATACCAAACTCAACCGTCGTATTTTTAGGTTCATAACCGTAGTAAGTACTGGTACTATCAGAAAAAATTACAGTATCTGATTTATTAATATTCCAGTAATCGATATATGGGCCAATAGCAAAATCATTCACCCGATACATGCTAGAGAATTTGATGCCATAACCACTGTCTTGTCGATTATCAAGATCCGGATATGACGCAGATACATCGGACAATTTGGATTTTTGTTGTCCACGGATCAGATAATCAAACTCCACCATGGACTCCAGCACTGAGCGATTGTCCAGAGCAAAACGATTGGTCACGCCGATAGGTAAATAATAGTAACGGCTGGAGCGTTGATAACCCCAATAACCGGTGCTGGTTTAACCACGGCTGTCATTATTTAAATAACGGAAGCCAAAACCGGTATAGGGAGCCCAGACCGTGTTACCTACAACATGGTCTTTACCAAATAGCGGTCTGATTTCATAGTAATAATCAGGATTATTATCGGATGTACCTGAGCCGGTGTAATCCACTTTACCGTATGCAAACCGGCCATTTAATTTGATAAACCAGTCATTTTGCACGGCCATCGTGGTGGTATAATCTACCCCCAACTTGATGCCGTCATTTTTCACATCCAGACTTGGTTCTTCATATTTATAGCTGGACAAACTTACGCCTAATTCCTGGCCGGTTTGAGTGCCTAATGTTTGCTCGGTCGCAAAAGCAGAAGTAGCGCAAAAAACAGCTAACAATGTCATGGACGGTGCGATCATTTTTTCATGATACATCCCTATAAGAAATAAACAGCAGTGATACCCGATTGTTTTTATTTAACTAACACAGAATTATTGATCGTTTGAATCTGTCACTCAAACAGAATTCATTCACGTAATAAGAATAGCAGCATTCAGAATGTGCCCCCTTGAACCGGGGGCAAAAATAACGAAATTAAGGCAGGATATTTTTAAGCGAAAAATTAATGCTCACGCGTTTTATGGAACTTCACTTCCGGGTAACGTTCCATGGTCAGATTCAAATTAACCATGGTTGGTGCGATATACGCCAGATTATCGCCACCATCCAACGCAAGATTTAAGGAGCATTTACGCTCAAACTCATCGAATTTCTTCGCATCGTCACAGGTCACCCAACGTGCGGTTGAAACGTTAATGGTTTCGTAAATCGCCTCGACGTTATATTCCGATTTCAGACGCGATACCACCACGTCAAACTGCAGCACACCGACCGCACCCACGATCAAATCGTTGTTGTCGATTGGGCGGAATACCTGCACCGCACCTTCTTCAGAAAGCTGCACCAAACCTTTCAGCAACTGTTTCTGCTTCAGCGGATCTTTCAAGCGAATACGGCGGAACAGTTCGGGCGCAAAGTTAGGAATACCACTGAAATGCAGATCTTCGCCCTGCGTGAAGGTATCACCGATCTGAATAGTGCCGTGATTATGCAAGCCAATGATATCGCCAGGATAAGCTTCTTCGGCCTGTTCACGATCACCGGCCATGAAAGTCACCGCATCGGAGATGTTTACATCTTTACCAAGGCGAACATGACGCATTTTCATGCCTTTTTCATATTTACCGGAAACCACACGCATGAATGCAATACGGTCGCGGTGTTTCGGGTCCATATTGGCTTGGATCTTAAACACGAAACCTGAGAATTTTTCTTCCGTCGCTTCAACCAAACGCGTGTCAGTTTGACGTGACATTGGCGCTGGCGCCCATTCCGTCAAACCATCGAGCATATGATCCACGCCGAAGTTACCCAATGCCGTTCCGAAGAAAACTGGAGACAATTCGCCTTTCAGGAACAGATCCATATCAAATTCATGTGACGCACCTTGTACCAACTCTAACTCACCACGGAATTGTTCCGCCAAGTCTTCGCCAACTGCCGCATCCAGATCAGGGTTATTAAGCCCTTTAACAATACGGACTTCCTGAATGGTGTGACCTTTACCCGATTGGTACAGATAGGTTTCATCTTTCGCCAGATGATAAACGCCTTTGAATAATTTACCGCAGCCAATCGGCCAGGTGATCGGCGCACACTTGATTTTCAACTCACGCTCAACTTCATCCAGCAGATCCATCGGATCGCGGATATCACGGTCAAGTTTGTTCATGAAAGTTAAGATCGGGGTATCCCGTAGACGGGTGACTTCCATCAATTTACGCGTCCGGTCTTCAACCCCTTTCGCGGCATCAATCACCATCAGACAGCAGTCCACCGCGGTCAGCGTACGGTAAGTATCTTCCGAGAAGTCTTCGTGGCCGGGGGTATCCAGCAGATTCACCAGACTGTCGCGATAAGGAAATTGCATCACCGAGGTAGTGATAGAAATACCACGCTGCTTTTCCATCTCCATCCAGTCAGACTTAGCATGCTGACCGTTACCACCACGGCCTTTAACTGTACCCGCCGTTTGAATGGCTTGTCCGAACAACAAGACCTTTTCAGTGATGGTTGTTTTACCCGCATCGGGGTGAGAGATGATAGCAAAGGTCCTTCGCTTATTGATTTCATTAAGAAAATCTTGGTTTGCCATGTATAAATTCTTTTAGTTTGTACACGGATTTGTACACACTTTTGGAAGTACTCTCTTTTCAGTTCTTCGCTTGTCAAATCCGTCGTGTTAATCGTAATTGGCCGCTATTTTCGCTGATCTTGACTTTATAAACAATCAATGGTTATCTGATCGGTTACCATTTACTCTCAGCGTGCGCCAATGCTCAGTTGTAGCTGTTTGCAATCGTTGCTTCTTCAGCTCATGAACAACTGTGGCTAAACCACAAATTCCTTCGCTACCAGAAATCGATGATAGCTTGTCGTACTACACCGATGATGGTGCAGTTGCCGTTGATCGGTATTGCAGGGTATTGCGGGTTCAAAGGTTTTAGGTACTTCTGTTCACCATCAATAACTAACTGCTTAAAGGTTGCTTCTTTCGAATCATCCAAACGCGCAACAACCAATGAACCTGAAGAATAAGGTAACTCAGGATCAACAACGATCACTGCCCCCTCAGGTATGGATTTTTTTCCGCTTGGATTTTCCATACTGTCGCCTTTTACGCGAAGTGCGAAACAACCCTCACGTGCTTTCCCAGTGACTTCACGCCACTCCTCAGCATCTTCATGGGCAAATCCCTCCGCTATTTCAGTCCAATCACCGGCCTGAACCCAGTTAATGAGAGGAATTCTTCCCTTAATGTCAGGCCCAACTTCTACATTACCGACCCCCAAGCCAATCTCGCCATCACCTGTGGCGAGCCAATGAGCATTCACGCGAAGCGCCTCCGCGATCTGCATGGTGTAACGAGACCTAGCCGATTTACCAGAGCAAATCTGGCTGATCGACTGCTGTTTGATACCAATGCGACGAGCCAACTCAGACTGAGTCACCCCAGTAAGCTGCAAGGCATGGTTTAGTCGTTCGGATAAAGTTTTCATAAGCCCGTATTCTACAAATAAAACTGTAGCCTTTCAACAATTTTAACTGTTGACTAATCTACAGTTTAAACTGTAACATTCAATCTTGTAACAGTTATTATTGTAACAGGAGACGGTATGGAAGTGTTCAACACGACACAAAAACATCTCCGCCGTGCCATTGACTTGGTCGGCGGGCAATCAGCATTAGCACGAGCCATCAACTCAAAACAGCAAAACGTCTGGTTTTGGTTGAATAAATCAGGGCGTGTTCCCGCTGAATTCGTTTTACCCATCGAACAAGCTACGCAAGGACAGGTAACCCGATCTCAGTTAAGACCGGACATCTATCCCGAATGCCCAAGCGAGCTGAAAGCCAGTAACCAGTAGGATTAAGGGCAAATAATGGTCAGCATTTTACTTAAACACAAAAGCGAGTTCCTCCATGCGTGACTATGGCAAGGTCTATACCCGCTTTTGGCTAAAGCAAAACGTTTTGTCCTGGAGTGACTCAGCGAAGTTGCTAGGACTGTATTTGCTTACATGCCCACATTGTAATTTGCTTGGCTGCTTTCGATTGCCGATTGGTTACGTTGCTTCTGACTTGAACTGGGAAGAGCAACAGGTTGCCAAGGCTCTAAATGAGTTAGAACAAGATCAGTTCCTCATTCGTTGCGAGGAATCCGGTTGGACTTTGATTCGGAGCTTTCTGAAGCACAACCCAATCGAAAACCCAAACCAAGGTAAGGCAGCCTTTCGGTTGTTTAAAGATGTACCTGCCGACTTCGTTGGTATGGCATCGCTTTTGAAATCTCTTGCCGCTTTTCAAGCTCGGCTACCAGAAGAATTTTCATCATTGTTTATGCCAGATGGCAACCCGGTAAGGGACTCTCAACGGTCGGATGACTCTGAGAGAAGCAATAAACCAACAGTTAAAACTGTTGACCACATACAGTTTGAAGACTTCTGGGATGTACAAATACGCAAAGAAAAAAAAGCGAAAGCCAAAGAAGAATGGCTACGCATGGGCCTCAATGAAGACCATGAACTCGCCTTGGAAGTGCTAACACGCTGGAAAGAGCAACGAGACAACCGATTGCAGTATCAAGATCGGACTAAGACCCCTATGCCACATAACTGGCTTTTAAACCGGCAATGGGAAGACGAGTACGTTCGCATTGATGAAGTACAGCAATCATCGACGAGCCTAAAGGGCAGCAATCACCAATTGAACATTGAAGAAAGCAATCGCCGCATTGCTGAAAGCTGGGCCGGACCAGGTATTCGGGAGGTTCATTCAAGTGCAGGAGGTTGATAAACGCGAGTTTGCTGAAGTTTGGGGAGCAGCTTGGGCCATGTATGGCAAAAGCGTATCACCACAATTGCTATCCATCGCATTTGAAGCCCTTCGTGCTTATAGCATTGAAGAAGTGCGAATCGGTCTGACTCGGCATATTCAATCACCGGATACAGGGCAATTTTTTCCAAAGCCCGCTGACGTCATCAAGCATATCGACGGCAACTCAGGTTCAAGAGCCATGGTTGCTTGGAACAAAGTTGACAAGGCTGTTCGTCAGGTTGGCGCTTGGACATCCGTGATGTTTGACGATGCGCTTATCCACCGCGTGATTTCAGACATGGGGGGATGGGTTGAACTCTGCAAGGTTGACGACAGGGAATACCCCTTTAAGCAAAAAGAGTTTTTAACACGCTACCAGGCTTACTTACTGCGGGACGAAGTGGGTGAATACCCAAGGCTATTACAGGGTATTGCAGACCATCAGAACCAGCAAAAAGGATTTGATATGCAAGCGCCGGTTGCCGTGGGCGACTGGTCAAAAGCAGCACAAGTTTATACAAGAGGCATCGCTGACTTTAGCGCAGTGCCTTTAAAAAGAA
>JAYSBB010000074.1:0-10063 GCA_041915645.1 Tolumonas sp.
GCATCGGCTTCATGGTTGATGAGAAATGGTTTGGCGACGATTATCTGATCATAAATGAGGCCATTTTTCTATCTGAAATAACGAGTTATCGCTTAAGATCCTGTCTATGAGTTGCACTAAGTATTAGTTGGTTTTGGGCTCATTTGCGCCATTACACTTATCGTAAACCATTCTGGAATGAACTCCGTGAGGTCTTCGTCACTATTCTGGCTCTGGCCATTGCTGATTTGGCACTGGCTGCGCTGGCAAAGTGGCAACTTTCACGTACATATTGGGTGATTCTCTGGTCACTTTCTTTTGTGCTGGTTCCTCTGTGTCGTTATGGTATGAAAAAGCTACTGTACCGCTTGGGTTACTGGCAATGGCCTAGTGTGATTATCGGATGCGGCGAGAATGCTAAAGATGCCTATTTAGCATTACAAAGTGAAAAAATGATGGGGTTTGATATTATCGGTTTTGTTGCACCTGATGGTCAATGTGTTGTCAGTCCTGTGCAGGGAAAACCGGTTCTCGATGAGGATATTGGTTCATTAGTAAAACGTATTCCTGATATTAAATTTTTTGTTGCTGTTGAATATGAACAGCGGGATCAGCGGGATGAGTGTTTGCGCAATTTAACGCAACGTAAAATCCGTAATATCTCGATCATTCCGACGCTTCGCGGTGTTCCATTATACGGCACTGACGTATCTCATTTCTTTAGTCATGAAGTGCTGATGCTGCGGATCCGTAATAATCTGGCGCGTTTTTCTGCTCGTTTTCTGAAGCGTAGCTTTGATATTGTTGTTTCTGCACTGCTTATTGTTTTGTTGTCACCAGTGCTGTTTTATATCGGCTGGAAAGTTTCCCGTGATGGTGGTTCTCCTATTTATGGTCATGAGCGGGTAGGAAGGAAAGGGCGCAAATTCAAATGCCTGAAATTCCGTTCCATGATTATCAATTCACAGGAAGTGCTGCAGAACTTATTGGCAACCGATCCAGAAGCAAAAGCGGAATGGGACAAGGATTTTAAATTAAAAAATGATCCTCGTATTACACCAATCGGTCATTTCATCCGCAAAACCAGTCTGGATGAATTACCTCAGTTATGGAATGTGCTGAAAGGGGAAATGAGTCTGGTTGGTCCGCGCCCTGTCGTTGAAGCCGAACTGGAACGATATGGCGATGATGTTGACTATTATTTCATGACTAAACCCGGTATGACTGGTTTGTGGCAGGTAAGTGGCCGTAACGATACTGATTATGCTACACGGGTTTATCTTGATTCCTGGTATGTTAAAAACTGGTCTCTCTGGTATGACATCGCCATTATGTTTAAAACAATCAATGTTGTTTTAAAACGCGACGGAGCCTATTAATAATGCCGCATTCCATGTCTGCCCGTATTTTCCTGATATTCCTTGCCCTGTATTCTCTGCTCGGCATGCATTTTTTTATGCACAATCAGGGCGGATCAGGGTTATATCTGCCGTTTAATATGGTGGGTTGGGTGTTTGTCTCGGTGCTGATTTGTATCGGTATCTGGCATCTGACGATAGTGAGACAGCTGACTTTTTCGCGCACCCTGCTCTGGTTTCTGGTCGGTTTTGCGATTTTGCTGTTGCCGTTTCTGAATCCGCAGGCTGAATGGAATGCGTCTGCTCAACCACGTTTTCTTGCTATAGCGGCTGGTTTGCTGTTGTTTTTTGCATTGTCGCAGTTTCAGTTTACAGAAAAACAACGTCATAGCCTGTTGTATCTGCTGTTAGGTGCGGTAGCGATAGAAGCCGTGTACGGGTTAGTCCAGTTTTTTGTGCTGAAAGACGGCAACTGGCTTGGCTATAACGTCAAAGTGAACCGCCCTTATGGTATTTTCCAGAAAGACAGTGTGTTCTCCAGTTTTCTGGCAGCCGGGTTGGCGATGACTTTCTATCTGCTGCGCTGGGATAGCAAAGTGCTGACATCCCGCTGGCGGCAGGGTTTGTTGAGCCTGATTCTGGTGGCTACGCCGTTGCTGCTGATTCAGGTCCAGTCCCGCGCTGGGATCTATGGTGCCATACTGGCTACGGCATGTATGTTGCCGGTTTTATGGAGCTATAATCGTCGTATCTTCTTGTGGTCTGTTGCGCTGATGGGGCTCAGTCTCTCTGTTGGGCTATGGGTTTACACCTCTGCCCGTGCTGAAGACAGTTATGCACTCACTTCGGGCTTCCGTAAACTTTACTGGTCACACCTGTTGTCCATGTTGCCGCAGTCACCTTGGCTGGGGCATGGTTACGGTAGTTTTGAATACACCTTTCTACATGATTTTTATGCACCAGAACATATAAAACCGGGTATGCGTTTGATGGAGGAAAACCTTGATCATCCGCACAATGAGGTATTATTCTGGTTACATGAAGGAGGTATTGTCGCAGTCATTGGACTGATTGTTTTTGCAACAGGTTATATTCGCTCTATTTTAAAATGTAATGACTGGGCAAAGCGTATTTCATTGTTGGCTCTAGCATTACCGCTGTTTTTTCATTCCATGGTTGAATATCCTTTCTACCATTCGGTTGCACATTTCTTTCTGTTTATTGTTTTTCTCTGGTTAGCGGATGCTGAAAGCGGTCAGCAGAAAGTTATTGCTTGTCATTATTGGTTTCTGGCTCGTTTTATGGCGATTTTGATTCCTTTAGTGGTAGTGCCTTTTATGTTAACCGGACTACAAACAGCTTATGTGCTGACCAAATACGACCGTATGAAGGATAAAAATCCGCAGATGCTGGAACAGATCATTAATCCGCTACCTTGGATGATGATGTATGAGTTCCAGATGCGTGGTGTACAACTGACTTTTTCTGCAGCCATGCATGATAAAGTCGGATTGAAAAGCTATGCTGACTGGGCAAAACAATTCCTGCATAACACACCACGAGCCGTAGTTTACGGCCAGCTGGTTTATGCCTTGCAACAGTTAAATGACAAAGAGCAAGCACAGTTCTGGTTGGATGAGGGGAAACGGCTATTCCCCCGCGCTGATTTTCTGCAAAAAATTTCACTTTCATCCGAGCCTGCCGTTTCCGGTGCTAAATAAAAAATTATGGTGATTAAATTGAAAAAAATAATGATAACCGGTGCCTACGGCCAGGTTGGTTTTTGTCTGACGCAGCAGGCACAAGCAAATGGCTGGGATGTTCTGGCGATTGACAGAGATAAGCTGGATATTACCGATTCACAAGCGGTTAACGTACTGGTTAAAGAATTTCAGCCGAATATCATCGTTAATGCCGCAGCACATACCGCTGTTGATAAAGCCGAAACAGAAATTGATGCTTCTTATTCCATCAATCGTGATGGCCCGAAATACCTTGCTGATGCAGCAGCGGCTGTTGGTGCGGTGATACTGCATATCTCGACTGATTATGTTTTTGCTGGTGATAAGGATGGTATTTATACCGAATCCGATCCTGTTGCGCCGCAGGGAGTGTACGGTGCCAGCAAATTAGCCGGCGAAGAAGCAGTTGTTGCGGCTAATCCTAAACATATCATTTTACGCACCGCCTGGGTGTTCGGCGAGCACGGTAATAATTTCGTTAAAACCATGCTGCGTTTAGGCTCACAACGTGATGAGCTGGGCATTGTGGCGGATCAATTTGGTGGCCCTACCTATGCCGGTGATATAGCTGCTGCACTGCTGACAATTGCTGAAAAAGCGGTATCGGCGTCCGCCTCTGTGAACTGGGGTATTTATCACTTTGCTGGCGAACCGCATGTGACTTGGCATCAGTTTGCACAGGCGATTTTCAATAAAGCAGTGGAGCAGCAGTTATTGGAAAAAACGCCAAGCTTGAACGCATTAACTACGGCCGATTATCCGACACCTGCTAAACGTCCTGCTAATTCACGTCTGGATTGCCGCAAGATTTTCAATGAGTTTGGTATTCAACCAAGTGATTGGCATAAAGCGCTAGAAAATATCATTGCTTACGCGCCGCAATAAATAGCAAAAGGATAGAACAAATAATGAAAGGTATTATTCTGGCGGGCGGGAGCGGTACTCGTTTACACCCGGCTACAGTAGCAATTAATAAACAGCTGTTGCCTGTGTATGATAAGCCGATGATCTATTACCCGCTGAGTACTTTGATGCTGGCAGGTATTAAAGAAATCTTGCTGATCAGCACGCCGCGTGATCAGGAAAGTTACCAGCGTCTGCTTGGTGATGGTAATCAGTGGGGCATTCATATTGAATATGCGATTCAGCCAAGCCCGGATGGGTTAGCGCAGGCGTTTATTATTGGTGAGCAATTCATCGGTGATGATTCAGTTTGTCTGATTCTTGGCGACAATATTTTCTATGGTCAAGGTTTATCAGAAAACTTGCAGGAAGCAGCTTCCCGAAAACAAGGCGCCACAGTGTTTGGCTATTATGTGCAAGATCCTGAACGTTATGGGGTGGTAGAGTTTAATTCAGTCGGTCAGGCGGTTTCTATTGAAGAAAAGCCTGTTAAGCCGCGCTCTAACTATGCCGTAACTGGATTGTATTTTTATGACAATCAGGTTGTTGAGATAGCAAAACAAGTTAAACCTTCAGCTCGTGGCGAACTGGAAATCACCGATGTGAACAACATTTATCTGCAGCGTCAGCAGCTTCGCGTAGAACGTATGGGCCGTGGTTGTGCCTGGTTGGATACTGGTACACATGATTCTTTACTGGATGCGTCTATTTTCATGCGCGTTCTGGAAAAACGTCAGGGTCAAAAAGTCGCCTGCCCGGAAGAAACTGCTTACCGCATGGGCTTCATTACAGCTGAACAATTGCGTGAACTAGCTAAGCCACTAGTGAAAAGTGGTTACGGTGCATATTTGCAACGTATTGCAGATGAAGAAAGCTGGGTGAAATAAGGTCTTTGCCATGAAAATTATTGATACAGCGATCCCGGATGTAAAAATCATCGAACCTGCCGTATTTGGTGATGAACGTGGTTTCTTTATGGAAACCTGGCAGGAGCAGAAATTTAATGAATTAGTGTGCGAACGCCGGTTTGTACAGGATAACCACTCCAAGTCCCGTCAAGGTATCTTGCGCGGCTTGCATTATCAGACCGAACAGACGCAGGGCAAGCTGGTGCGTGTTGTTGCTGGTGAAGTATTTGATGTGGCGGTAGATATTCGTCGTTCATCACCAACCTTTGGCCAAGCTGTAGGTGTTTTGCTCTCTGCTGAAAATAAGCGTCAGTTATGGGTACCAGAGGGGTTTGCACATGGCTTTTATGTCACCACAGAAACCGCAGAGTTCGTTTATAAATGTACTGACTATTACAACCCGTCTGCGGAACATTCTATTCGCTGGAATGATCCGGATCTGAATATCCAGTGGCCGCTGGTTGATGGTCAGCAACCATTGCTTTCTGCCAAAGATGCAGAAGGCAAATTATTCAAAGATGCGGTTTATTTCGACTAATTGAGACACTTTTTCATGAAAAAATTACTCGTTACTGGCGGAGCCGGTTTTATCGGTGCTAACTTCGTTCATTACTGGCTGAAGAACCACCCGTCAGATCGTGTGGTAGTTCTGGATGCGCTGACTTACGCCGGCAATATTGAAACACTGCGCCCACTGATGGATAACCCGAACTTCCACTTTGTGAAAGGGAATATCTGCAATTCTGAATTGGTTGAGATGCTGCTGCGTGATGAACAGATCGATACGCTAGTGCATTTTGCTGCAGAATCACATGTAGATCGTTCCATTACTGGCCCGGATGCATTTATTGAAACCAATATCATTGGTACGCATAGTCTGCTGAAAGCAGCTCGTGCGGTATGGCTGGCTGACCCGGCTAATCCGCTTCCGCACCGCTTCCACCATGTTTCTACCGATGAAGTGTATGGCACGCTGGAACTGACGGATCCGGCTTTCACCGAAGCAACCGCGTATGCGCCGAACTCACCATATTCTGCATCTAAAGCGGCTTCTGATCATTTAGTGCGTGCTTATCACCATACTTATGGTTTGCAAGTGACTACCAGCAATTGTTCCAATAATTATGGTTATTATCATTTCCCGGAAAAGCTGATCCCATTGTGTCTGACCAACATTTTGGATAATAAATCGCTGCCAATTTATGGTGATGGCAAACAGATCCGTGATTGGTTATTTGTGGAAGATCACTGTCGTGGTATTGAGCTGGTGCTGAATAAAGGCGTGATTGGTGAAACCTACAATATTGGTGGCGTGAACGAATGGCAGAATATCGATATCGTGCATCTGATCTGTGAACTGGTGGATGGTGAATTTGCTACTGACAGTACACTGGTTGCACGTTATCCGCTGTCACCTTGTGCAAAAGGTGAATCTGCAAAGTCATTGATCACTTACGTAACGGATCGTGCTGGTCATGATCGCCGTTATGCGGTAGGGACTGAGAAAATTCAGAGTGAACTGGGTTATCAGCCACAGGAAACCTTCCAGACGGGTATTGCCAAAACTATCAAATGGTATCTGGCGAATGAAAATTGGTGGCGTCCGCTGAAAAAATAACACCTGTTATATTGTGAATGATTAAAGAGCCCTGAGACAACAAACTATCTCAGGGCTTTTTGCTTTATGGCTATGGCACACTTTTTGATAAATACCTTCCGGGAGTTTTATTAATCGACTTGGAGGTTGGTGTTTATGCTGTTAAATACATACGAGCAAAATGGACGCTTGTTCAATATGAATTTTATCGAAGAGGCTGGTACTGGTGTATCTGGTTATCGCGGTGAATTGGTGTTGGTGCAGGGCGAAGTGGGTGATTCAGCTGGTCGTCGTAAGCCTCCTGTTTCAGTTATTGAGCAGGCAGTGATACTTGCTGATGCTGAAAAAATCAAAATGCTGAGCGGTCTTTTACATGATTTAGCTGAACTGGAACATTTTTTTTCCGGTTATGCCTCTGATCTGGATGTGGATACTACCCCAATCTTTTTCGTAGTTAATGCTGCAAAAGAGATGAAAATATCAGCCAATGGCGTGACTGTTGATGTTATTCCTTTACCTGAAGGGCTTGTTTGGGCTGAACTCAGTGATTTACTGGGTCTAGAGAAAAGCGATTTTAAAGGGCAGTCGTCAGGTGAAAAAATTGCTACTGTCTACGATTCATTGAAAGGTTATCATTCTGGTTTTAGCGAAGTTAGTTGGGCTGATGCATTAACTTGTGTC
Organism: Tolumonas sp.; assembly: GCA_041915645.1. Taxonomy (GTDB): domain Bacteria; phylum Pseudomonadota; class Gammaproteobacteria; order Enterobacterales; family Aeromonadaceae; genus Tolumonas. The sequence continues at coordinate 7,169 of JAYSBB010000074.1, forward strand.
ACTAATGCGAAACGTGAGACCCGTGGCGCACTTTGATTTTCATTGCTCGTTTTATTCTTCTCCCGCTGTTGCTTAATAGCGGGTTTTTTCGTTATGTATGTGTATAAAACCAACCTATAAGACAGACAAAATGTATGTTTTGTCTGTTTTTTACTGTACCTGAAAAATCTTGAATCCTCATGCGAGTTAAAGCGGTTGTTTTCTGAGAAATGTATATAATACTCAAAACAGAGTAGGGTATCGTTTCTTGTAGATACGACTCTCTATAAAAATAGTAACGCAGTGTGCAGTAGTGGTCCCTTCCAATTATGATGACACATTTTCTTTTCATCTTTGTCGGTAGCTTTTTGCTAACTGGCTTGATCCGTCGTATTGCTTTGTGGCGTCATGCGTTAGCAATGCCTCATTTTAAACATGGCCCTTTATTACCCGTTCCCCGTGGTGGTGGTTATGCGTTATTTCTTGCCATGCTGTTCGTGTTTTTGATGCTTTATCGCTATCGCTTGATTGATATAGCGGCAACTCGTGCACTCTGTTTTTCGGGGTTGATCTTAGTCATCGGGAATTTGGTGCATGATTTGTTTCCGCTGAGTGTAAAAGTCAGATTAGGGATTCAGGTTTTATCTGCTATTGCAGTACTGACTTGGTATGGGCGTGATCTCGTCGTGTTGTTTTGGGAAAACTATCTCTATTTCTCAGGGTTTTGGTTACCCATCATCGTGTTTGGCATTATGGCATTCGTGAATATTTTTAATTTCATGGATGGCGTCGATGGTTTTGCTGGTAGTCAGGCATTCATTATGATGTTTGCTTCTTCTGTGTTGCTGGCTTTCAGCGATGAAATGCAGTGGAGTGTACCGCTTATCTTGATGTGTGCTCCGGTGTTAGGCTTTCTGGCGTGGAATTGGCCGCCAGCTAAGATTTTCATGGGCGATGCGGGTAGTAGCTTCATGGGCGTATTTATTGCGACCTTAGGGTTATTATTAGCGACCGATACTTCCGTAAACCTTTGGTGCTGGCTGATCATGATGGGCTGGTTTATCGTAGATAGCGGTTGGTCGCTGGTTGTGCGTATTATGCATGGTAATGATTGGCACCGTAGCCATCGAATGCATGCGTATCAGATCCTTGCGCGTCGCTGGGAAAACCATTTTTATGTCACGTTAACTCTATGGCTAGTGAATTGGCTATGGTTATTCCCTCTTGCATATCTGGCGATGAATAACGAGCGCTGGGGAGTTCCATTGATTGCTATTGCTTATACACCATTGTGTTTTGCATGCTGGCGGTTGAAGGCAGGGGAATCAGTGGATAATGATCCGGGTGAACCGGTTTATAGTGATTATCAAAAATAAGGCGCCTCAGGCGCCTTATTTTTTGTACGATAACGTAGCTTAACCGATAGTTTTTACACCATCTGCTGAACCGATGAGTGCTACGTCAGCACCTCGATGAGCAAACAAACCGACAGTCACTACACCTGGGATCTGATTTACTTGCTGTTCAAATGCTTTGGCATCATGGATCTGCAGACCATGTACGTCTAGGATCTGGCAGTGGTTATCTGTGATCACACCTTCGCGATAGACTGGATTTCCGCCCAGTTTTTTCAATTCACGTGCAACATATTCACGAGCCAGCGGGATCACTTCTACAGGCAATGGAAATTGACCTAATACTTCAACTTGTTTGGTTGAGTCTGCAATACAGATAAAACGTTTGGCGACGGCAGCAACGATTTTTTCGCGAGTCAGTGCGGCACCACCACCTTTGATCATTTCCATTTGTGGGTTGATTTCATCAGCACCATCAACATAAATATCAAATTCGGTTACGTCATTCAGATCAACAACAGGGATACCCAAAGCTTGCAGTCGAGCAGTAGATGCTTCGGAACTGGATACTGCCGCTTTGATTTGATCTTTGATACTGGCTAAGGCATCGATAAAGCAATTGACCGTTGAGCCTGTGCCTACACCGATAATTGTGTTGGGTTGAACATAAGCTAATGCGGCTTGGCCCACTGCTTTTTTCATTTCGTCCTGCGTCATCCTGATTATTCTCTCTCGTCGTTCAAGGCTGTGTAATTATATCTGAAAACGAAAGCGCAACCGAAGTAGTAATAATGCCAATCCGAGTATTACCAGTTCGAGATCACCGCCACCACCGCTTGAACTACTATCAGAGCTTTGAGCCCACCCCAAAGTGTTATCAATCCAACGACTATAATAGCTCACATCGGTATATCCACCGGGCACACCGGTAGCGCAAGTCGTATTGAAACCAAAGCTAGTTAGACCGTACTGGATACCACCATACAGCAGAGGGCTACCACTATCACCAAAGCACGTATCTTTACCATAATCACCGGCAAATATATGGTCGGGAAAATCGCTATCAAATCCTCGATAGGTCAGCGTTGTCGTTTGTAGATAATTGGTGGCTGATGCATTTGCTAATGTTACGCCCGCTTCAGTTTCGCCCCAGCCGTATACCCTCATCTGCATGCCGGTTACCAAATAAGCTGACTCATTACTGTAGGGAAGGGTAATGGTTTGATTATATTGTGGCGTCGTCAGGTGTAATAAAGCGATATCGCCGTACATAGTTGAGCTGTCATAACCGGAATACACAATAATAGAATCAACGACAGCTTGGGATGTAATAACGGTTAAATCAGCTTGTCCGATTACGGCAGTAATGGTTGGGGCATGGCCCTGACTATCAGAGACATCAACACAATGGGCCGCTGTCATGATCCATTGTGAGTCAATCAAGGTGCCACTACAAAAACCAACATTTGATCCTGTTGTGATCCATAATGCGGCCATCCATGAAGGTGCTGAATTTACTGTTGTTCCGCCTACGATGTAAGTTGCGGGAGTATTAGCATAA
>JAYSBB010000075.1:0-10019 GCA_041915645.1 Tolumonas sp.
GCAGAGCAGTATGGTGAACACCCGTTATTTGCGGAATTACAGCATTTAACGCAGCAATACCATCGTCTTGAGCGGCGCTTGAATAAGGTTGCCCGCATTGGCGATATGATGCAGTCACAGATCATGGAACTGAATCAAAAACTGGAACAGAAAGCGAGCAGCGATGCGCTGACCGGTTTGTTAAATCGGGCCGGGGCTTACCAGCGCATTAATGCGGTGGCGTCTTATTTGTTGCGGGAACAGCAACCCTTTGCCTTGCTGCTGTTAGATCTCGACTATTTTAAACAGATCAATGACAGTTTTGGTCATCAAACCGGTGACCGGATCTTGATGGAGCTAGCTGCTGAACTGCAACGTAATTTACGCGGTTATGATTGCTGTGCTCGCTGGGGTGGTGAAGAGTTTTTAGTGGTGTTGCCGGATTCATCCAACGAGTCGATGTTGTCGGTTGCCAAAAAAATATTGCAAGGCATTCGTCAATTACCGATGCCAGCGGAATGGACTCAGAGTTTAACCGCCAGTATTGGGTGTTACCTGTGTTTAGAGCCGGAAGCGATCGATGATAGTATTCGTAAAGCGGATTTAGCAATGTATCAGGCTAAAGCGCAAGGGCGAAATCAATTGGTTGTTTATGAACCAGCCTTAGAAAAAACAAAAGTTGTTCTTTAAAGCTGACTCTGATAGATTAGCGGCCGTCTTATCAGCCGGTCTGTAACAGTCTGATGTTACAGTGTTTTAATTTTCGACCGGTATGCCTTGCGGGCATCGTATAATGGCTATTACCTCAGCCTTCCAAGCTGATGACGCGGGTTCGATTCCCGCTGCCCGCTCCAATTTCCTTCGCGTATTCTTCCTGTTTATCTCCGGATTGTTTTGTTTTTGACTAGTCGTTTTTTTCTGGCCAGCGTTCTTTTATTTCAATAATTTCGGGCAGATGCTCCAAAAACAAAGGGATCAACGCGGGGTCAAAATGCTGTCCGGCTTCTTGTTTCATATAGCTCACGGCGTCGCTGACTGTCCAGGCTTTCTTATAGGGGCGAGCGGTGGTCAGCGCATCGAAAACATCGGCAATGGCCACAATTCGTCCTTCAATAGGGATATCTTCACCTTCCAGTTGATAGGGATATCCGGTGCCGTTCCATTTTTCATGATGTGTTAAGGCCATCAGATGTGCCATGCGCAGTAATCCGGAAGAGTGGTGGCCGATAATTTCGGCCCCGATTTCGGGGTGTTTACGCATGATCACCCACTCTTCTTCGGTAAATTTGCCCGGTTTTTTCAACACACTGTCTGGGACACCAATTTTTCCAATGTCATGCATCGGTGCGGCGTTCAGCACATCGTCAGCGTAGGCTTGCGAAAAACCGGCGGCCAGTGCAATGATGCGTGAATAGTGACTCATGCGGATGACATGACGACCGGTTTCATTATCTTTATATTCTGCAGCCATCCCCAGACGCTGCACGATCTGCAGGCGGGTTTCTTTTAATTCGTTGATGCTGACTAATGCCAGATGTGTTCTGATCCGCGCGCGGACGACTAACGGGCTGACCGGTTTGGTAATGTAATCGACGGCACCGGCGTCAAAGCCCTGCGCCTCATCGACATCTTCTGCCAGTGCGGTGACAAAAATGACCGGAATATTCATTGTGAGCGGATTTTGTTTTAACCGCCGACAGACATCGTGGCCGCTGAGATAGGGCATCATCACATCGAGCAAGATCAACGCAGGTTGTTCTTTGGTCGCTAATTCCAGCGCTTTGATTCCATCTTTAGCAAACAATAAACGGTATTCTTCCTGCAAAATTTGCCGTAACACTTGCAGGTTTAACGGTTCATCATCTACCAGTAATAAAACCGGCCGGGTATCGATCATCATGCGTTGGCCCCTTTGGTTTGGTAAGGCTGATATAGCCGTTCCAATGCCTGTAATGCCTCATCAAATTCGAAACTATCTAATGCGTTACGCAAGGTTATCCACTCGGGATGTAACTCTTTTTGCGGTAGCTGTTTGGCCAATAACTGCAGAGCTTCATCGTTTAACTCACCATGCTTCAGCGCTTGTTTTAACTCTAGTGCAGCTTTTAATAATGCGCTGATATCTAATGGAGATTCGTTGCTGTCTTCGTTATCGGTCACAGCAATCGGTTTATTTTGTCCCCAGATTTGTAAGGCTTGTGAGGTTTTATTAAGCCCTTCGGCGAGCCGCTCTAACAGTGCAGGTGCTATTTCTTCACGTAATAGACAGTAACTTTCCAATTTTTGCGCTAAAGCGGCTAATTGTTTTAAGGCCAGATTATTACAAACGCCTTTCAGTTTATGTGCGTAATAGCGTCCTTGTTCCGCATTGGCGAAGGTTTGTTGTAATTGACTCAGCGATGGTTGGTACTCATTGGCAAATCGCAATAACGCCTGTCGATAGGCTTGTGGCTGCCCCCATAATTTTAAGCCTTGCCGATAATGTAAGCCGGGAATCAACGGTGTTTCATCCATTGCTTGTGATGAAGCGGATGAGCTGGATGGCAGTGACAATGAGCTCAATTCCAGCTTCAATACGCGGGCTATTTCCAGTAGTAATTTTTCGATTTCGATGGGTTTGGAGGCAAACCCATCCATGCCGGCATCACGAGCTGCAAAGCGATCATCCTGAAATACACTGGCTGTCAGGGCGATAACCGGAATTGGCGGCTGATGTTTTTCCTGTTCATATTTGCGGATCTGACGTGTTGCGGTGAGCCCGTCCATGCCCGGCATTTGTACATCCATCAAGATCAGATCAAACTGCCGTTGCCGTGCTAGTTCGACTGCTTCGTGACCGTCGTGTGCCAGTGTCACTTTATGTCCTCGTTCCCGCAAAATTAACGCCAGCAGATCCAGATTTTGTTGTACGTCATCGGCTACCAGAATATTGAGTACGGGTAAGGTGACGACAGTTTGCGGACTGAATGCAGCAGGGGCTTCTCCAATGACAATCGGCAGCAGCACATGGAAGTGAGTGCCGACTCCGACCAGACTGTCCAACCAGATCTTGCCGTCCATCAGTTCAACTAATTGTTTGCAGATGGTTGTACCAAGCCCGGTGCCGCCATAACGTCGGGTGACAGACGCATCCGCTTGTGTGAACGGCTCGAATATCCGTTCCAACCGCTCACTGGCGATCCCGATCCCGGTATCCTGAATATTAAAATGCAGCTGCTCTTGTTCCCGGGTCACGGATAACACGACTTGTCCGTGTTCGGTGAATTTGATGGCATTGCCAATCAGATTGGTCAACACTTGCCGTAAACGCAGCGGATCGCCTTTCAGATAAGGTGGTAAGTCGGGAGCTTGCTGTAAGATGAGTTGCAGCCCTTTGTTGCGCGCGCCGATCTCCAGCGCCTGCATTAACTCTTGCAGCAGATCCGGCAGTGAAAAATCGATCTCTTCCAGCTCGATATTACCACGCTCCATTTTGGCCGTATCGAGTATGTCATTTAGCAGACGTAGCAGGGATTTTGCCGATTGACGGATCGTCTCTAAATGCTGCCGTTGCTCTGGTTGTAGATTAGAGGCCAGCACGACATCGGTGAAGCCGATGATGGCATTCATTGGTGTGCGGATCTCATGGCTCATGTTGGCCAGGAAGGCAGTTTTGGCGGCCGCCGCTTGTTCGGCGCGGTTTTTGGCTTCTACCAGCGCTTGCTCCATGGCGTGGCGTTCGGAAATATCAAAGATCACCCCGTCTAACCATACCAGCTGACCGCGATCATCAAACACGCTGCTGCCGTGTTCCCATACCCAGTGGTATTCACCGTCGCGGTTGCGTAAGCGATATTCCACGGTATAAGGCTGACGAGCCCACACACCGTCGGCAATGGCTTCCTGTACCCGATCCCAGTCATCTGGGTGAATCAAGGAATTAAAATTCAGCTCCTGGCGTTTATTGATGAAATCAAACGACGGATAACCGGTCAATTCAATAACCGCATCGCTGACAAACACTAACGGGCGGTTGTCTTCTGGTAGGGCACGATAAGAAACGCCGGGCATATTTGAGATCAGTGAACGAAATTGCTGTTCGTTATCCCGCAGTGCAATTTCCACCTGATGGCGTTTACTGATGTCTTCGACAAAACCGACAAATAACTCTTCGTCCGGAATATGCATGTGTCCGACCGACAGCTGCAGGGGAAAAGTTTGGCCTGATTTACGAATACCCTGAATGACCCAAGTGCGGTCAGCTCGCAGTGGTTCGTCATGATGCAGCATATAAACCATCCGGCTGAGCTGCACGGGCATTAGTGTTAAGCGGTTGACATTTTTGCCTATAATTTCATCGGCCGACCAACCGAAAATCTCTTCAGCTGCGCGGTTAAATTGCTGGATGTGCCCACGCATATCGGTGATCACAATGCCAGTAACGGCAGTATCAATCACGGAACGAAAGCGGGTTTCATTGATGCGCAGATGATCCAGCATATCGCGGTAACGCATTAAACCGCTGGTGGCCACAATCAGCAGAATAACAATCAAGGTGATCAACGCAATCATGATACTGAGGTATTCCGGCTGCATATTTTCCAGCGGTATATCTTTATGTGGCATAGCGACCAGACGCAATGCGGCCATGTTGCTGTAATGCATGCCTGCTGTCGCTACGCCTATCAAGATGCTGCTGAGTAACATATGTGCCGTATTCCCAAACGTTTTACGCAATTGTGTCTGGAGGAAATAAACCCAGAGTGCGAGGGTTGAGAACACGATGCCTATGAGTAAAGAGACGATAAATAAGGTGGCATCATAATGAATGGCGGCATCCAGCTGCATCGCACGGATGCCGGTTTGATGCATGATGGCGATGCCGAAGCCTAAAATGAGCCCACTTTCAAATAGCCTGAAATAGGAATTTGGATGATTAATTAATAATGCTAAAGCCAACCAGGATGCAGCGATGCTGGGCGTTAACGAAATCAGCGTCAGAGTAAGGTCGTAACTTACATAGGTGTGCAGAGGGCATGCAAGCATGCCGATAAAATGCATAGCCCAGATGCCGCCACCTAAACCGAATCCGCCAGCCAGTACCATGGCTCTTTGGGTGATGTTTTGATGCGCGCGTTGTGCTTGCCCAACAATGAAAAAGGCCATAAACGCAGCAAAAATCACCACCAGAATGGATAATAAAACCAACCACAGATTGTACTCGTCCATGATCAGCAATGCCTGCTCATCACTCGGGTGCCAGAATTGGATTGGAAATGCCATGTGGTGTTCTCTGTTCGTCGATAAGGTTAAATCATCGGTGTTCATTAACTCATTGAGATATCTACCTTGAGTAGTGTAGCTGTAATTATTCTGCTCGGGTGTGAGTTCAGTTGCGGGTGATGGTTTTTCTCTGCGCAGGCGAGTGTTAGAATGTGATCTATCCGAAAGTCCTGAAATAATTCCAGTCACAAGGAAGCCCATGAAAGTCAAAACCCGTTTTGCGCCGAGCCCGACCGGCTTATTGCACATTGGTGGTGCCCGTACTGCACTCTACTCCTGGTTATACGCTAAAAGTCAGGGTGGCGAGTTTGTTCTGCGTATCGAAGATACCGACACTGAACGTTCTACTCAGGCAGCCATCGACGCAATTATGGAAGGCATGACATGGTTAGGTTTTGACTGGGATGAAGGCCCGTATTACCAGACCAAACGTTTTGACCGTTATAACCAATTGATCGATCAATTGCTGGCGGAAGGCAAAGCCTACAAATGTTACTGCTCAAAAGAGCGTCTGGAAGCTCTGCGTGAAACGCAAATGGCGAATGGTGAAAAACCGCGTTATGACGGCCGTTGCCGTGATAGCCATGAACAGCATGCCGATGATGAACCTTATGTTGTGCGTTTCCGTAACCCGCAGGAAGGTGTGGTGGCGTTTGATGACCACGTACGTGGTCGTATTGAATTCGCCAACACTGAGCTGGATGACTTGATCATTCGCCGTTCTGATGGTGTACCCACTTACAACTTCTGTGTCGTGGTGGACGATTGGGATATGCAGATCACCCAGGTGGTCCGTGGTGAAGATCATATCAACAACACGCCACGCCAGATCAATATCTATCATGCACTGGGTGCACCAGTACCGGAATTCGCCCACGTATCGATGATTCTGGGTGATGACGGCGCCAAACTGTCTAAACGTCATGGTGCGGTGGGTGTGATGCAATACCGCGATGATGGTTACTTGCCGGAAGCGGTGCTGAACTATCTGGTCCGTCTGGGTTGGTCACATGGCGATCAGGAAATTTTCTCTCGTGAAGAGATGATCAAGCTGTTCAGCCTCGACAACATCAGTAAATCAGCCTCAGCATTCAACACTGAAAAACTGAAATGGCTGAACAACCATTACATCCGTACTATGGATCCTGTGTATGTCGCTTCACATCTGGAGTGGCAAATGAATGATCTGGGTATCGATTATAAAAATGGCCCGGCACTGACCGCGATCATCGGTATGCTGGCTGAACGTTGCCATACTTTGCGTGAACTGGCGCAGCAGAGCCGTTATTTCTATGAAGAGTATGAAGCCATTGACGAAGCGGCAGCTAAGAAACATCTGAAAGCCGCTGCGCGTGAACCACTGGCGTTGATCCGCTCGAAACTGGCGGCATTAGACAGCTGGGAAACTGAAGCCTTGCATCAGGTGATTCAAGACACAGCAACTGAATTGAATTTAGGCATGGGCAAAGTCGGTATGCCGCTGCGTGTGGCAGTAACTGGCGTTGGCCAATCACCGTCGATTGACGCGGTAATGCAATTGATTGGCAAAGAGCGCGTATTAGCGCGTCTGGACAAAGTGCTGGCGCTGTTGCCAGCGGCTGAATAAATTAATATCAGGGGCGGGCAACCGCCTCTATTGTTAACAATGATGGGAGCTCCAACATGAACAAATACAGTATGAGTCTGCTGGCTGCGGCAACGCTGGTTACTGGCGTTGCACAAGCCGATGATTTTAGCATCGGTGGTGGTCTGGACTACATGTATTCAGACATGGGTGGTTCTGCACAACACCAGAATCGTGATTTTTCCAGCAATAGCTTGTGGACAACGTTCGTTGATTTTCGTCATCCGTTATTAATGGTGCCGAATGTTAATTTTCAGGCCACTGATCTGTCTTCTACCGCATCAGGTTTTGATAACAAGCTGAGAAGCTATGATTTCGCTTTCTATTATTCTCCGTTAGAACTGGATACGCTGACCCTGAATACCGGTCTGAATTTCCGTCGTTACGATGGTACTTTGAATCACACCACGGATTACTCTAACGACACCATCATGTTATATGGTGAAGCTGAAACACTGATCCCTGGTACTGATTTAGGTGCGTTTGCCGATGCGCGTGTAGCCCATTGGGATGGCGATCATTCTCATGATTGGAAAATCGGTGTGAGCTATGTGGTTTTCCCGGAAGACGTGCTGAAATTTAAAGTGCGTGCTGGTTATCGTAACCTGCGCGTGAATTACAATCAGGACAGCGTTCAGTTAGATCAACATCTGGACAACTGGTTCTTAGGCGCCGAGCTACGTTATTAATTTTTTCGATATAGAAAAAATATAATACCGATAAGCCGATGAGAGGATGTTATTTATGACATCCTCTTTTTTTATGCATAATTTGGGCGTTTTTTAGTCTAGTTGGGCTTGGTTTCTGGGAAATCGGCTGATTCCCTCTTTCTTATGTCTTTTATATCCACATTTTAACTATAGATATGACATTTCTATATTAAGAATTTCGATAAATTCTTTGTGAAGTACCTATTCTGCTTGTAAGCTGACAGCATTCTTAATGCAGGAATTGGCATATGAGCGACAAATCTCCATCTTTAGCGGGTCCGATTGCGGGGCCGCATCTTTCTAAACTGGCGGAAGCCGTAGCAAATCTCTCTCCGACTGAACTGATCTGGGCCAGCGGCTTCTTGTTTGGTTTGGCACAAGGGGCAGGTGGCGTTGCGGTTGCTGGTACTTCATCAGTGATCAGCAGTGCAGTTGCCGCACAACCAACGGGTAGTCTGACCATTCTGGTGGGTTCACAAACCGGCAATGCCAAAGGCGTGGCAGAAAGTGTGAAAGCACAAGCCGAAGCGCGTGGCATTCCTGTGTCATTGGTGGTCATGAATGACTACAAACCAAAACAGCTGAAGAAAGAGACCCATGTGCTGATCGTCACCAGTACCTACGGGGAAGGTGAGCCGCCAGAAGCGGCGGCTGATCTGCATGCGCAACTGAAAGGCGGCAAAATTGGTAAGCTGTTCGGTCTGCAGTTTGCCGTACTGGGTCTGGGCGATTCTTCTTATGAATTCTTCTGCCAGACTGCGAAAGATTTTGATGCGTTTTTTGAAAAAGCCGAAGCCACTCGTCTGCAAGATGCCGCGATTCTGGATGTCGATTATCGTGCTGCTGCTGATTCCTGGGCCGCGAGCTTTCTGGATAAACTGGCGGCGACATTAACGGCGGCACCCGCTGCGGCGGCAGTAGGCGGTTCAGCAGTGGTTGCGTCAGGCCATAGCGCGTATGACAAATTCAATCCGTTTGTTGCGACACTGAGCACCAACCAGAAAATTACGGGCCGTGATTCCACTAAAGATATCCGTCATTTTGAGATCAATCTGGAAGGCTCAGGTATTACCTATCAGCCAGGTGATGCGTTAGGTGTTTGGTTTGATAACGACGCTGCTGTGGTTACGGAAATTCTGGCGCTGACCGGTTTGACCGGTGATGAGCAGGTAACGGTATCAGGTAAAGCTGCCGCATTAAGTGATGCGCTGACCAATCAGTTTGAACTGACCCGTCTGCATGCCGCTTTTATTACCGGTTTGGCCGAAATCTCCTCGGATAAAAAACTGAAGAAATTAGCGGCTGACAAAGATGAAACCCGCAAGCTGGCGGCAAAAGCGCAGATTGTCGATGTATTAAAACGCTTCCCAACTAAATTGACTGCTGAACAGCTGGTAGGTTTATTACGTGCTCTGAGCCCGCGTTTGTACTCTATTGCTTCTGCACAGTCTGAAGTGGAAGAAGAAGTGCATCTGACCGTTGGTGTGGTGCGCTATCCGCAGGAAGATGGTTCGGTACGTTCCGGTGGCGCCTCGTCATTCCTGGCTGATCGTGTACAAGAAGGTGGCGAAGTGCGTGTGTTCGTCGAACACAACGATAATTTCCGTTTGCCTGCTAATCCTGATACCCCCGTGATCATGGTCGGGCCGGGCACTGGTATTGCGCCATTCCGTTCCTTTATTCAGGAACGTGATGCGCAAGGCGCGGAAGGTAAAAACTGGTTGTTCTTTGGCAACCCGCATTTCACGCAGGATTTCCTCTATCAGGTGGAATGGCAGAAATACGTGAAGAGCGGCCTGCTGACCAAGATCGATCTGGCCTTCAGCCGTGATCAGGAAAAGAAAATCTACGTACAAGATAAATTAAAGGCCAAAGGCGCAGAAGTGTGGCAGTGGTTGCAAGACGGCGCACATTTCTATGTCTGCGGTGATGCCAACCGAATGGCGAAAGATGTTCACGATGCACTGGTGAATATCGTGGTGGAACACGGCGGTAAGAACGCTGAAGAAGCCGAAGAATATGTCAATGAACTGCGTCGTGCTAAGCGTTACCAGAGGGATGTCTACTGATGAGCGAGCAAAAATTATCTGACAATGAACGTCTGAAAGCGGAAAGTAATTTCCTGCGCGGTACGATTGAGCTGGATCTGAAAAATGAACTGACCGGCGGTTTTACCGGTGACAATTTCCAGCTGATCCGTTTGCATGGCATGTATCAGCAAGACGACCGTGATATTCGTGCCGAGCGCGCTCAGCAGAAACTGGAACCGCTGCACAACGTGATGTTACGTGCTCGTATGCCGGGCGGTATCATCACCCCGGAACAGTGGTTAGGTATCGATAAATTTGCGCACGACCACACCATGTATGGCAGCATTCGTCTGACGACACGTCAGACCTTCCAGTTTCACGGTGTGTTGAAGCCAAATATCAAAATGATGCACC
>JAYSBB010000076.1:0-9895 GCA_041915645.1 Tolumonas sp.
GTCGGCCATAGAGGTGATTAGCACAATAGCCACTGCAGTGATCACAGGCCAAGCCTACCCTGACGTATTCAACCTAGCCTCGGCTTAGTCAAGCCGGGGCTGGTGAACGGTTACCATCCTCGTCTGATAATGGCGAGTCTGGCGTAGTTTAATATTGGCGAGAAACGTGGCGTAATTTAAACCGCGCCATGTTTCCCAATTTTGCTATTAATATCAGATTAATTAAATCAACACAGATTATCAGCGTTAAACCGGGTAAAAGTGTTCCAGTCTGGTTTACCATCGATGATTAAGACACAATCCATCTGCGCACTTCTTGCTGCTTGTAAGCCGATCGCTGTATCTTCAAAAACCAAACAACGGGATGGTTGAACATTGATCTTTGCTGCTGATAATAAAAAGGTATCGGGATTTGGTTTATGATGAACTACATCATCCGCTGCGGTAATAGCCTGAAAATAAGAATGTAATCCATTGTTAGACAACACTGTATTTACATTTGCACGAACAGAACCCGTGCCAATTGCCAACGGGCGATGATGAAATAAATTAATAACTAATTCTTTCATTGCTGGGAATACGGTTGCTTTAGATATAACCTGATGATAATAATCAGTTTTTATCTTGGTTACTGCATCCAAATCTAAATTAAGATTTTGTTGTTCAGAAAGTAAGTTGGCTATTTTTCGGCTGGGCACACCGCCGAGGTTATAGAACCAAGTAGCATCATAACGAAAGCCAAATATGTGTGCCGCATACTCCCAGCCAGCGAGATGCAGCGGCATCGAATCAACTAAGGTGCCATCCAGATCAAAAACAAACCCATCGTATTTTTTCAGTAAATCTTCGATTTGCATGGCAGGTTTTTTCCTTAGAAGTTAAATAAGTTCCAGTTTTTCCATCGCTTGACGGATACGCTGTTTGGTTGCATCGCTTAATGGCATAACCGGTAAACGACATTCTTCTGTGCATAGACCTAACAGCGATGCCGCATATTTCGCACCTGCAGGGCTTGGTTCTGCAAACATGGCTTGGTGCAGTGGGATCAGTTTATCTTGTAATTCACGCGCTTCTTCCCATTTACCCGCTGCCGTCAAGTTTTGAACTTCCGCAACTAGTTTAGGCGCAACGTTAGCTGTCACTGAAATACAACCAGTACCGCCGCCGATATTATACGCAACAGCAGTCGCATCCTCACCGGATAACCAGATGAATGGTTTTTTAATTAGCTGACGTTCTGTCCAAGGGCGAGATAAATCGCCAGTAGCATCTTTTACGCCGATGATCCGAGGTAATTCCGCTAAACGAGCCATAGTTGCCGGCTGAATATCGACAATAGCGCGTGGAGGGATGTTGTACAGAATGATAGGAATAGCTGTCTGATCATGTACCAGTTTGAAGTGCTGATATAAACCTTCCTGATTTGGACGGTTGTAATAGCCAGCAACATGCAACGTAGCATCAGCCCCAGCACGTTCAGCAACTTTAGTGTATTCAACAGCTTCAACTGGATTGTTTGAGCCGGCACCAGCAATGACCGGAACACGCCCTGCGGCTTGCTGGACGACAGTTTCAATAACACGGCAATGTTCATCATGAGTCAGCGTTGGGCTTTCACCAGTAGTGCCTACTGGTACAATCCCATGGGTGCCTTGTTCAATGTGCCAGTCAACCATATGACGTAAAGCAGTTTCATCAAGTTGGCCGTCCCGAAATGGGGTGATCAAGGCCACAATAGAACCGTGGATCATACAAACTCCTTTTGATCTGTAATCTAAACAAAAAACCCCGATTCGCTATAGCGTAACCGGGGTTTACAAACTGGGGCATCGATAAGCTGGTTACGCGAAAACGTACGAACCCGGTTTTGAAAAGGGTTTGAACGGTTTTCGTGTGACAAATACGTTGCTCATCATGCGGATAATCAGATTAACATTAATTACGTCCATAGTTCTGTATCGGCGGGTAAATGTCAAGCAATCATGCTGGCTTATATAAGATTGAATGCATAAATATGCTTTATTAAAGAAAAAAAATTTAAGTCTACAAGCGGGGAGTTTTGCTGTTTTAGGAATTGCGTGTACGAAATGTTAACGGTTTTATATTAATTCAAGTAAAATGCAGACTGAACATCATGCTACCTCCAGCTGCTTGGTTGCTATCAAGCGGGGGGTGCTGCATAATTCCCCGTCCAGTTTCTAGCGTAAGGTACTGTTCTCCTGGTTCCCGTTATACATAACGGGCATTTATTATTTTGGTAAAAAATAGACAGACAAAATGGCTGAAAAACGCAATATTTTTCTGATTGGCCCTATGGGGGCAGGTAAAAGCACCATCGGCAAGTATTTGTCGGAAATGTTGCATATGGATCTCTATGACTCAGATCAAGAGATAGAACGTCGGACCGGCGCTGATATTGCGTGGGTTTTTGATGTCGAAGGTGAAGAAGGTTTCCGCAAACGGGAAGAGCAGGTAATTAGTGACCTGAGCGAATTGCAAGGTATTGTTCTTGCGACCGGTGGTGGCGCCATCAAAAGTCCTTTGACCAGAAACCGCCTGTCAGCAAGAGGTATTGTGGTTTATCTGGAAACGCCGATTGAAAAACAGCTAGCCAGAACACAACGGGATAAACGTCGTCCATTGTTACAGACGGAAGAAGCACCGCGTGAGGTGTTAACTCGTCTGTCAGAGGAGCGTGAACCGATGTACCGTGAGATAGCTGACTATGTGGTTCGGACAGATGAATTAACAGCCAAACAAGTAGCGACTCAAATTGTTGAGTTGTTAGGGCTTTAGATCGAAGAGATGAATGGAGGCTGTAGTGGAGACGTTAACAGTTAATTTGGCCGAACGTAGTTATCCAATACATGTTGGAGCCGGTTTGCTGACATCTTCTGCGTTGTTTGCCCCGCATATTGTTGGGCAAAAAGTCATGGTAGTGACCAACGATACAGTTGCTCCATTATATCTTGATGCACTTTGTTCTACGTTATCTGCTTATCAAGTAGAAACGCTGGTTTTACCTGATGGTGAAGCGCATAAAACGCTCGTTTCTTTTGAACGGATTATGTCGGCTTTACTGGAAGGAAAACATGGCCGAGATACCACGTTAATTGCATTAGGTGGTGGCGTGATTGGTGATCTGGTTGGTTTTGCTGCCGCTTGTTATCAGCGCGGTGTTCCCTTTATCCAGGTTCCGACAACTTTATTATCCCAGGTTGACTCTTCTGTCGGTGGAAAAACAGCAGTTAATCATCCGTTGGGTAAAAATATGATTGGGGCGTTCTATCAGCCCAAAGCAGTGATTATTGATATTGATTGCCTCCGAACATTACCCCAGCGGGAATTAGCTGCAGGTATGGCTGAAGTGATCAAATATGGCATCATCTGGGATGAAGAATTCTTTAACTGGCTGGAATTGCATACCGCTGATATTCAGGCATTGCAGCCATATGCTTTATCCAAAGTTATTTTACGCTGTTGTGCAATTAAAGCTGACGTCGTTTCACAAGATGAAACCGAAACTGGTGTCAGAGCACTTCTGAATCTGGGGCATACCTTTGGCCATGCGATTGAAGCTGAAAAAGGTTATGGCAACTGGCTGCATGGTGAAGCGGTCGCTGTTGGCTCAGTACAGGCGGCGGAAACATCATTACGCTTATCCTTATTATCTCAAGCTGATGTAGATCGAATTAAAGCGTTATTGCTGGCTGCTAATCTTCCTGTGACTGCACCCGCTGATATGGACTTTGATGATTATCTTCATCACATGCTGCGGGATAAAAAGGTAAAAGCAGGAAAACTGCGACTGGTATTGCCTGTGGCAATTGGTCGTGCGGATTTGTTTACCGACGTGGAGCCATCTGTGCTTCGTGCGGTTATTGATGCGACACACTGAATGTGACATCAAACGATTATTTATTACTCCCAACTCAAACCCAATTAGTCTCACGTGTAAAACAACTAATTGGGTTTTCTTCATCATTCATATTCTTATCTGGAGCAAACGGCTCTGGACGTAGTTCTATTTGTCAGCAGTTGTTGAATGAGCTGGATGCTAATTTAACTGTCGGTTATGTCGAATTACATCCTGCCATGGAATTATCACATGTCAGAGAAAATATCGTCTTACAGTTAAGACCTAGTGCCGTCTTTGATGCTACCGAACCACTCAATGAAACACTAAATCGGCTCATCTCGGATTTTTCTCGTCCTCGGTTATTAGTTGTCGATAATGCGGATAGTCTCGCCTCTGACTGGGCATTTGAGCTTTGGCAATGGCTTGCTCTGGTGGATGAGTTGTATCCATCACACAAAATTAGTGTATTACTGATCGGAACCAGTGAATTTTCTGAATATCTGGCGCAACATCTAAGAGGTCGGGAGCAGATGGCGCTGGAAATAGAAGTAGAGCCGCTGACTCTTAAAGAACAAAAGAAATTGTTGATGCACTACCTACAGGACGGAGAGGTCTCCGCAGCTCAGGGTGAACAAGCTCTGGCTCGCTTGGCACACAGTCAGGGCAAGCCTGGAGAGGTAGTTGCAATTGCGGAGGCATGTATGGATAAAAAATCTCTATCATCATTCGGAAAAACGGCGCTACCTGTGAATAAAATTGTTGCTGCGGTGGCTATTTTAGCCGGAGTAATCTTATTGCTGAGCTGGGTTATTCCTTCTCTCTCAGGGGAAAATTCATCGTCAACAGCGACATCCACTCCACAACCAGAACGCCAATCTGTGGCGTTGGCACCGAGCACGTCAGCTGCAGTGGTACCTGATGGCGTAGTAGCTGCTTCAAGTGCCTTGCCTACAGTTGTGACACAGGAAGGAATTGTGTCTGGGGCAAATGGTGCAGGAATTGATGCTGAACAGGCTGCTGATGATAGTAATAAGCGCCGGGTAGTCATTAGTGATCAAGCATTACAACAAATAACAGCGAATCAACCGGCTGCAGAGTCAGCCGTTGTTGATAGTCAGGCAGCAACATCTTCTGCCATCACATCGGCGCATCAATTAAAACCAATTGTTAATGAAATTAAAGGTGATAGCACTTCAGTTGTTCAAACTGAATCTGCAAAGAAAAAAATCTCTGCAGAGAAGAAACCTTCTGTAGAAAAAAAGGTCGTGCAGAAAAAAACAAAAGTAATTACTGAGCACAAAACTGAGCATAAACCGGTAAAAAATTCGCCAACAACGCTAAAAACAGTCAAGAATAATACAACGCCAGCACCCGCACCAGTTGCTACTAAAGGGTATGCGTTACAACTTGCCGCCAGTAGTGATGCCGCTGCGCTTAAAAAACTAGCAGCCAGTAGTGGTTTGCAAGCAAAAACAAAAATTTATAAAAATCAGTCCAATGGAAAATATGTCCTGATCTATGGTGAGTATGCATCTGCTGCTGCTGCTAAAGCTGCTGTGCCGAGATTGCCTGCTTCTGTGCAAAACACGAAGCCATGGCCTAAATCTTATGCTCAGATCCGTACAGAACAAGGTAAATAACAGAGCAGAAGTTACATGACCGAAAGAAAGAACCACGCATTCTGCTTTAGTACAGATTTACGGCACGCACTTGCAGTGAGTCGTGCTGTATCATGAAAAAACAGCGGGCATTTTTAAAATGGGCAGGCGGTAAATATAGTCTGATCGAGTCGATCACGGAGTTTTTACCAACCGGTAACGTATTGGTTGAACCGTTTGTCGGCGCAGGTTCCGTATTTTTGAATACCGATTATGATGCTTATCTATTAGCTGATATTAATCCGGACTTGATTGCGTTATACAATCTGTTAAAGACGGAACCTGAGGCGTTTATCCGCCTCGCAAAGACGTTGTTCTGTGAACAGAATAATCAACGGGAACGCTATTTCCAACTGCGTGACGAGTTTAATCACACCAAAGATCCACAATGGCGTGCAGCGTTATTCCTATATCTGAATCGTCACGGCTACAATGGATTATGTCGATATAACCGTAAAGGCGGTTTTAACGTGCCGTTTGGCCGTTATAAGAAACCGTATTTTCCGGAAGCCGAGTTATGGTTTTTTGCCGAAAAAGCACAAAAAGCGACATTTGTTTGTCAGTCGTTTATTGAAACATTTGCCATGCTGGAACAGGATCATGTGGTCTATTGTGATCCGCCATATGTTCCTTTATCGCCAAGTGCGAGTTTTACCAGCTATGCGGCTAAAGGCTTTTCGGAAAATGAACAGCGTCATCTGGCGGAGTTAGCCTGGCAGACTGCTGTGGAAAAACGTGTTCCGGTATTAATTAGTAATCATGCCACCGATTTGACCTACGACTTATATCAACATGCGGTTTTACAAGAACTGCAGGTTAAACGAACCATTAGTCGTGCAGGACATACCCGTCAACGGGTGGCCGAATTGATCGCCCGTTATGAACCACACCGACTGGCCAGAAAGGCTGGGTAACCTTAAAGACCGATGAATATGAAACCGTATCTGATTGCTCCTTCAATTCTCTCTGCAAATTTTGCCCGTCTGGGTGACGATGTTATTGATGTATTAAATGCCGGTGCTGATGTTGTTCATTTTGATGTTATGGACAATCACTATGTGCCAAATCTGACTATTGGGCCGATGGTATGTAAAGCATTACGCGATTACGGTATTACGGCGCCGATTGATGTACATCTGATGGTAAAACCGGTTGATCGCATTATTCCTGACTTTGCCAAAGCAGGCGCTTCCATCATTACATTTCATCCTGAAACATCAGAGCATGTAGATCGTTCATTACAATTAATCAAAGAACATGGCTGTCAGGCTGGTTTAGTGTTTAACCCGGCCACACCACTGCATTATCTGGATCATGTAATGGATAAACTGGACGTTATTTTGTTAATGTCTGTTAACCCTGGTTTTGGTGGTCAGAGTTTTATCCCGGCAACATTGGACAAATTGCGTCAGGTTCGTCAGCGCATTAATGAAAGTGGACGCGATATTCGTTTGGAAGTTGATGGTGGCGTGAAGGTCGATAATATCCGTCAGATCGCGGAAGCAGGTGCTGATATGTTTGTTGCTGGTTCGGCTATTTTTGACCAACCGGATTATGCCGCTGTTATTGCTCGTATGCGTCAGGAGTTAGACTCTGCGAATGTCTGATTTAAATAATGTAAAAGTTATTTTATTCGATCTGGATGGAACGCTAATTGATAGCGTTCCACAACTTTATCTGGCTGTTCAGGCAGCATTAAAATCTAATCAATTATCTGCCGTTTCTATTGAGCAGGTGCGTAATTGGATTGGTAATGGTGCCGATGTATTATTGAAGCGAGCCATATGTCAGCAATATCATTTTACTGATATAGATGAAGTCTTGTTTCAACAAGTGAAAAGTCAGTTTGATCATTATTATCAAATGGGGATAGACAGCGATTATTCGCTTTATCCCGCAGTTAAAGAAACATTATCAGTATTGGCACAAGCTGGTTACTCTATGGCGGTTGTGACCAATAAACCTGATCAATTTGTGCAACCATTATTACAATCGGCTGGTATTGCAGAGTTTTTCACTTACACCCTCGGTGGTGGTCGTTTACCCGTGAAAAAACCAGATCCATTACCACTACATTATTTATGTGAACAATTTAATGTTCAGCCAGCCCAAACACTGATGGTTGGTGATTCGAAAAATGATATTCAAGCGGCACGCGCGGCGGGTATTCCGGTTGTCGGTTTAAGTTATGGTTATAACCATGGTGAACCAATAGAAAATAGCGCACCAGATTGGGTATTACATCGCTTTGATGAATTAGTGTCGTTGCTGAACGCTGAAGTAAGGAATTGAAATGGCAAAACCAATTGTATTGAGCGGAGCTCAACCATCGGGGCAACTAACCATTGGTAATTATATGGGAGCCTTGCGTCAGTGGGTTCAGATGCAGGATGATTACGATTGTCTGTATTGTATTGTTGATTTGCACGCCATCACGGTACGTCAAGACCCTCAAGCTTTGCGTAAAGCCTGTTTAGATACGGCTGCATTATATCTGGCGGTAGGTATTGATCCGGCAAAAAGCACTGTATTTATGCAGTCACATGTACCACAACATGCAGAGTTGGGCTGGATATTAAACTGCTATACTCAAATGGGTGAACTATCCCGTATGACCCAGTTTAAAGATAAATCGCAGCGTTATGAAAATAATGTCACGGTCGGTTTATTTGATTATCCTGTTTTGATGGCGGCTGATATTCTTTTATATCAAGCAAATCAGGTACCTGTTGGCCAAGATCAAAAACAACATCTAGAATTAACGCGGGATATTGCTTATCGCTTTAATGCACTTTACGGCAATATATTGACGACACCTGAACCTTTTATTCCACCTCAGGGTGCGAAGGTGATGAGTTTACAAGATCCGACCAAGAAGATGTCTAAATCGGATGATAATCAAAATAATGTGATTGGTTTACTCGAAGACCCTAAATCAATAGTGAAAAAACTGAAAAAAGCAGTGACTGATTCAGAAGACCCGCCAGTTGTTCGTTTTGATATAGAAACAAAACCAGGAGTCAGTAATTTATTAAGCCTCATGCATGGTGCTACCGGACGCTCTATTGCTGAATTGGAAGCCAGCTTTGAAGGTAAAATGTATGGTCATCTGAAAACTGAAGCAGCTGATGCAGTTGTTGCTTTGTTGGAACCTATCCAGCAACGATATAAAGAGTTACGAGCAGATGAAGCGGCTTTATTGGCAATTCTGCAGCAAGGTGGCGAAAAAGCACAAATTCGTGCAGAGGAAACCATGCGTCGGGTATTTGATGCTATTGGTTTCGTAAGTAAACGTTAATTTTCCGGCTGAATTATAAAAAATTAATTCAGCCAAATTATTCCTGCTATATAACCTATATAAGATGAATTATGGCCTCTAAAAAAGATGAAGATATAGCTGAACCTCTGGATCTTGAATCTAAAGATATTTGGCTGCGTAAATTCAGAATGGCAAAAACTCAACAGACATTAACTTTGATGGTGGAACGAGCTATTGATCAATATCATCAAAAACCATCAGTGCTTGGGGCTATATATTTAGCTGAATGCCAAAGAGAACGAGAGTTAGAAACCGGTGTGCTGCTAAACCGTTAAATCAGCTTATTCAAATAAAACTAGCCAAATAAAGTACCTTGTTAGACAATATCGTCAGTTTAGTAGTTTAAATAGATGATGGTTAGCTAGGGCATATTTATGAACAAGACGCTTAGTTGTATCGGTGTGGCAGTAGTTTTGCTGTTAGCTGGTTGTTCCGGTTCCAGTGGTGTGTCTGAGCAATATCGTTATACGCCACCGACAGCCGTACCAGTACAAACCAGTGCTGAGGTGAATGTCCCGTACGATTTATTATGGGGCCGGGCACAGCGTTGGTTGGCGGAAAAAGGATTTGAAGGTCAGGGTGAAGTGACTGGCGGTGTTTTATCTTCATCGCAAGAAAGTTATGCGGATGGTATGCGTTACCTCGATTGTGGTAAGGGTGGTTCACGCGTCAGTATTGAACAACCTGCTGTAAAAATTAATATTATGATCACGCAAAATGCTGAAAAAGCAGTGGCTTCAATTAATTTGAAAGGCACAACGACTGTATCGTATATAGAAGGCAGTGGCGATAAAATTGCTGCGCCGTCTGTAACACCGGTTTGTGTATCTAATGGCCAGCTTGAAGCCGATTTCCTGAATTATATTAATCGCTAAAATAATAAATAATTCTGAAATAAAAAAGCCGTTGAACTACAACGGCTTTTTGTTTTTTTACTTTATCCCGAATTCAAGTCCGAAGTGCGACACTCTCCAATTTAAGCGGCTAGCCTCATTTCTTCAAAAACCTTGGCTGGCTGCTTAAATCCTAAACACTTTTTCGGACGGTAATTTATCCTCG
>JAYSBB010000077.1:0-9852 GCA_041915645.1 Tolumonas sp.
GTCCTGCGGGGATAGCACATACCTATCTGGCAGCAGAAGCGCTGGAAAAAGCCGCCAAGGAATTAGGTTACAAAATTAAAGTTGAAACCAACGGTTCCATCGGCGTTAAAAATGTGCCAACCGCAAAAGAAATCGCGGATGCAGACGCCATTATCGTGAGTTGTGACAAACAAGTGGATATGCACCGATTCGCGGGTAAAAAAGTGATTAAAACCGGTGTTAAAGCCCCGATTAAAGATGCCAAAAACTTAATCAAACAAGCGTTAGCGGCTACACCATATCAACCGCAGGGGAATGCTATGTTTGCTGAAGGAAATAAATCCACGCAAGCCCGTTCCGATCTTTACCGCTTCCTGATGAACGGTGTTTCCCACATGATCCCGTTCGTTGTTACCGGGGGGTTATTGATTGCACTCTCTCTGGCAATCGGTGGTGATCCGACCCCGGGCGGCATGGCAATTCCAGCCGGTAGTATGTGGAACTCAGTGCTGAATGTCGGTGTCGTCGCATTCAAGCTGATGATCCCAATTTTGGCCGGTTATATTGCTTATGCAGTTGGTGATCGCCCTGCACTGGCGCCGGGTTTCATTGGTGGCTGGATTGCCAATGATGGTTCGTTCTATGGTGCGACTGCCGGTACCGGTTTTATTGGCGCCATCGTTGCCGGTTTATTGGTTGGTTATTTTGTGCGCTGGGTAGCTACTCGTGATTACAACAAAATGCTGCGTCCATTGGTGCCTATTTTGATTGCACCACTGTCCGGCACCTTGTTTATCGCAGCGATCTTTATCTTCATCATCGGTGCACCTATTGCCGGTCTGATGACAGGCCTGAATGCCATGCTGGTTTCCATGAGTGGTGGCAGTCTGGTGTTGTTAGGCATTGTTATCGGTGGCATGGCTGGTTTTGATATGGGCGGTCCGGTCAACAAAGTCGCGTTCTTGTTCTCTGTTGGCATGATTGCTTCAGGTCAAACTCAATTCATGGGCGCGATGGCCTGTGCGATCCCGGTGGCACCACTCGGTATGGGTCTGGCGACTTTCCTTGGTCGTAAGATGGATCTGTTCGATGAAGACGAAATCGAAGCGGGTAAAGCTGCGGCAGCCATGGGTCTGGTCGGTATATCTGAAGGCGCGATCCCGTTTGCTGCACAAGATCCACTGGCAGTTATTCCAGCCAACATGTTGGGCAGTATCGTCGCCGCTGTTATGGCCTTCGTATTCGGTGTGACTAACGCGGTTGCTCACGGTGGCCCGATCGTGGCGCTGTTAGGTGCGATTAATAAACCACTGCTGGCCTTAGCTGCCATGGCAGCAGGTGCAGTTACCACCGCACTGGTTGCAATCACCCTGAAAAAAATCAAAGCCTCTAAAGTAGCGGTTGCTCACGCAGCCTGATCATAAATAACGCATTGGTCTGGCAGCCCCCCTGTCAGGCCAATTTTTTATTTAATCTCTACTGGTAACCGTCTTGGCCCCCATTTGCCGGGATGATCTTCAAATACCCCCGGAATTTTGGTGCCGCAGTGCTGACAGCAGCCATGCTGTAATGCCCAGGTTCCCAGCCGGTATGCATCCCGCTCAATCAGTAATTCACCACATGAAGGGCACCAGGTGCTGCCATCTTTAACGTCATGCACATTGCCAACATAGACATAATGCAGCCCATGAGCTTTCGCGATATCCCGAGCTTGCAACAAACTGGTTATGGGAGTGCGAGGTTTATCCAGCATATGAAAATCCGGGTGGAATGCGGTGAAATGCAGTGGCACATCCGGCCCTAACTCCTCTGCGATCCAGCGGCACATCGCTTCAAGCTCCAGCGGAGAATCGTTTTCCCCCGGGATCAACAACGTCGTAATTTCAAACCAGACCTGAGTCTCATGTTTTAAATACCGCAAAGAATCCAGCACCGGAGCCAAGTGCCCGCCACAGATCCGATGGTAAAACGCTTCTGTGAAGCCTTTGAGATCGACATTCGCGGCATCCATGCCGGCAAAAAATTCCCGTCGTGGTTCCGGGTTGATATAACCCGCCGTCACCGCCACTGTTTTGATATTCCGTTCATGGCAGGCAGCCGCGACATCCAGCGCATACTCCATAAAAATTACCGGATCGTTATAGGTAAAAGCGACAGAACGACTGCCGGTTTGCTCCGCCATTTTCGCCAGCTGTTCCGGTGTCGCGGCGGCACTCAAGGTTTCCATATGGCGGGATTTGCTGATATCCCAGTTTTGGCAAAATGCGCAGGTCAGATTGCATCCGGCAGTACCAAACGACAGCACCGGTGTGCCGGGCAAAAAATGGTGCAGCGGTTTTTTCTCTATTGGATCAATGCAAAAACCACTGGAGCGACCATAACTGGTTAAGACTATTTCACCGCCCTGAGCCATGCGGACATAACACACTCCACGCTTACCTTCGCGTAATTCACACTCGCGAGGGCACAACGTACAAACGACATGATCATTATCCAGATGACGCCAATAATGGGTCGCCACAGTATTGTCTGAATTATCCATACATCCTCCAGGGTAACACTATAATTGTAGGTGACATCTACCTATTCGGAGGTTGTATGCAGGTTATTCATCAGCCCGCAGTGGCAGATATGTTTTATCCAGCCGATCCGGAAAGATTAATCAGCTGGATGCAAAACCATGTCCACCCGACAACAGACACCAACCATCGGCCACGCATGCTGATCCTGCCGCATGCCGGATATCGGTTCTCCGGTGATATCGCAGCACAGGGTTATCGACTGTTACAGAAAAGCCAGTTTAAGCGCGTGATCGTGTTATGTCCCGCACATCGGGTTTATGTGAAAGGTATCGCCGTTCCCACTCGTTGGGATGCTGAAGCAACGCCGTTAGGGCACGTGCCATTAGATAAAATGGCCATTGAGCAACTGCTCACCTTACCGGGCGTGATTGCCATGACGGAAGCGCATCGTCAGGAACATGCCATCGAAGTCCAACTCCCCTTCCTGCAATATCAACTCGGTGAATTTCAACTTATTCCCTTGGTGGTAGGCGAATGCCCGCCAGAAGATGTCGCTCATGCATTAGAGCTCCTGATGAACGATGAGACACTGGCGATTGTCAGCAGTGATCTCAGCCATTACCTCAGTTCCGAGATCGCCAAACAACAAGATGAGCAAACCATTCAGCAAATACTGCAATTTAATGAAACGTTATCGGGCGATCAGGCTTGTGGTTGCTACGCATTGAACGGTGCATTGCATTGGGCCCACCAGCATCAGTTAACAATTGAACTGCTGGCCAAATGCAATTCGGGTGATGCCAGTCATGATAAAGATCGGGTGGTCGGATATGCCGCTTTTGCTTTGTATTGAATTGACCGAACGTCAGGCCATGCTGGCGCTGGCACGGCAAGCCATCCAAGCTCATTGGTCACAAGGTAATGCTCAAGTTACCCATAATTTAGCGCATGGCGATCAAAAACCTGGTTGTTTTGTCACACTTAGAAAACATGGCGAACTACGCGGCTGTATTGGCACATTAGAACAGGATATGCCCTTACAACAATCCATTCCCTATTTTGCCCGCGCCGCCGCTTTTCAAGACCCCCGTTTTCCACCACTGATCAAAGATGAATTAACGGATTGTGTTATTAGCATTTCACTGCTCAGCGAACGTGAACCGATCCCCGCAGGCAACAAAGAGGAATTACTAGCTGCAATAACTCCTTTTACTGATGGTTTGTGGCTCAGTGATGGTTATCATCGTGCCACTTTCCTACCCGCGGTCTGGCGTGAATTACCCGATAAGAACGATTTTATTCAGCATTTATTGCGGAAAGGCGGTTGGTCTCCACAAGGCTGGCCGGTACAGATGAAAGCTTGGCGTTATCAAAGCCTTGAGTTTTCCGAACCAGATGGTGAGTTAGTTCGCGAATGGATGCAAAGATGATTGTTTAGTAAGTGCTTAATTTGTCATAATGACACATGCTTGATGTGGTCTCTGTCCATCTGCCGGAAATCAAGAAAAGGAGCTTCTTCTGGATTCATCAGCCATATCCCTGTTTGTCTTTCGTCTGGATGATCACCTCTACGCGTTACCGCTGACGGCAGTCGAACGAGTGACTCGTGCTGCTGCAGTTACTCCTGTCGCGCATTCGGCCTCGATTCTGCAAGGTGTGATTAATATACAGGGTGATCTCCTACCGGTTATTAACACCCGACGAATGCTTTCTTTGCCGGAAAAGGAACTGGATATTGATGATGTTTTTATCCTGATCCGTAATAACCAGCAACGTTTGGTGATGATCGCCGACGCCGTACATCAAGTCATTTCAACAGAAGCCTCCCGGATTGTTCCTGCTGATAATATTTTAAGTCATAACTCGCCATGGCAAGGCTTGCTGGTGCTCGATGATGGCATGGTGTTGATCCAAGATCTCGCGGCTTGTATGCGTGAGTTTGATGCACAAATACAGATGATGCCAGCACAGGAAACTGCGTCACATGGATAATCTGGTGTTAGATCCTATCCGGTTGGCCAGAGATTTCATCTCGCGGCATTACGGCATCCATCATCCGGGCGAACGCTTAACCGACCTGGAGCGCAAACTAACGCAAATTGCGCAGTTTCTCGGTTACCCGCAACAGATAGATTTAATTAAAAACCTGTTAGCCGGGCAACTCTCGGCAACCGAATTACAACAGCTCGTGGAAGCACTGACGGTTGGCGAAACTTATTTTTTCCGCGAACCCGATGCCATTGATGCACTATTAAATGCGATCATCCCCAGCATTCGGGAACGCCAGGGCCGTCGCATCAAATTATGGAGTGCAGGGTGTGCAACCGGTGAAGAACCCTACTCATTAGCGATGGCATTAGATGCTCATCTCAACGATGCTGAGCATTGGGATATCTCTATTCTGGCCACCGATATCAATCAGCAATCGTTACAAAAAGCCGCGCAAGGTAATTATAAAGCCTGGTCATTTCGTGCAACCCCCACGCATTACAAACAGCGCTATTTTTATCCGCAAACGGACGGCTCTTTTTCGCTGGATAGCCGGATCCGACAAATGGTGCAATTTAATCACCTCAATCTGGCCCAACAGGATTACCCATCCCCTGCTAACGGCACGCATCAGGTTGATGTGTTATTTTGCCGTAATGTTTTGATGTATTTTGCCCCACAAACAATTCATCAAATCGTTCAGCAATTTTCCAGATCGCTGGCACCGGGTGGTTGGCTGGTGGTAAGCCAGACGGAATGTTCACATTATTTCCAGCAAGAATTTGAAACTGTCCAATTTGGGCAGGCGTTTTTATTCCGTAAACGCGACCCGCAGGCACAGTGGAAGCCGTTACCGTTACCTCAGCCAGAGTTCTCTACTACAGCTCTCTTTGACTATGCCAAATTACCTGAACCTTCGCTCGCGCAACCACAAACAAGGTGGACAAAACCTGAAGCGCCCACCACCATACCGATTGTGGTCAAAAAAAGTAGTGCAGAACTGTTAAAACAAGCACAAACATTGGCTAATCAAGGCTTATTGAATGAAGCCTGTGCACTGTGTCAGGACGCGTTATCCGAACAAAAACTCAATGCGCCAGGACATTATTTGCACGCCATGATATTGCAGGAGCTCAACCAGCTAACGCAGGCCAGAGAAGCATTACGGCGTGTGTTATATCTGCAGCCGGATATGATCATGGCCATTTATACCCTGGCTAATCTGGAGCAACAACAAGGCCATCGCCGCGAAGCGCAACGACATTTTGATAATGCATTCCGAATTCTCAGCATGCATGAAGACGATAGTCTTATTCCCCATTCTGAGGGGCTGTCTGCTGGTCAGTTGCGCGAACTTTTAATGCAATTACGCATAGATGGGTAAATGGAAGGGTAAATAGATGAACCTGTTATCCCCGGAAGAAAAACAAAAAATATTACAAGATCGGGCCCGGCAACTCGCCAGTGCAGCGGCCTATCAGCAGGATGAGCACGAATGCATTGATATCACCCGTTTTGAATTACACGGGGAACACTATGCGTTTGAATCACGTTACATTCGGGAGATTGTTCCCGTTAACCATGTTACACCCCTGCCCTGTGTACCGGTTTTTGTCGCCGGCATTATGAACCTTCGTGGTCGCATTCTGTCTTTATTGCACTTAGACAGACTGCTCGGCTTAGCCTCTGCCGGACAAGCACCGATGCAACAAGTCATTATTCTCAGTAATGACGGCATGGAATTCGGTTTGCTGGTAGAACAAATCAGTGGCGTCGCCCAGCTGCCTTTATCCAAAATTCAAGATGAATTACCAACGCTCAGTGACCAAGCACAGCGCTACCTGCGTGGGTTAACGCCTGATCGTCAAATATTATTGGATGCACAATTATTGCTGAATGATCCGGCATTGTGTGTTGATGAAGAAATTAACTAAAAATAATTAAGAGGAATGACTCCATGAAATGGACGATTGGCAAAAAACTGGCACTGTTAGGCAGTCTGATGCTGGCAGCACTGGGCATCATGGGTGTCGTTACCTATAACAACATTGGCCGGGTGATCGAAAATTCAGCGGCACTATCGCGTACATTTAGTGTGATTGATGCCAATAATGCGATTGTCCCGAACTTGTTTTCTGCCGAATCAGCCCAACGCTCTTATTTACTTAGCGGCAGCCCTGCTTATCTGCAGCTGTACCGTGAATCCGTCGATAAAACCCGCTCGGCACTCAGCCACCTGCGTGAACTGGCATCGAATGAAGAATCAGCACGGTTGACTAACGAACTGGAAGATATGCTGAATTCACGGCTCAGCAGCCTGGAAATGGGCATTACCATGTATGACAAGCATACGTTGGATGAATATGTTCAGCTGATTAAAGATGGTGTTGGCATTGAGCTGATGAAAAAAGTGTCACAAAACCGGGATGCGATTGATATGCTGGAACGGCATCAGGCACAGCAACGCGCAGCAGAATTAACGGCCAGCAATCAGTTTGCGCAAGCGTTCATCTTATGGGGCACGCTATTAACCGTGAGTATCATGGCGGCGGCGGCAGTCTTTCTGGTGCGGAGCATTAGCAACCCGCTACATGAGCTGACCGACACCGCAAACCGGATCTCCAAAGGAGATTTATCCCAACGCTCAACATCCACAACAAAACGTAGTGATGAAATCGGCATCTTGTCGGAAGCATTCGAGCAGATGAATGATTACCTGCAACGGATGTCCAATGTCGCCCGCGCACTGGCTGATAACGATCTATCGGTGGATAGCACTCCATTATCGGAAAAAGATGCGCTGGGACACTCCTTTGCTGCCATGACGGCTAACTTCCGTAAGATGATTGCCGAAGTAAAAGATGCCGCCAAACAAATGAGTGGCTCTTCCGCCCAGATCGCAGCACTAACCTCCCAGTTGGCGGCCAGCTCCACCGAAACAGCCGCCGCCGTCAGTGAAACTTCCACAACATTGGAAGAGATCAAAGTCACCGCTAATCAGGTGAATCAGAAATCAGCTTTTGTATCAGAATCAGCGCGCAGCACCGCTCAGATGACACAAAATGGGCAAAAGAGTGTTAATGAAACACTCACCGGTATGAACAAAATCCGTGAACAGATGAATTTCATTGCTGAAAGTATTGTGCGCTTAAGTGAGCAGAGCATGGCGATTGGCGAGATCATCTCCTCGGTTGGCGATCTGGCCAGTCAATCTAATCTGCTCGCGGTTAACGCCTCGATCGAAGCAGCCAAAGCCGGTGAACACGGTAAAGGCTTTGCCGTTGTGGCACAGGAAGTCCGCAGTTTGGCCGAACAATCGAAAGAATCCACCGAACAGATCCGTCGCATTCTGAATGATATTCAAAAAGCGATCAGCTCCGCGGTCATGGCAACCGAACAAGGTGGCAAAACCGTCGAGATTAGTGTGTTGCAATCAGCTGAAACCGATAATGCCATTCAGGTGATCGGGCAAGGTGCCGGTGGCACAGTGCAAGCTGCCGCGCAGATCCTGGCTTCCACCAACGAACAGGTTGCAGGCATTAATCAGGTTGCCATCGCGATGGATAATATCCGCAGCGCCAGTGACCAGATCGTGATCAGTATGCGACAAGCGGAAGATGCCACCAGCTCGCTGAATCAGATGAGCAGCAAGCTGTGGAGTCTGATCGAACGCTTTAAGGTGAGCTGATGGAAAGCATGGATCAAGAGCTGCGGGCCCGGTTACTGGAAACGTTTCTGATTGAGGCGGGAGAACATGTCGCCTCGATAAACCACGCTCTGAGCGTGCTGGAACAGAACCAATCTCCAGCCGGGCAACTAGAGATTATCTTTCGTTGTGCACATAGCCTGAAGGGCGGCGCACGCATTGTGAATCTGCAGCTTATTGAATATCTGTGCCAATCGCTGGAAAGTTTACTGTCACGCCTGCGGCAGGGAGATATTGCTATCTCTCAGTCTCTCTTGAATTTATTACATGAAGCCGTTGATATTATCGATGCTATTTTAGCCAGCGGCACACCAGAAATGCCTTCTCTGGCGGTAAAAAGTGCCTGCATGCAACTGCGTCAACAGCTCGATAAAGCAACCGTTGAACCAGTCAATATATCTGCGCCAACAGAGAAAACTGCGCAACCAGACATAACCGAACCGACCGTCGTCGCTGCGTTACCCTCAGAAACTGTGGCAACAACCCCAGTTACAACGCAGCCAGAGCAACATCAAGCGCCACTAAGAACGTCAACAACTGTCAGCGATAATCCAGTTCCATCAGCTTATTCAGTGCCCCAAAATAATACCGTGCAGGATACCGTGCGTATCCCAGCTTCTCGACTGGATAATCTGCTGGTACAAGCAGAAGAAATGATGGCGCTTAAACTGGCCCTCCGTCAGCACGTATTAGGCCTGAAAACCTTACAGGAAAATCTGAATCAACTACGTCGCGAACAAGCGAATAAAACCGAACTGAACAAAGACGGCATACAGCAGCTCGACCGAACCTTACTCGGTTTAGGTAAACAACTGCAGCACCTGAAACGTCACAGCGAAGAAGGTTTCCGTCAGGCTGGTAGCATGATAGAAAACCTGATCCTGGACGCCAAATCGCTGCTGATGTTTCCATTTTCTTTTGTCGCCGAAGGCTTTGCGCGTTCCGTTCGCGACATCGCTCGCGAACAAGGTAAAGAGGTCACGTTTCAACTCAGCGGTGAAACGCTGGAGCTGGATCGCCGCATCTTGCAGGAGCTGAAAGATCCGCTGATACATTTATTGCGCAACAGCATTGATCATGGCATTGAATCTCCCACCGCGCGGATACACAACAATAAACCCCAGCGTGCCACCATTTCGCTGAGCGCTGGTTACACCGACAACGGCAAAGCAGAAATTATCCTGTCCGATGACGGTGCGGGGATCAATTTGCCACATATCCGCCAAGTAGCCATAGATAAAGGCTTTATCACGCCTGAACAAAGCGCACAAACCGATGATCAGGCACTGATCCCGTTAATATTTCGTTCCGGTTTTTCCTCCAAACAAGATGTCAGTCATCTGTCCGGCAGAGGCTTAGGCTTGGCGATTGTGCAGGAAAAAGTAGAAAAACTCGGCGGAACAATTGATGTCAGTTCACAAGCCGGTAAAGGAACACAATTTCGGCTCATCTTACCCCTCACCTTAGCCTCTTTCCGTGGCATACAAATTCGCTTAGGCGAGCACCGGTTTGCCGTCCCAACCTTAAATGTCGTACGGGTTTTGCGCTTACCATTAAGCCATATCTATACCGTAGAAGGTCGGGAAACATTGCAGGTGGAAGAGCGGATTGTGCCTATTGTTGCCATGTCGGGAATATTAGGTGTGCAAGCTGATC
>JAYSBB010000078.1:0-9794 GCA_041915645.1 Tolumonas sp.
TAGAGGACTTTCACCTCCAAGTCATCTGATAGCCACCACAGTTACCAGACAGCGCCTGTCATAGCGCTGCGCGCCATGCCCGGCGCACAAACAAAAAAGGCCCGTCAGTGATGACGGGCCTTTTTATTTGGTGGAGCTACGCGGGATCGAACCGCGGACCTCTTGCATGCCATGCAAGCGCTCTCCCAGCTGAGCTATAACCCCGAAATTCGGTATTTACTATCTGAAATGAATCAGAGTTTGGTGGAGCTACGCGGGATCGAACCGCGGACCTCTTGCATGCCATGCAAGCGCTCTCCCAGCTGAGCTATAACCCCACAATGCTGGATGCAACCATATAACGGAAGCGACACGGATAATAGGGACAGCTCATAAAACTGTCAATAGAAAATAGCCGTAGCTAATCTTAACTGGCGAACAAATCGACACCTTACACGATATCATCGCTGTATCTTTAGTAATGCCTGCGCTCTGTAATCCCCTCCCCGTTATAAATTAAACTTTCTCAATGTAAAAGCAGTATGGTTTACAGGAATTAATCCAAACCGTGCAAAGATGAATATATAGTCTGTAGCGAACATTTTTTGATAATAATTATTCTAAAAAAATAAATATAGATTCAGGTGGGTTTTACAAAGGACTTGTAACAATGGAACTGAAGAGTAACCGTATGACTTTGTCGTCGCAGGAACGACATTGGCGTCCGTGGTTCGGTAAAACAGGTAAATTAGCTATGCGTTGGGCCTGTTTCTTAAACCGCGATCGTTATCTGGCAATGGAAAATGCCTTTGAAAACTTTGCAAATTATCGAGTTAACCTACTACAACAATGGGCAGAACACCAATGGCGGATCTTATCCAGCATTGCAGATAGTGGCCTGCAACCAGAAACACTTACTGACTCTGTTTTAAAAGAAAAAAATCATCTACTGCCCGATTGTAGTGAACTGTTTATACTCAATTCACAAGGTGAATTACTGCATAGTTCGCGCGATCGACGCTCTGCCCCCACGGTCAACAGCCGAATTTTACAACAAGCGGCAAAACAACCGTTTTTACATGGCCCGTACGTTGATCCAGTCACTTTATCACTGGGTGCCAGCACATCGGCCTTTCATGATGCAGTGACGCTGATGTTTTACCAGCCATTGCAACAAAATGGTCAGTTGATGGGTTATCTCTGTGCCCGGGTGCCAAATGATGTAGTTGGTGATTTAATTCAACGTGAAGCCGGCCATATCTTTCATGAGTCAGGTGATAACTACCTGTTCATGGTGAAATCCAATTTTGATCCTTCATTGCCACAAGGTGTTGCCCTCTCCCGTTCACGTTTTGAAGATCGGGCATTTACCCGCGGTGATAACCTGAAGGATGGCGTACAAACTGCATTCGGTGTCGTGCAGGTAAAAAACCATACTGAATTCGAGCTGATTTTTAATGACCCGTCGACCGGTCAGTTACATCCCGGTGTGCGGGAAACCATTCGTCACGGACAAAATTTATTTGTCAGTTACCCCGGTTATTCTGACTACCGCTACATTCCGGTCATTGGTAAAGGGGTGACTTTTCAGCTGCAAGGCTCGCCCGATATCTGGGGAATGATGTGTGAAGCCGATTTGGAAGAAGCCTATCGCTATCGCTCTATTAGTCAGCGACTCACTGGTGGTTATTTAACTACCGCCGTGGGTGCCACATTATTAGCATCACTTCTACACTTCACTTTGCAACCTAACACCCTGATCACCATCCTGATTTATCTGGGTTTACAGCTACTTGGCGTACTGGCTTTTAATAGTTTACTCAGTAAACCGCTCTCTTCACGTTTGCGCGATACCATCGGTTTGTTGCGGCAGATTGTGGAAGGTGGCGGTAACCTACGCATGCGAATTCCTCGCGAACAAGCTCACAACGATGAAAGCGGCATGATGGCCACCTGGGTCAACAGCATGATCGATCATCTCGATGGCGTGTTAGGTCAGGTGATCGCCACCAGCCGCATCCTCGAACGGAATAATGGCGACATGCAGCAGCAAAATACGGCGGCTGTGCGCGCCACCAATCATGTCATGCATGCAATGCAGGAAACACAAACGTCGTTGCAAATGCAGATGCAGCAATTAGATGCCGCTAACGATATCGCCAACGAAATGCGCGAAGCGATGAAACAGCAAGCAGAAAATGCACGTCAGCAGTTACAATTGGTTTCAGCGCGTACCCGTGATATTCGCACCACAGTCAGTGAATCGACCGAAACCATTGAACAGTTAAACCAAAGCACAAAGGCGATCGGCAATATTGTCAGTGTGATCCAGGCGATTGCGGCGCAAACCAATCTATTGGCATTAAATGCGGCCATTGAAGCTGCCCGCGCGGGTGAAGCCGGACGAGGGTTTGCCGTGGTGGCAGATGAAGTTCGCAATTTGGCCGCCCGCACCAGTCAGTCGACCAATGAAATTGAAGAGATGATTACGACCGTCCAGCAGCAAGCTACGAATGCGGTCGAGATCATGAATGTCAGTATGGCGAATATGGAAGCCGGTTTACAGTTGGCAGAGAGCTCGACTGACGACCAGCGTGAACATAATCAGATTGTGGAAAAACTACTGGCGACCATCCAAGGGCTGACCGAACAAGGTCAGGAACATGCCAGAAAAACCGAAAGCATCCATCATGTTACGGTCGGCATGCAGTCCGCTTTGGAACAGTTCACGCAAAGCGTTAATGACACAGAACACTCGATTAACCGCTTGTCATCGCTAACTGGGCAATTCCAGATCAGCAGTAATTAATTACTGTCGCGCAAAAACAAACGGCCTCTGCAATAGAGGCCGTTTTTATATCTGCGTTCTTTACAGATCAATTAAGCATGCAATGAACGATCGCCGCGCGCGATGCCACAAACACCGCTGCGAACCACTTCCACGATGTCCGTGACCTGAGCCAACGTGTTCAGGAAGGCATCCAGCTTATCGCTGCTGCCCACCAATTGTACGGTGTAAAGTTCAGGTGTGACGTCGACGATCTGGCCACGATAAATCTCGGCCATCCGCATCACTTCATCACGCGAAGCTCCAGCACAACGTGTTTTCACCAACATCACTTCACGCTCAATATGCGCACCGTCGGTGATATCAGTAACCTTCAATACATCAACCAGTTTGTGCAGTTGTTTGGTGATCTGTTCAATGATCTGAATTTCACCGCTAGTCACAATGGTCATGCGAGACAAAGTGGCATCTTCGGTAGGGGCTACCGTCAATGATTCAATGTTATAAGCACGCTGCGAAAACAAACCGACGACACGACTCAAAGCGCCAGCTTCGTTTTCCAGCAGGACAGAAATGATATGTCGCATCAGGTACGCTCCGTTTTACTCAGCCACATTTCGTTCATGGCGCCAAATTTGATCTGCATAGGATAAACATGTTCATCCGGATCAACGGCAATATCCATAAACACCAAACGATCTTTCAATGCAAAGCACTGTTCCAGCGCACCTTCCAGATCATCGGGATGATCCACACGAATGCCCACATGACCATATGCTTCTGCCAGTTTGACAAAATCAGGCAATGAATCCATGTAGGAATGGCTCTGACGACCACCGTAGAACATCTTCTGCCACTGTTTCACCATCCCCAACGAACGGTTGTTCAGCGCAATGATCTTCACCGGAATGCCATATTGCAGACAGGTCGACAATTCCTGAATATTCATCTGAATGGAGCCGTCACCGGTCACACAACAAACGACTTGATCCGGACATGCCAGCTTAGCCCCCATTGCCGCCGGGAAACCAAAGCCCATGGTGCCAAGGCCACCTGAGTTGATCCACTGACGTGGGCGGTTAAACGGATAATAGAGTGCCGCAAACATCTGGTGCTGACCAACGTCAGACGCCACGATCGCGTTACCATCCGTCACTTTATACAGCGCTTCAATCACTTGCTGTGGTTTGATCACCGCTGTTTCGGTCTTGTAATTCAGGCAACGTTGCGCACGCCAACCGTCGATCTGTTCCCACCAATCCGCCAGACCATCATTATCGGTATCCAGCGCCATCTCATTGATAGCATCCAGCATCTGCTCCAGCACGGTATCAACCGCACCCACGATCGGTACATCAACCGGTACAATCTTGGCGATTGAAGTCGGGTCGATATCAATGTGGATGATTTTGGCATCAGGACAGAACTTGGCGACATTATTGGTCACGCGATCGTCAAATCGAGCGCCCACCGCCAGGATCAGATCAGCATGATGCATCGCGTTGTTTGACTCATAAGTGCCGTGCATACCCAGCATGCCGATGAACTGATGATGTGAACAAGGGAATGCGCCCAAGCCCATCAGTGTTGATGTCACTGGCAAGCTGAACAGTTCCGCAATACGCATCACTTGTTTGTCGGCATTCGCCGCGATCGCACCACCACCGATATACATCACCGGTTTACGGGCTTCTGCCAGCAGTTTCGCTGCCCGCTTGATCTGGCCTTTATGGCCGGATTTGGTCGGGTTATATGAGCGCAAATGCACTTCTTCCGGATATTGATACGGCACTTTAATCGCTGGGTTCTGCACATCTTTTGGCAGATCGACCACAACCGGGCCTGGTCGGCCAGTCGACGCGATGTAAAATGCTTTTTTGATCGCCTGAGGAATATCTGCCGCTTCTTTACACAGGAAGCTGTGTTTCACTACCGGACGGGAGATCCCGATCATATCGGTTTCTTGAAACGCATCATTACCAATCAGACTGGTCGGCACCTGACCTGACAGGACAACCAGGGGAATGGAGTCCATATAAGCGGTGGCAATGCCAGTGATACAGTTGGTCGCACCAGGGCCTGACGTGACCAATACTGCACCCACTTTACCGGTTGCTCGGGCATAACCGTCGGCCATGTGCACCGCTGCTTGCTCATGACGGACTAAAATATGCTCAATCTTGCTGTTCTCGAAAAGGGCATCATAGATATCGAGCACAGACCCACCAGGATAACCAAAAATATGTTCTATCCCTTCGTCTTCGAGCGCTCGTACTACCATTTCCGCGCCTGATAACATCTCCATGCTAAGC
Organism: Tolumonas sp.; assembly: GCA_041915645.1. Lineage (GTDB taxonomy): Bacteria > Pseudomonadota > Gammaproteobacteria > Enterobacterales > Aeromonadaceae > Tolumonas. The sequence goes on from JAYSBB010000078.1 coordinate 5,080, forward strand.
CCTCCAAGGCTTGTCTCAATTACTTGAAGTTTGCTCGCGCTGCCGCCAAAAGGGCGGACTTACTGCCACGCTGTTCATCCTTAACAGACAACTAACGGGCTGCGGAGGCTCCCGGTAACCTGCTTTTGCCTTGCGCTACGACCCGCCTGACAGAGCAATCAGCTACCTATTCGGGTGGAAGAGATCATCCGCTTGCCGCAATAGGGCTTCTATCCTAACGATTCTTTGGCGCTGCGCCAACAGGCAACGCATCTTCAGGACAGTTTCAACTATATATCCAACAATACATTAACAGGCGAAGAGGAATTAAAAACGCGGGACAGGTCATGAAAAATGAAGTGAAAGTGATAATCATCGGTTTGTTCCAGATGATTATCACTTTAGATGATTAAGCCTGAGTGCTGACCATATTACCTTGGCGAGAAGAGTGTTCTGACAGACTGCTGGAGAAGTTTTGTAAAAAATCACTGAGTGAAGCAGATGATGAATCGCCCCCCAAACTCGACACCATCGCCGCGAATTTAGTTTGCAGATCAGAGGTGGTGCTGGATGAGCTGCTAGAGGTTGAAGAGCTGCCAGAACTGGTCAGCTGGCTAATCAGGCTATCCAAATCATTTTTCATTGGATTACCTTTTTTATATGCGCTGCTTGTTGCCGCTGTGCCGTTATCATCCGCGTCACCATCGCCATCACCACCCTGCCCGGACTTTGATTTTCCTTGTTCATGCAAAGCGGACATCAGTGTTTGCATAAAATCCTGCACCGCAGCGTTACTGGTGCTAGAGGAATCCGTACTGGAGGTAGCAGAGGTACTTGATGTGCCAGTGGTGCTGGATGCGCTGGCAGTGCTAGTTGTACTTGAGGTACTCGAAGTACTGGATGTACTACTGGTGCCATTCAGTGAAATACCTAATTTTGATAAGGCATCGCTCAATGCACTCATTAAACCGCCGCCTTTCTCACCTTTTGGCGGTGGAGGTGGCATATCACCTTGTTGACCATTAACTTGCTGACTGCTGGATGTATTGCTGGTTTGAAACAGCGATGCTAGGGACGTGGACCCCGAAATACTCATAGACATAATCTTTCTCCTGGCAAATACCGTGTAATGATTCACGGGCAAACTGGTTATTACCCCGAACGGAGTGCTTGTTAAACAGGCAGCGCAGATGGCTACGCAGCTATTACAACAAGACCACCTGAGCAATGTATCGGCCAGAAAATATTGTTATTAATCAACACCATAGTAAAACACAGTGAGATTTTGTTAGATTATGTAAATAGACAGAAATAACAAGGAATTAAGCGAGGGAACAAGCGCTATTACTATGGAATAAATAGGTCATTTTTTACAATCCGCGAACCGTTTTGCCGCATACTTACGTTTCACAACGTTAAACCGTCAATAAAGCGGCAAAAATTACCGTTTCTTACCTTACCCATTTGCGATTTTTGCCGAATTACTGTTAGCTCTCAAGCTCCCGTCACAAATAGAAAAGCCGCCATCTGCCAAATCAGATAACGGCTAATTGCATGAAAAATTGAATTTATTTTACGCGTGCATGAGTTGACCGTTCGATAAATCAGCACCTAAGCCTAATTCATGAATACGCTCCATCACTGGCTCAGGAAAAATTACCTGTCGCCACAAACGATCTGCCAAATCGATGACGGTTTCTACGCGACCTCTCGCCAGCCAGGCAGCAACTGCTGACGCGACATCGGGGTAATGAATTGCGCCAATCTTTTCCGAATTCAACCAATGTCTTACTTGTCCCGGATCAAGTTGTTGCATGACGATCGCCAGCCCCAACAGCTCCAATGTCATGGCATTCGATGCTTGCTCAAACTGCCCTTGTAAGGGTTTTAATAATAAGCGCTTGCCCAACGTCAATGCTTCAGCCGCCAGCTCAAAACCTGCATTACAAATTACGCCATTACAGCCGCGTAAAACCTGAATAAAACTCTCTCGTCCTAACGGCATAAAACGCAAATTGTTTTGTTCCACGGGGATCGAAAAATCAGGATGAAAACAGATAAAACGAGTGGATTTGAAACGCGATAACAGCTCGTAAATAGCATGTGGTGATTCAAATGGCAGATAAACCAACATATCACCGCTGTCGTTAGCAGGTTTAAGACTTTCGATGATCGGCGGCAAAATGGGATAACCAAAATGAAACCAGTGCAAACCAACCGCTTGTTGTACCGGAGCAAAATTTCGCATGGTAAACCGTGCTATTGGGTCACCACCAGTTTGTGGCACGGCATAACGAAACGATGCCTGATGGCTAATGCCCAGCGCGGGTAAATTTTGTCGTTTAGCCGCCCATGCGGTGACTGGCTCAAAATCACTGATGATTGAATCATAATCAGACAGTGATAAATGGTTAATATCATGCAACAGTTGCAATGGCTTACTTTGATTGATGGTTGACCAAAGATTGATAGCGCCATTTTTGGTAGCAAAACTTAAACCCGATAAGCAGCGATAATCACCGAACGCCTGCATATCAAAATAGGCGTCAGCCTCCCGACCACTAAAAATGTAATCCACCTGCACATCTTCATTTTTCAATGCTTTTGCCATTAACCGACAGCGGGAAATATGCCCATTCCCTGTGCCTTGCACACCATACAAAATTCGCATCAATATGATTCCTAAGGCAGTATAAACCACGCCGTCAATAAGCCAAGGCAGGCCCCAGCCACCAGATCAGACAGATAATGCACCCCCAGTAATAGTCGGGATGCACCAATACAACCGGCCCAAATAAACACGCACCACAGCATCATGGGATAAAAAACCGACGTAACTTCGGCCATTAAAAAAGCCGCCGCAGTATGGCCAGATGGCAAGCTGTAACGATCGGACGGGGTAATAAATACAGGTAAATTACGCGGGCGTTCGCGTTTAAAACTGTTTTTAATCAGCCAATAAATGGGTAATTCAATAGCAAACGCTTTTAATACACAGTGGAAAAAATCATGTCCCCGGACACCATCGTTCCACGTCAAAATGACAGCGATAAGCAGATAAAGCGGGCCATCACCGGTGCGGGAAATCAAGCGGCTAATGCGAGCCTGATATTGGTTATAACTGTGTGATAAGAAGAGTTGACTGGTTTTTTGATCCCAACGCTGAATAAACTGCATATTCTTCCCCGCCAGATAGTCTCATGACTACCCTAACGACGGGGAATGACAGTTCGTTGAACGATCAATAACAGAATGGTGACAAAAGAGAAATCCGGCACTTACGCAGAATAAATGCCGGAGAGTTAGATTATTCCGCTGTGACTGCTGCTTGTTGTGGCACTCGCCACAGTAAACTGACCACAATCGCTGCCAGTGTTGGCAGTAACCATGCCAGCCCCAGATCAAACAAAGGCAGGAAATTCAATGCGCTGAGATCAACATCCGCCGCTTTAATACCGTCTAGACAGCCAAACAACAGTGCAACACCGAGCACCAGACGAAATGCCATGCTTTGATTAAAGAACCAGCTGCGCATGAACGTCACGACGACCAATGCAATCGCAACCGGATAAATCGCCACCAACACCGGGATCGAAATCACCAGCAATTGTGTCAAACCCACGTTGGCGACAATGGCACATAAAATCACAATCACCGCAGCACATTGCTTATAACTAAACCGGGGCCACAAGGTATGGAAAAAATCAGCACAGGCGGAAGTCAGGCCAACAGAAGTGGTCAAACATGCCAGACCAACGATAGCCGCCAACACCACCGAACCCATCGGGCCAAACAACAAGGCAACATAGGCTGCCACCAGTTCACCACCGTTCTGCGGATTGGCCATAATGCCGCCCGCCGTGCCACCCAGTTGAAACAGTGCGATATACACCAATGCCAGCCCACTGGCAGCAATCACACTGGCCACAGCCAGATAACGGGTCTGCTGTTTTACATTCTCAATGCCGCGTGATTTCAGCACATCGATGATCAGCATGCCGAACATCAACGCGCCAAAGGTGTCCATAGTGTTGTAGCCTTCCAGCAAACCTTTCACGACCGGATGGGCAACATAATCAGCTGAAACGGGAGGAATGGTGCCCTGCGGTGCGACCAGAACGGCGATCCCCAGTACTGCCAATAATAAAACCAAGACCGGAGTCAGGATCTTACCAACCGCATCCAGCAATTTGCCCTGATTCAACGAGAGGAACAGCGTCAGACCAAAATAAAAAAGGATAAAGCCGGTCAGTGTGAACTGACTGTCAAAAGAACCAATGAAAGGTTTCACTGCCATTTCATAAGTCACCAGCCCCGTGCGCGGTGTCGCGAAAGCTGGGCCAATGATGATGTAAGTAGCAATAGCAATCGACATTCCTGCCCATGCCGGCAACATCCGGGTCATGGTCAGTAAACCACCTCCCGCAAAGGCAATCGAGAGAATCGTCGCCAGTGGTAAACCCACGGCAGTGACTAAAAAGCCCAGCATGGCGAAACTCATGTTTTCGCCCGCCAGATAACCCGCCATTGGAGGGAAAATAATATTGCCTGCACCTAGGAAAAACGCAAAGGTCATAAAACCAAGGCCAAGCAGGTCGCCTCGTGACATGGTAACCGTTCACCCGTCCCCCATTGACAGCCGAATGTGACGATCGTCTCTTGATCCCCTTTTGGGGGTTGATGGATCCTCCCAAGCCGTCAACATAGTCACATGAACAAGAAAAAACTCTTCGAAC
>JAYSBB010000079.1:0-9682 GCA_041915645.1 Tolumonas sp.
GTGGCTAATGGGGCTCGAACCCACGACAACCGGAATCACAATCCGGGGCTCTACCAACTGAGCTATAGCCACCATCGAACTGTGTTGCCTTACCACTCAAAGCGACAACTTATCGTTGGTACGCCCTACAGGAATCGAACCTGTGACCCACGGCTTAGAAGGCCGTTGCTCTATCCAACTGAGCTAAGGGCGCACTGGAAGAAATGGTCGGTGATAAAGGATTCGAACCTTTGACCCTCTGGTCCCAAACCAGATGCGCTACCGGGCTGCGCTAATCACCGACTGTTGTTCTGTTGTAGGCGTCCGACAACGGAGGCGGATATTATAGACTCTCCCCTTGATCGTCAAACTCTTTTTAATGAAAAAGAGTCGAGTGTTCAGATATTAAACGACTAAGGTAAGCACTTGTTTATGCACTAACCTTATTGTAAAAAAAATGCGACAATACGCCCAGCAAAGCAAGGTGAGTGGAAGGTATGTCTGCAAAAATCATTGATGGAAAAGCGATTGCCCTGTCTGTGCGTCAGCGTGTAGCTGCCCGCGTCGCGGAACGAAAGGCAAATGGTTTACGAGTGCCCGGTTTATCGGTTGTATTAGTGGGTGAAGATGCTGCGTCACAGGTTTATGTCGGCAGTAAACGCCGTGCTTGTGAAGAAGTGGGCTTTATTTCCAGATCTTACGATCTACCGGCAACAACCACGCAAGATGAACTTCTTGCTCTGATCGATACATTAAATGCGGATCCAGCGGTAGATGGTATTTTAGTTCAACTACCACTTCCGGCACACCTCGATTCAACACAAGTGATCGAGCGTATTGTTCCCGATAAAGATGTCGATGGATTCCATCCTTACAATGTGGGCCGTTTAGCCCAGCGAATTCCTGCACTGCGTCCTTGCACCCCTAAAGGTATGATCACCCTGCTTGAAAGCACCGGGGTAGAATTAAAAGGTATGCATGCAGTTATCGTCGGTGCGTCAAATATTGTCGGTCGCCCAATGACGCTGGAGCTGTTACTGGCTGGTTGTACAACGACAACTTGTCATCGTTTTACCAACGGCTTAGAACAGTTTGTGCGTCAGGCTGATATCCTGGCGGTTGCAGTAGGTAAATCAGAATTCATTCCTGGTGAATGGATCAAGCCTGGTGCGATCGTATTAGATGTCGGCATTAACCGTTTATCTAACGGCACACTCGTCGGCGATGTGGAATATGCAACAGCAGCACAGCGCGCCAGCTTTATCACTCCCGTTCCGGGTGGTGTTGGCCCGATGACCGTTGCCACACTCATTGAAAATACACTGCAAGCTTGTGAGCAATACCACAGCTAAGCTGCGTAGATACATGAATTATAGGGCTGAACTATTTCAGCCCTTTTTATTTACTGCTGATTATTTATTGGTGGGAAGGTAATTTCAACGATGAGACCATGTGGTTCATGATGGTTCTCAATACGCAGCGTGGCTTGATGCAAAGCGCAGACTCTGGCAACAATATTTAACCCGAGCCCTACCCCATTTCCTCGTTGATCAAAACGTTGGAATGCATTGGTTAATGAAAGAATAACCGCATCATCAACACCCGCACCAACGTCTTGAACGCGCAATTGCGGACAACCGTTTACCTCTGATAAATGAATGCTCACAGCCGAACCACGATCCGCATATCGGTGGCTATTTTCAACCAGATTTCTTATCAGCATGCGCAATAAGGTCTTATCGCCGATAACCATCATTGAATCAGGAATATGCAAAGTTATAGTTTGCATTCGAGGCCGCAATAACTCAGTAAGCTCATGTTGAACAGGTAAGATAACTTCTTGAACCAAATCAACCTGAGTTTGCAGCCCCATAACCATTTGTTGCTCTAAACGCGCCATGGTCAGCAATTGTTCGATGGTATGTTGCATACCATCAAGACGCGCAATAAGCGGATCTATTTCTGCAGAATGTTGTAATGCCAATAACTCGAGATTTAACCGAATTCCGGCAATTGGCGTTCTGAGTTCATGTGATACATCAGCAGTAAATTGGCGCTCTCGCTGAAATGCCTGCTGAAGTTTCTGCATTAAACCATTTAGTGCGCCGGTAATGGCTTCCACTTCGGTACTACGCCCCCCCACATCAAAGGGTTGCCATTGTTCCACGCCGCGTTCTTGTAATTGATCTGTTAATTTCTTTAATGGCGCGACGATCCAATTAATCATGAACCATGCAACAACTAAACTGAGTAAAAACTCGATGGCTGTTGGCACCAACAACGCATTCAACATCTCTCTGTTTGTACCATGTAGCAGATGTAATGTTGATTCTGGCTGCCCCAGACGACGTAATGTACGTTCTAATAATTCCCGATCTTCGTGCAATAACCAGGCAATAGTGATGGTTTGAGTAATGAAAATGATAGCGCCCAAACTAATCAGCAATCTCCGGGATAAACTACTCTTCTTGTTATTGTTCAAGCCGATAACCCTCACCCCGAATAGTTTTAATTGTGCCAGCACCAATTTTGCGACGCAGATGATGGATATAAACCTCCAGCGTATTGGAGCCAATATCATCATGCCAGTCATAGAGGTCTTGCTGTAAGCGGTCACGCTGTACCGTTTTGCCCGGATGTAACATCAAGCGTCGCAGAATGGCGTATTCCATGCGTGTAAGTGTCAATTCTTGTTCGTTTAGCCAAACCTGATGATGTGTCATATCTAGTTTTAATGAACCGAACAGCAGTGAGTTTTCTGTTTTCTCAAAACGACGGCGCATTAATGCGCGTACTCGTGCCAAAAGCTCAGCCAAAGCAAATGGTTTGATCAAATAATCATCAGCACCTTGATCCAAACCTTTTACTCGTTCATCTAACGAATCACGAGCAGTTAAAATTAAGACAGGCAACTTACAGCCTTGTTGACGCCATTGTTTTAACAGCGTTAATCCATCACCGTCCGGCAGCCCAAGATCGAGGATAATCAACTCATAATCATCCAATGTATGCTGCTGCGCTGTTTTTATACTGGTCGCTACATCACAACAATATTGCTGTTGTTCCAGTGCTTTTTGTAATCCACCCAGCAACAATGCATCATCTTCAATCAACAAAATCTTCATTTTATATACACCATAGCTAACTAACTATTTGTAAATAGGCGATTATTTGCTATTACTGATACTATCAACTATATCCCTTATGGGATGTGTTATGTCTTTTTGTAAAATATATTTTTCGGAGAACACCAAATTGAAATTATCCTGGCTGCTCCCCGCATATACATTCATCGCGCTGGCCAATGCGGCGCCAATGCCATTAACTTTTATTAGTGAACAAAACCCACCAGTAAATTATGAAGATGAAGGGCAAAAAGCAGCTGGTTTTTCGGTTGAGTTACTGAAATTAATTTGGCGACAGCTGGACGAACCGCAACAACCAATCAAGTTTTTACCATGGGCGCGCGCCTATTATATCGCGCAAACAGAACCAGGCAGTGTGTTGTTTGCTACTTCACGAACGGCAGATCGTGAAAATATGTTTAAATGGGTTTGCCCGATCAGCACAGCGGGTGTGGCACTCTTTCGACGAAAAAAAGACAATTTCGATCTAACCTCAACTTCTGCCATTAATGATCTGACAATTGGCGTTATCCGTGCGGATATTGCTGAAGATGTTGTTATTGCAAAAACCTACAATAAAAGTCGGTTAGTCAAAGCCCGAAATACCGAGCAACTGATTCGTCTGTTGCAGTCAGGAAAAATTGACATGATTGCCGCTTATGAACCCGTGGTTTATACCACCATACAGCAAATGGGTTTAAGCCCGGTCGATTACCCTAAAGAATTAGTTTTGCAGAAAATGACCGATTGCTTTGCATTTAATCGCTCCACCAGCGATAACGTGATAAACAATTATCAGAAAGCCTTAGCTAAAGTCCGCAAAACTGCGGAATACCGTAATTTAGTCGATCACTATCATATGCTGGGTTTTAAATAAAAAAGGCCGGCCTGTTTGTTTCGGCCAGCCTTTTTATCGAGTGTAAGAGATGTGATTTAGCTCTTACGGCGCCACGTAGTGCCTTGCGCACCATCTTCCAGCACGATACCCATCTCGGTTAATTTGTTCCGCGCTTCATCGGCTAACGCCCAGTTTTTACTGGCGCGCGCGTCATTACGGGTTTTGATCAACAGTTCAATTTCTGCAACATCATCCGCAACAGCGGCAGCACCAGATTGCAGGAATTGCTCCGGTTGTTGTTGCAGAAGACCTAACACACCGGCAAGACGACGCAGGCAAGCTGCTAAAGCTGATGCATCAGAAGCAGACTCTTGTTTGGTGCGGTTCAGATCACGCGCTAAATCAAACAACACGGAATAGGCTTCCGGTGTATTGAAGTCATCATCCATTGCGGCTTTGAAACGTTCATCAAACGGTGCTGAAAGCGCTGCTTGCTCCTGACCATCCTCGACACCACGCAGTGCGGTGTATAGACGTTCCAGCGACGCGCGTGCTTGCTGCAGGTTGAGATCAGAGTAATTCAACGGGCTGCGATAATGACCTGACATCAAGAAGTAACGCACGGTTTCGGCATCATAAACTTTCAGCACATCGCGGATAGTGAAGAAATTACCCAGTGATTTAGACATTTTCTCTTCATCAACCATCACCATGCCGGAGTGCATCCAGGTATTCACGTATGGTGTGTGATGCGCACAGCAGCTCTGCGCGATTTCGTTTTCATGATGCGGGAATTGAAGATCGGAACCGCCGCCGTGAATGTCAAAATGATGCCCCAAATGTTTGGAATTCATCGCCGAGCACTCGATATGCCAACCAGGGCGACCCGCACCCCATGGCGAATCCCACATTGGTTCGCCCGGTTTCGACATCTTCCACAGCACAAAATCCATCGGATTGCGTTTGCTTTCTTCTACATTGACGCGCGCACCGGCCTGCAGTTGCTCGATGTCCTGCCCCGACAAACGGCCATATTCAGGGAAACTGTCGATGGAGAACAGCACATCACCGTTATCGGAAACATAGGCATAGTTCTGCTCAAGCAGTGAGTTCACCAACGCAATAATTTCACCGATATGCTGAGTGGCACGTGGTTCGATATCCGGGCGCTGTAATTTCAGTGCATCGAAATCAGCGTGCATTTCGGCAATCAAGCGTTCGGTTAATGTATCGCAGCTTTCAGCATTTTCAGCAGCACGCTTGATGATCTTGTCATCGACATCGGTAATGTTGCGCACAAAGGTCACGTCATAACCGAGATAACGCAGATAACGTACGACCACATCGAAGGCAACAAATGTGCGACCATGACCGATATGACATAAATCGTAGATAGTAACACCACAGACGTACATGCCCACTTTGCCGGGCTGGATTGGCTTAAATTCTTCTTTCTGGCGCGTCAGGGTGTTGTATATCTTCAGCATAATGTCACCGTATCGAATAATAATGGCAACATTCTAAAGAAGTGAGCTACAGATTGCACCTTTGGTTTCCTTTCACTTTGCATGGTGTTAGTAACAAAAGGTCGGACGAGGTAGTAACTGAGATTTAACATGTTGCTTTTGTGTCACCGCCGCATACGCTAGAATCAACAGACAAATTCTCAAGAGGCGAGCTCATGTCTATTACCCTGCACACTAATTTCGGCGATATCACTCTGGAACTGTTCCACGACAAAGCACCAGTAACTGCAGCAAACTTCCTGCAATACTGCCGTGATGGTCATTACAACGGCACTATTTTCCACCGTGTTATCGATGGTTTCATGATCCAGGGTGGCGGTTATGCGTCAGGTTTTGAAGAAAAAGATACCCGCGCTTCGATCAAGAACGAAGCTAACAATGGTCTTTCCAATAAAGTAGGCACCATCGCCATGGCGCGTACTCAAGAGCCACATTCTGCTTCTGCGCAATTCTTTATCAACGTAGCTGACAACACCTTCCTGGATTTCAAATCTGAATCAATCTCTGGCTGGGGCTACTGCGTATTTGCTCAAGTTACTGACGGCATGGACATCGTCAACAAGATCAAAGCGGTGAAAACCGGCCGTTACGGTATGCATCAGGACGTACCGAAAGAAGACGTGGTTATCAAAAACGTGACTATCGCTGAATAATCAGTCTGCCATACCGTATTACTGCGGTATGGCTCTTTTAATGAACTCTCATGACGAAACTTTTTATTGCTGATCTGCATCTCAGTGAAGCCCGCCCTGACCTGACTAACGCCTTTATTCATTTTTTAGCCACGAAAGCTACGCAGGCGGATGAACTGTATATTCTCGGCGATCTGTTCGAATTCTGGATCGGTGACGATGAGCAATCGCCACTGCAACAACAAATTACCTTGGCGTTAAAAACACTTTCTGAACAGGGCTGCCGATTATTCTATTCTCATGGCAACCGCGATTTCATGATCGGAAAACGTTTTGCCCATGAATGTGGCATGACGCTGTTACCGCCGATTTATTCGTGCGAATTAGCCGGAGAAAAAACATTATTGTTGCACGGAGACCAGCTGTGTACAGATGATGAGGCCTATCAGCGCTTTCGGCGCATTACCAGCTGGCCTTGGCTGCAGTGGGTGTTTTTACATTTACCGTTATCACGTCGGGTCAAGATTGCCCAACAAATCCGCCAAGGCAGCCACAAAGGTAAGCAACAAAAAAGTCGCAGCATCATGGATGTTACTCCAAGCAGCGTGAATGATTGTTTTGCACAACATCAGGCAACCTTGATGATCCATGGTCATACGCATCGCCCCATGATCCATAAATTGTCATTGAATAATGGTCAAAAAGTCCGCCGGATTGTGTTGGGCGACTGGAATACTGATCTCTGGTATCTGCAAATTGATGATCGGGATATCAATTTGATCTCACAGCCGATCGACACTGCAGAATAGCAATACGGGCCTTGGCAGCCCGTCATGTTGCATCTGTTTTGTTTAAACCATAATCACGCAATTTATTCGCTACCGCCGTGTGTGAAAGCCCCAAGCGCTGCGCCAATTGCCGACTGGAAGGATAAAGTGGGTAAAGCCGCTCTAGCATAAGGCGCTCAAAGCGTTTGGTGGCTTCGGGTAAAGCTCCTTCAAACCACTGCTCTGCGGCTGATTCATGGGCATCCATCAACGGTAAACGCAACATATCAGGCGTCAGTTCCTCGCCTTCCAGCAAGGTTAGCGCCTGATACAACGCATTTTTCAGCTGACGCACATTTCCCGGCCAGGGGTAACTGTTTAAGAACTCGGTCATCGAACGGGAAAAACGCGGACGACGACGTTGTAATTCATCACTGATCCGGCTACAAAACTGTTGTGCAAGCGGCATGATGTCGGCTAAGCGTTGCCGCAATGTCGGCATTTCCAGCGTCAAGACATTGAGGCGGAAAAACAGATCTTCCCGAAACAACCCTTTGCGCACCTGTTCTGCCAGCGATTTCCGCGTGGTGCAATAAAGTCGGACATCCACTGCCACTTCGCTTTCCTGCCCGACGCGATGGAAACGACCATCTTGCAGCACACGTAATAATTTACTTTGCAGCAGTGGTGACATCTCAGCGACTTCATCCAGCAGGAAAGCACCACCACTGGCTTGCTCAAGTAAGCCCATCTTACCCGGCCAATCAGGGCCAAATGCACCGGCAGCAGAACCAAACAATTCATGCTCCGCCACATCATCGGGTAATGCGGCGCAATTCAACGTCAACAGTGGGCCATTGCCCCGCAAGCTTGCCCGGTGGCAGGCCCGCACCAACATTTCTTTCCCTGACCCGGTTTCGCCCATGATCAGTAAAGGTTGATCTTGCATCGCGAAACGCCGAGCCTGATGTAAGAGCTGTTGCATTACCTGACTTTCAGCGCAGAACTGCTCGAAACTACTGTCGTCATAACTGTGTAATAAATTAAAGTGATGACCGACCCGTCGTGCTGACTTCAGCACTACCACTGCCCCCGCTAAATGCTCAACGCCTTGTGAATCAGGAATAGAGATCGGCAGAATATCGGCCAGAAACTCTTCACTGGCAAAAATCAGTTTGCACGTTTCCGGTTGGGGATTGCCCGATGCAAACCATTGCAGAAAAGCAAAACCTTTGAGAAAACTGCCGGCCTGAACACCTTGTATATCTTTCAGTGATAACCGCAGAATATTCAGCACTGCATCGTTGGCCTGTGTCAGACGCCCTTTAATATCGAGAGCAAAAACCAGATCAGGCAATGCTTTCATTAATGCCTTGATTTCGTGGTGTTCACGCTCTGATGGCATATATGCGACCGTCTTTACGTCAGTCACACCCGCAATACGGCGTAAATCGGGTAACAATTTCTGCAAGTTGGCAAAATCAACATCGGGCAGATGTAGATAGATAATCCCCGCCACGTCAATTTCGATGCCGCGCAGATCAATTTGGTTAGCTTCTAATTGTGCTAGCAGCTCTCTGGTTAGCCCCAATCGATCTTCACACGTTACTTGCAGCCGCATTCATTGTTTACCTTTTTACCAATCTGAACAGTGATTATACGGATGAGCAGGAAAACCGCCTAGTACGATGATTTTTTCACAAAAAAGCATTGACCATATATGCCCTTTGACCTAGAGTAGCGCCCCGTCGAAAGGGTAATACGCAGTGCGTTTCCCATAGACTAAAATATGGTGAGGTTTCCGAGTGGCTGAAGGAGCACGCCTGGAAAGTGTGTATACGGCAACGTATCGAGGGTTCGAATCCCTCCCTCACCGCCATATTATATGGTTTAAGCCATAACTTGGCATAAATCAGCTGTAAAATGACATAATTTGCCCCATAAGCTGACATAGTCTACATTTGTTGTAGGAAAACTACAGTTTATGGGGTGAGTTATGTATCGACGACACCTTGGTCATTCCCGCGTAAAAAATCTTTTCAAATTCGTAAGTGCAAAAATGGATACAGTCTTTACTGTTGAATCTGCACTTGAATTCGATGCATGTTTCCATCTTGAGTATTCTCATGACATCACCTCATATGAAGCTCAGCCCGAAGGTTTTTTCTATCAATTCAATGGAAGACCTTGCCCCTACACTCCAGATTTTAAAATCAACCACGCCGTAAATGGGATCCAGTTTCTGGAAATTAAGCCGATTGAAAAAACGAATGATGCCGATTTTATCGAACGCTTCAAAGCTAAAAGAGCGCAATCAACACAAAATGGGCTCCCGTTAATCCTTGTTACAGAAAAACAGATCCGTATTAACCCGATTCTTTACAATCTAAAACTACTTCATCGTTATTCAGGCTCTAAGCACCTCACGTCAGTTCAAATATATTTACTTTCTGAAGTTAAAAAGCTTGGAAAAGTATCTATTGAATTTCTGATTAATAACATAAAAACTAACGAAGATAACATGTTCAGTTTGATATTAAATCTCCTTGCCAAAGGATATCTGAGGTCAAATATCACTGATAATATATTTAATATGAACACGACCGTCTGGTGTAAAGAATGAACCAGAATGATGGAGCACAAGAATTCGGCATTTTTCAGGATGAATTTCCCGATGCAACCAATGAAGAGTCCCGAATTCAAGTCCGAAGTGCGACACTCTCCAATTTAAGCGGCTAGCCTCATTTCTTCAAAAACCTTGGCTGGCTGCTTAAATCCTAAACACTTTTTCGGACGGTAATTTATCCTCGATAAC
>JAYSBB010000080.1:0-9615 GCA_041915645.1 Tolumonas sp.
CTGGTGTGATGAACTTGTCTACCAGTGCCGTTTCCGGGATTGCAGCCGCATCGAGGCAAAAGTTAAATTCTGCATCTAGTGCTTTAAATAAATAGGTTGGTGTCTGAGTCATATCACGGAACTCAGCGTTTGTTTTAGAGCCTGCGAATGCCATCATTCACCACCTTTCAATAGGGCTTTTATGTCATCAACCAGTGCGATTTCTGCATCAGATGAAGCGCCCCATGATTCATCGATCATCGCTAGAACACCCCATAGAACATCCTTCATCTTGAGTATTTCACCTGTTTTATCGCTTGATTCCTTTTTGTATTCGGCTATGTCACGTTTCAGATTGTCTATTTCCATCTGCATGTAGTATTCAGCTTCACTTTGCTGATCGCGCTGTTGTCGCTGCTGTTTTTCTGCCATGCAAACGGAACACGGATATTCCTCATGAACGTGAGGATGTACTTCACAATGTCCGCGAGGTAGTGGGTTACCCCAAATGTCATAGCTCATGCTGCCCTCCGTTTCTGCTTGTTGGTATTAACGCGACTAGCGGTGATAACTTTGTTGGTGATGAGTTGGTGTGTCATGCCGCTTTTAAGTGCTTCAAGAGCCGGCAAAGTTTTGGTGATCTCGTCAAGCCGTTGGGTGAGGGCATCAGATCGCATAACTACTTGCTCACTGTTATAAAGCGTCTCTTTCGCAAACAGCGACTTAATGTATTTTTTAAGTTCAGCTGGGACGCCTTTAACTAGGCTGGTAACAGCTACTTCACCGGACGCCAGCGGCATAACATCAAAATGAACACCGTCATGCGTTTCAACACGGAAGTAATACATGTGATCGCGTGATACATCATCGTCATTATCACTGGAGCGATAGGCGTCTTTGATGTTTCCGGGGCGGCGGTAAATGTGGAATGTACGCCCTTTGATATCGAGACTTTCTTCTGGCGATAATCCTTCAAAAATCAGCGAATTTCTAACGTACCGCATTAAATCGACACAGCCTTTCACTGCTTCGTGAGTGGGTAGCATCTTGCTGCGAAGGCTGCTTAACTGTGCTTCAAGTCGTGATGCTTTGGACGACTCTTTCTCTGCCGTCTCCTTATTACGTTCGACCTGATTTTTTAGCCGTTTCACCTCGGCTCGGAGACCACCAAGCTCTTTGGAGTCCGCCATGTAGTTATCGCGCTGGCGAATGACTTGCTCATATTTGGCTTCGATCGATTTAACTTTGCTTTCATCTTCACGCCGGGCGGAAATCATCTGCCGAACATCGGCCTGCGATCTGGATAGGCTGATTTTCAGATCATCGATTTCCTTGTCACGCGCTTCGAGTTGATCAATTAGGGTATCAATCTCATCAACCTGACTATTTGACGACTCAATGATCATACCCATGTTGGACGTAAGACTTGAAGACAGACTTTCGAGTTGTGCTTGAACTGATCCAGATGTGATACTAAGTAGTGCAGTGATTTGAGACGATAAAGAGTTATGGGCGAGGTTTGCCGCCGCGCCCGGTGTCAGTTGTGGTTCCATAGTGGTGTCCTGATTAAAGCCCCGAAGGGCTAGGGGTTAAACGGGGATGTCGTGTTCTGCTTCAATGGCTGCCTTGATGCGAGATGTATGTTTTCTGTAAACCTCAGTGGCGTGATGACGTTCTTGGTCTGGTAAAACGCCAACGTATGCCATTTGATCAGCTACCGATTTAAGTTCTGCAATGCTTTCGCACAACTCCATCTGTGAAAGTAACTGATTTAGTTTTTCTTTTTTATCTGGAGTTAATTCCTGCGGAACATCCGGTGTTACATCTGTATCGATAGCAGCCCTCATGCGATCTGCAACTGTTGACGACTGAGTAATGCGCGCTGGTTGCGGAGTGATATCACGCTCATCAGTGATGAATGTCTTACCCTCCATTTCTTCGGCGGTTGGTTCGTTGCCGATTTCCGGCCACCCCTTACGCAATGCCTGTGCCTCGGTACATTTTGCCAGTTGAGCGCATGGGCGCTTTTTCCACATTGCATTAGGGCAATCAGTTTTACTGCTTTGCGTTGCGTAGTTCTCGATCCAGTATTCTTTGGCTATATACGCGACACGCTGACCGTTAACGAACTTGTAAACCGTGTACTTGCACCACTCAGGGTATGTGACACGAACCATTTTTCCTGTGGTGTAAGCGTCTTGAAATTCCTGAGTAACCATTGGCCCAAACTCAGGTTCGTCGGCACCCGCATAATTACCAGAACGATCCGCCTGTATGCGGTACATGCCGATACCTGGCATTGGTACATCACGCCAGATTTTTTCCTTGGACCGTGCATCGGTAACCTGCATTGGCACCAGGTGAACCGGCTTGAGCATGATGTCTAACTTACGCGCCTTGCAATAATCGACTGCCATAATGATGGAGTCTGGATTTGCACCGGGATAAATGGTGTTACACAGAGCGCCCCATGTGCTTTCGTCAATCCCTCGCTGAACAACGGTCGGATAGTTTGTTGCAAACTGCTCACTGGCAGCCTGCTGAAGTGCTGTTATCTGGCTCATGCTGTTTTCCTTTTGGCCCAATAAGGGCGGCTGATTGGGTTCATGTCGTGCCAGTCATTATTTAACTTGCACTGGTGATAGGTGCGTAGGTTGCTATGCCACGTTTCAAAACCCACTAACTTCCATTCATCTTCCAAGGGCTGCACCCTGACCGGGTAGCGTCCGCAATCAATCGTGTCGCTAACCATTAGGAATAGAAAATCAGGTCGTTCATTGAAGGTTTTTTCATAGGCTTCTGAATACATCGCATCTTGAACGTAGTAGCGAAACTCTTCGGCGTGAGTGCTAAATCGACCAATGTCAGCCGTTTTCTTTACATCAAAAATCACAGGGATATTTTTCAGATATCTATCTGGTCTGATCCGACATTGCTCGCTAGTCTCTTCGTCGGTCCAGTAGATAGACGATTCAGAATACCCATCTTGCTCAAGTAGCCACCGCGCATCTGGGTGAGCGAATACGCTTTCTCGCATCAATCGCAGCTTCCTACCTTCTTCAAAGGTCATCACCGTTTTACCGATTGCCTTGCAATCATCAAGAAATGCTTTTTCTGATTCCTTTCCGATCGTGGTTCGGCGGTTAAACTCTGGCGCGATGATGAATCGGCTTTCAAATTCATCAGGTTCAAGCAGCAGGCAGTGCAGGGCGGTTCCCATATCCAGTGCGGTTAACTTTTCCTCATCAACTGGCGCCGTTTTCTTCCACTGGTACACAGCGGGAGAAATGGCGATATCATCCAGTTGGCTTTTACTTACCGCTGGGCCTGAGTGATACTCTTCGTTGGTGATGTCGTGATAAACGCCGTTGGGGATAGAAAGGATGATGCCTGACTGCGGATCGCGGACTATTCCGGTTTCCACTTGTGCATTCATGACGATCTCCATGATGATTTCATGCGGCTCGTTTGCACTTCTAGATCAATTCGCTCAGCAACTTGGGCTGTTATCTGATCGCGCAGAATGTGGTTAAACAGCTTTGCCGCGGTTGTACCTTCGACGCTATCCGGTGATTCCATCATCACTTTCATGTGCGCTTTAAGCTGTGAATCGATTTCAGTTTCAGTGATACCGTTGTGCCAAGTGGTATTGCAGATGATGGATAGCAGCGACATGCCTTCATAATTGCCGCCGTTCAGGATTACTCTTTCAACGAAAGCGCATTTTTCAGTTCGCCAAGTATCCCAACGTTCATCGATTGATTGCTGCTTGCCTAATTCATCAGCAAGTCCGTCAGCCGCATTGGCGTTAACATCAAACGTTCTGACGAAATTATCATTGAGATGGTTAATTACGGCTTGCATGATTCACCCTCCAGCTCAGTAGTGCTAGGATCAATACCAAGCATTGCCTTGGCACACGCTATCGCATCCGCTTTATTCAAAAATACAATGCCATTCTCGAAGGCCTTCAATAAGCGCCGAGACTCATCGTCAAACTCATCTTCCTTGTAATCACCACTGATAACGTCAGGAAGGTAGATGATTGCCCCGTTTGGTATGATTTCTAGTTCACCCCGGTTAATTTCAAATCCGTTAACAGTAAGCCGTGGTTTTGCGGCGAAATATTTCAATTCAGGAGTAAACACAAAGTCTTCATCGCCATTAACCGCAAACAGAAATTTTTCACCGCCTTTGCATTCGTATCCAATTCTGTATCCCTTCGCTCCAGCCTGAACAATTGGCAGGATATCTATACAAAATTGCTGCATTTCAGTTGTCATCATTCACCCCCACAGATTGTAGGTTTCAATGCCAGATTGAATGGCTGGTGTGTGACGAATTGGTTCGACAGACTGCTGCATATTTCGATAGATGCGAGCGCGGCGGCGCTTTTCATCTCTTGCTTTCAGGTCTGCCGATATTGCACTTGGCAGATGCAGGATTGCGTTAAGTGTGTGTTTCATATAACCTCCAAATTAAGGTTTTATTGGATGTGGTGTCTGAGACAGGCCTTACTAAGCTCGCCCGGCATGGCGGGCTTTTTTATTGGTAAATCAGGGGCAGGGTGGCAGTAACTAGAACGACTGCTGCGATAAATATGAAGACCAGCTTCATAGTTCAAACTCGCGAGCTAACTCCAACTCTTCGCGTTTGGCTTCAATTTCACGCCAGTAATGCTTTTTCGGTCTTTTGGCAGACAGACTTGCAACCTGCTCAAGCAGCGGGATTGTGATTTTTACCCGCCGCGATAATTCTTCTTTGCCTAGATTCATTCCATTTCCTCCAAAAAAGAGCCCTCCGGAGAGGGCTGAACACATGGGATAAAACTGGTTGATAGCTGACTATCTGGGAGCGCACTATCCGTGCTTTTTTGTCGGTTCAAATAAGCTGGATTTGAATGACCGGTAGTGCGCTTTCAGATAAGGCCTGTCGCCAAGCCTTTTCATATGACCATTTTCAACTTCACTAAAGAGCCTTAGGCAGAGCCTCACTGCCGCAGTATTTGAACCCAAATTCATAGCGGATTAGGGTTTGTTGCTGTACTACGAATACAGCGGTGGATTGCACTGGCCGGAGCTGATCACGGCATTTCTGGTGTTAGCAGTTATTTGGCTTCCCCCTCGGACTTCCTCGTAAATAGAGACCAGCAAGTGATTTAAAATCACCGCCTCGTTACGATCCTCATTCGCATCAGCCTGCGCATTCAGTGCAATCCCCGCTGCCCACTCATCGAATGGGCTTTGATCAGCGTTATTGATTAACCTCGCCACGCCGATGCTTTTTACAAGCGAGTTTTAGAGACCAAACAAACGTTACACAGTTCATATCAACTCTGGCCGATACTCTCCGCATCGGGTTTCGCTGATTCCATGACTGCTGCTCACTGAGATATCAGTCTCGTTTCCACAGATTGTCCCGTATCGACGGATTGATACGGAAAGAACGGCGATTTCAGGTTGAGTTTTCCCGCGTCAAAAAATCCGAAGATTTGACGGAAGGTTTCAATCTGTTCGCGGGGTAAGGGAAAGCTCTCTGATGCAGCTTTGCATTACATCGCGTATCGCTTGAGTCGTCAGGTGACTCACTCCGGTTTGTTCTCTCGCCGCACTCTGTGCTGCTGATGTGATAAAGGTTAGTTTACTAAACATTGCCAGTCAATAGAAATATCAAAAAACTTAGCATTATTTTTTCTTACTTTTCTAAATAAGGTTGTTCTAACTGGGTTATTGAATTGATGCGTTGATTTTCGGGGACAAAAAAGGCCGCCGAATGGCAGCCTTGATAGGGTGTTGGCTAAACTCTAATCACCACCAGGGCGAGAGTCGGAAGATCGACCACCACAGCGAGAACCATCTGATGCGCGATCCCAGTCATGTTGGCAGTTGCCAGCAAATGATGCAGTGCTGGCGGTGATTGATAGTAAAGCGATAAACATTAAAACCAGTTTTTTCATTTTGATATCCTTATGTGCTTATTGTCTGCTACAAATCAATTACGATTTGTTTAACTACACCAACTATTCGGCAGTTACCGTTTACCTGCATTGATGGGTAAGCGGGGTTTAGTGGTTTTAAAAACTTAACAGGCCCATCCTGTATAAACTCTTTTATCGTGGCTTCACTTGATCCTTCAAGCATTGCGACAACAATTTTCCTGTTTAGTTGTTCTGGATCAAATATTGGTTCGACTACAACCTTCGCTCCGTCCTGAATGCTTCGAGGGTTGCTTGAGTTTGTCATGCTATCCCCACGAACTACCAACGCGAAAGCATGTTCTGATACGTCAGATGAAGTTTCCATCCATTCTGAGCAAGTCATTGCAGGGTCATCACAGCCAATATCATTCCAGGCGCCAGCTTGAACCCAAGAAATAACGGGTATTTTTTTGCTTACTAAATCTATGGCTGGGAATACCACATCACCGGATGAGCTTACGGTTGCAGTTCTCGCTTCCTTTTCACCCTTTCCCGTTTCAAGCCAAGTGGTATTTGTTTTTAATATCTCAGCCAGCCGCTCCATGTTTTTTGGTCTGCTTAAATCACTCTCCCATTGAGAAACTGCGCCTCTACTTTCGATCCCCATAAATTTGGCAACCGTTGGCTGTGTTATCCCAAGTTCGACTCTTCTTTGTTTTATTCGTGATCCGCGAGTTTCCATCATGAATCCCAGTTAAATGGTGTTTAGCAATCTTAACTTATGTTGATCTCATATTGCTTATCATCTACACTGTTTAGAAAAGTAACCCAAGGCGTTAAATATGGCACCAAGAAAGATGACCGCTAGAAAATCTGATGTTATCGGTTTTTTCGGCGGAACTATTAAAACAGCTCAGGCCTTTGGCATCTCCAAAGGAGCTGTAAGCCAGTGGCCTGATCTCATCCCTGAAAACAGGGCAAGACAACTTACTGAGGTTACGGGTGGAAAGCTCAACCCGTTCCCTGTTGAAACCAGCAGCGAAGCTGCATAACAAAACCAATCGGACACCACATCCAATAGAGGTAGTACCCATGGCGACCAAAGAAAGAAAAATCGAGGGGCCGAGAGTCAGAGAGACGCGGCCATTTATTGCAGTTCTGAACTGCGCTTGCGCAGAGATAAATGCCAACCCTAACTCTGGCACGCCTGAGTTGATCAGAAAGGGCATGAAGATGATGAGTGTTGAAGCACCTAAGAAGTATTGGCGATTTGTGAATGCGGCTTCTCGAACAACAGGATTATCCATCGAGGAGATCTTGGAAATCATAAACCGATAACCAAGGGATAAGAATGAATAACGCGGATAAAGAAAAACTGGTTTTAGAGACACTGAGAAACCTCATTACAACTGACCTTATTTCTAAAGCTAGTTACTCAATGAGCATTTGCATGTGCCAACCATCAAGGGAGCTGCATGTTGTGCCAACTTTGCAGCGTGAAGTGGTTTATCACTAATAAAAAAGCCCCGGCGCTGTTGTAGCAGCCCGAGGCACGAATCCAAATGATAGCAACAAAGGATTAAAGATATGGTAGCAGTCGGAGATGTTTTAGGCAAATTCAGTTCGCGTAAAGCGGCTGAGAAAGAAGCAGCTCGTCTTGGTTATGTGAAAACAAAGGCAGGCTGGATGGGTTCAACGTCTGGCGCACAGATCATCTATCTGCCAGCTACGAAACGTTATCAAGTGCAGAAGGTGGTGCCAGCATGAACACCGTAGTTCAATTATTTCCAGACAATCGACAGGGTAAGCCACCTGTGCGGGAGGTTTTCAGTAATGTTATGAGCAATAAAAAAACGGGATGCTATTTAACGCACCGATCGCTCTATAAGAACGACTGGGCTGATGACGTGTATGTGCTTGCCTTGTTTCATCGAATGCTGTCTCAGGCCGCCTCAAAGCCTACATTGGTTTATTTTCATGACCGTCAATGGAACCTTGAGCGCGGTGAGTTGGTGATCGTTCCGAGCGAAATCGGTTTGCGTATGAAAGACCGAAACAAGAAGCCAACATCGCGTGATGCAGTGGTGCGCATGCTGAAACTTCTTGAGCGTGAAAATGTAATTTCTACCCACGGAACCGACAAGGGGACCGTTGTTAAATTCATCAATTATGATGCTTATCAGACACTAAATGGCTCCAATCAGGGCGCACAACTACCCGCACAGCCTGCCGCACAGCTACCCGCACAACACAAACCCAGTAATGGCGCTGCCTGCGAGGGTGATGCCGCACAGCTACCCGCACAGCCAGCCGCACACCTACCCGCACAAGAAGAACAAATTACAATAAACAATATAAAACAAGATCAAGATCTAAAGATTTATGGTCCGAGAACGGCTGACGCCATTCCCGACCCTGAACGTGATGAGCAAAAAATTCCGTCTGAGGCTGCGATTTGTGAAAAGCGAGGCAAGAGCCAAAAGTGGGGGACACCGGACGATCTGATTTGCGCCAGATGGTTAGCCAGTAGACGAGCTAAGGCTTACACCGACAAGGAATTACCACCCCCTAAAGAACCGAACTTGGCTGGATGGGCTAACGATGTTCGATTGATGAGAACCGCTGACGGCCGCACTCATTCCGAAATTTGTCACCTGTTCGCCTGGGTTTGCAAGGAAGGTCGAGAGTTAGAGTTTTGCCAGGCTCCATCAAAATTGCGTGAAAAATGGGATTCTCTGCAGCTCAAAAAAACCAACTTGGAACGTGGAGTAACCGGCAACAAGAAACCACTTAGTAACATTGCCGCCGCACAGCAGGCAGCCAGAGCATCGGGAGTGACTTATGACCCCAATGAACCGCTCTGATGTTATTCCAATGGGCTCAGTCGTCACCGCTGGTGCTATGGCCGTGTCAGACAGAATGTCCGTGTTCATTGCCGATGAATTGATCCCATTGATGGCCGGTTATTGGCCTAAAAGCTCAAATCAATTGAATTCAAATCTGCGCGGCAATGCCATGGCATACGGAGTAATGCTTAAAGGCTTTTCGGCAAACGCTATCCGCGAGGCAATCACCGACCTTGCCGATAAAAATCCTGATCGGGACTTTGCTCCGCCTCCGCAGGAATTGAAAAAATTATGCTTGGTTGATGCTCAGCCGGCATCGCAAGTAGCGAAGTTCATAGCCAGCATGTCATCGCTGGAAATGCAAATTTGCACCAAGTGCTTAAGCGGTCAGATCGAGAAAACGCAGCAGGCCGTGGATGCCGAGCTGAACGCGATGATTGAATCAGTTTATGCAAAGGGTGGTGAAGTTGTTGGTAGTCGCGGTTTCGCACCACTTAAATCAATAATTCGAGGGTAACGGAAATGGATAACAAAAAATGGGCTGAGCAATTTGAAAAGTCACTTAGAAAAGCAGATCTGGAGGATTATCGACTTGAAAACATCCTCCCTTATGAAATAAATCTGTCCATGGATGAATTGTTTCATTTTTCTCTGAATGCAATCTCATACAGCTATTTGAATAGAGCCCTTCTTCATCTTGAAAATCTGTATAACTCAACAGATTCACCAATAGAAAAAGCGATGGTGTGCGCCTTGGTGTTGGTCGCAAATGAAAAATCGCTAAACGTAAGATTTAAGGCAATTGGGTATTTATTTGGAGATCTTGAAGACGATCCTGATTTTATTCAAATAAGCGTCCAAGAGAAAATTGGG
>JAYSBB010000081.1:0-9605 GCA_041915645.1 Tolumonas sp.
AAAAACCAGCGTTGACTCAGAAAGAAAAACGCGCTGTGAAACGTGAGAAAAAACATCCTCAATAATATTTGAGTTGTAACTACCCGGCGAAATGCCGGGTTAATTTTTATGCAGTGATGCGGTCTGAGGCCAAGTTTTACACCATTCCGGGAGCACAGTAGCATTCATTGGTTTCGCTATTCCGTATCCCTGAACATTGCTACATCCCAGCTGTTCTAATTTATAACAATGAGCAAGTGATTCAACACCTTCAGCAATCACTTGTTTCCCAAAAACAGAAGCTAGCTGGATAACACTTCGGACGATACTTAAATCCTCACTGTCTTCCAACATATCACGCACAAAACTCTGATCGATTTTCAGTGTATCTACAGGCAATCGACGCAGGTACGTAAGTGACGAATACCCCGTACCAAAATCATCCAGTGCAAAATGAATACCTAATTTACGACATTCATGCAGAATAGATACTGCTTGTTCTAAATCAGTAATTGCTGCTGATTCCAAAATTTCTAACTCGATATAAGAGGGAGGAACATTAGGGTGTTTTATTAATGTTGTGCGTAAAAAGTCATGAAACCCTGGCTTCAAAAGATGATTTGCACTGACATTAATGCTGATGCTAATTTTCAGCCCCTCTTGATGCCATACCTCTGCTTGCGCTATAGCAGAATTTATCACCCATTCACCGAAAACTATCTCGAGGTTGCTACTATGAATATGAGGAAGAAATTCGGAGGGTGGAATAATACCCCGTTCAGGATGTTGCCATCGAATTAAAGCCTCGGCTCCAGTAATAGTACTGCTGGAAAAATTAACTTTGGGTTGATAATAGAGAGTAAATTCATTTTGCATTAAAGCTGCATGCAGTATTTCAAGTTGATTCCGATGTCTTTGCGCCGTCAGATCCTTTTCTGGATCAAAAAGTTGATATCTGTTTTTTCCTGCTTCTTTTGCCTGATACATGGCTTGATCAGCATGGCGGAGTAATGTATCAGGATCCGCATTATCATCGGGGTATAAACTAACGCCCATACTTGCAGAAGCTAATATCATATTGTCTTTACATTGTACGTTCTGATTAATAGCGGAAAGAATGCGTTCGAGTATTATAATGCAATCATCCTGAGATGATATTTCTGGAAGCAAAATAACGAATTCATCACCACCTAACCTTGCCAAGGTATCATCAGGACGCAATACCATTTTTAGATTATCAGCAATACCAACTAATAACAGATCACCGATAGTGTGTCCGTATCTGTCATTTATAGATTTAAAACCATCAAGATCGAATACACAAACGGCACAAGATGTATTTTTACGGGCAGAGCGATTAATTGCTTGCTGTAGCCGGTCTGATAGTAGTCGCCTATTAGGCAGACCAGTCAAAGAGTCATAATTAGCCACTCGATCAAGTTCATGTTCATGAGTTTTTAACTGAGTAATATCAGAGAACACACCAACATAATATTCTATTTTCCCTTGTGCATCGCGAATGATAGACATTGACAGCAATATGGCATACAACTCTTCATTTTTACGTCTATTCCATAATTCACCGCGCCAAAAATCATGCTGATGTAAAGAAGCCCACATATCTGTATAAAAAGGATGACTGTAGTGCTCTGATGCAATCATTTTTACAGATTTTCCAATTACATCTTCGGGTGTATAGCCAGTAATATGGGTAAAGGCAGCATTGACTTTAGTAATATTTTTTGCTGCATTAATTAATATGATTCCTTCTTCGCTATTATCGAAAACTATAGAGCTTTCTTTTTGCATTTTTTCAAAAATTTTTCGATCGGTTATGTCGGTATGTGTACCTGACATAATCAACGGATTACCATTCTCATCCCACTTCACAACCCGACCAGTAGAATAGATCCAGCGCCAGCCACCTGATTTTGTGCGGCAACGTAATTCAACTGAATGGGTTGGAATTAAGCCATTCAGATGCTGTTGTATTGATGTCATTGCCACCTTCAAGTCATCAGGATGAACAATATCAGGCCAATGCTCCAATGATACATCCATTTCTCCTGGTTCATAACCTAGCATGGTTTCCCACCGTGCACTGACTTGAAATTGATTTGTCTGTAAATTCCAATCCCAATACCCTTGATCTGAGCCTTCAATTACACGTTCAAGTTTCTGCTCGTTTTCAGCTAACTGTTGCATGGCAAGAATCTGCTCTGTTCGATCCCGACCAAAAGCCATGTAACGACCGTCTTGCATTTTGACAGCAGTTAATTCGACAGTAAGAATTGAACCATCTGACTTTAATAAAGGCCATTCATCTCGAACATGTATTTCTGAATCAAGCCGAGCAAAGAAAGGAATAATGTTATTTCTACTTTGTTCAGGTGTCAGATCGTCTACAAGCAATTTAGATATTTTATCAAACGGATAACCAGATAATTCACAAGCTGCCGGATTTGCGAAAATAATATGTCTTTTGGAGTCTGCGATCCAAATTGCATCACCAGCTTCATGAATGATTAATCTGTGTTCATCGAGCAATTTTTCATGTTCTGTAATATCAGTAAGAGAGCCAATAACTCTAATTGGTTTATTTTGTTCATTTCTCCCCACAACTTTACCATTAACTCTAACATTTTTATTATGGCCGGATAAAGTTATCAGGCGAAATGAGATATCAATAGATGATGATTTCCCATTAAGGTGGTCATTGATGCTTTGAATTACATACTGATAATCACAGGGATGAATTAGTTTTTCAAAAAAAGAAAAATCATGAGTGTCTTGCTCAGGTAAAGCATCAATAACCTCATAGTAACGTGGTGAACGATATACGTGTCCCGTTTTAACATCCCAATCCCATACACCATCACTGATAGCATCAATAACAAGATTAAGGCGTTCCTCACTGTTTTTTAGTTGAATTGATATTTTTTGTAATTCAGTAATATCACGGGAAATACCAAATAAACCAAAAACATTACCATGCAAATCAAAAACCGGTCCCTTGGTCACTAGGAAAGTATATTTATTTCCATTTTTTGCAACCAATTGTTCAACATGTGTATGAACATGATGAGAGTTCATTATCTCCTGATCTTTGGCTTTAAGCTCAAGCGCCGATTCTTCTGTAAATAATGAAAAATCAGATTCCCCAAGCAATTGGGTTGGTGTTTTTCCTACGAAGTCAGCCGCCGCGGTATTAGCTAATATGTATTTCCCATTAGAATCCTTTATAAAAACAGCGTCTGAAGTTCCACTTATTATTGAATCAAGAAAATGACGATCAAACATTTGTTTTGTAATGGCACGATGCAGCAAAGCACTGAGAATGCTTACAGCAAAACCATTAACAACTAAAAATGCCCACTGAAGCTGCACATAAGTTGGTGTAACAAGAGAATAAAGAGGCGGATTAGCGAAGATCGCTATCCCTAGAGCTGAAATGAGTGTTGAAACTAATCCAGGCCCGATCCCCCCGATAAGAGCACTTAATATTATCGGTAGCATAAAAAATATCATTAACGGTCGGGTAGTAATATCCACTGGAATATAAAGCCGTATGATAACCATGATGGAAGAAATAATGACTGCAAAACCATATATCAGCCAGCGGGACTGGTTGCCGAAAATAATACTTGAAAATAATAAATTATCTGTGCTGGGTTGCTGGTTTATTTGTACTTCGGATGGGACCGCACGTAGCACAAAAAAAAGAACCACGGATGAAGTACAAACGAAAAAAATGCCTTTCAGTGTAGAGAGTTCCACAATCGTATCCTGATCAGTTAGCAAAATCAGAACCCGATCCGATAAAAAAATCCAGGCAAGCGCCAGAATGAAGTAACAACTTAACGCTAATAAAATAAATCGATTACGTGAGGTGTTGAACATCAAGCATAGCCTCAACATTTGTTAATAAGAATTGTTTCTCATGAGCATAGATACAGCTCAGCGTTTGGTACACCAAAGGCTACATTTGAGTTTTTAAGATGTGGAGGCAATCACAACACTTTTGCACACAGAAATTGGCTTAGTTATTTTATCCCAACAGATTGCATTCTTGGGATCTGCTTCAAATAAATGAAACCGGTTACTGCAACCGGTTTCTTCATGTTGTATGATTAACTCAATCGCGTAGTCTGCGTTGGTATATTAAGGATGCTGAGATGAAAAAAATATTTCTTTGCTGTGCTGCAGGTATGTCTACCAGCATGGTAGTAAACAAGATGAAGCAAGCGGCTGCTCAGAAAGGCATTGAAGCCGAAATTATTGCTGTCGCGATGGAAGAATTCGATAACACATTGCCTAAGTATGATTGCTGTCTGCTGGGGCCTCAAATCAAATATAAATTTGAAGAATTCAAGAAAAAGGCTGATGCCGCAGGCAAACCGATTGCAGTCATCAACAGCATGGATTACGGCATGATGCGTGGTGACAAAATTCTCGCAGATGCACTGGCCATGATGGGCTAGTGTAGCCTGCACAAAAATTGCGTTGTTCTAGTTATTAATTTATGTCATTAGGAAGTTGAAGATCATGACGAATCAGTTGCCGAAGGATTTTTTATGGGGTGGGGCAGTTGCAGCGCATCAGGTTGAAGGCGGCTGGAATGAAGGCGGCAAAGGCGCCAGCATCTGTGACGTATTATCTGGTGGCTCACATGGAGTTGATCGCGTCATCACTGGCGAAGTAAAAGAGGGGACCTATTACCCGAACCATGAAGCAACCGACTTCTTCCATCATTTCAAAGGCGATATTGCGCTGTTTGCGGAAATGGGGTTTAAATGCTTCCGCACTTCGATTGCCTGGACGCGTATTTTCCCTCACGGTGACGAGCTGGAACCTAACGAAGCAGGTCTGCAGTTTTACGATGACATGTTTGATGAATTGCTGAAACATGGCATTGAACCCGTTATTACTTTGTCTCACTTTGAAATGCCCAACCATCTGGTTAAAGAGTATGGCGGCTGGGCAAACCGTAAAGTGATTGATTTCTTCGTGCGTTACTCTGAAGTGGTCATGAAGCGCTACAAAAATAAAGTGAAATACTGGATGACGTTTAACGAAATCAATAACCAGAAAAACCATGAATATCCGTTATTCGGCTATTGCTGTTCTGGTGTTGTTTTTACTGATTATGAACGCCCTGAAGAAATGATGTATCAGGTTGTTCACCATGAACTGGTTGCCAGCGCTAAAGTGGTGAAGTTGGGCCATGAAATTAACCCTGATTTCAAAATTGGCTGCATGATTTCGTTTGTGCCATTGTATCCATTCTCATGCCATCCGGATGACATGATGTATGCACAAGAATCGATGCATGATCGATTCTTGTTTGGCGATGTGCATATGCGTGGTGAATACCCTTCATATGCCCTGAAAGAATGGGAACGTAAAGGTTATAACATCAAAATGGAACCAGAAGATAAACAGATCCTGAAAGAAGGTACCTGTGATTACGTTGGTTTCAGTTATTACATGTCAAATGCGGTTAAAGCAGATGCGGTCTCGTCAGGTAACGGGATTTCCGGTTTCGCAGGCAGTGTGAAAAACCCACATGTGAAAGCATCTGATTGGGGCTGGCAAATTGATCCTGTAGGTCTGCGTTATTCACTGAATGTGCTTTATGAGCGTTATCAAAAGCCGCTGTTTATTGTTGAAAATGGTTTCGGTGCGATCGATAAAGTTGAAGCTAACGGTGAAATCAACGATGACTACCGTATTGATTACCTGAAAGCGCACGTCGAAGAGATGAAGAAAGCGGTCACCCTTGATGGTGTTGATCTGATGGGTTATACCCCATGGGGCTGCCTCGACTGCGTCTCATTTACGACTGGCGAATATCGCAAACGTTACGGTTTTATCTACGTTGATAAACATGATGATGGTACTGGTACTCAGGCGCGTAGCCGTAAGAAGAGCTTCTTCTGGTATCAGAATGTCATTAAAACCAACGGTGAAGAATTATAAGATTTTTATCCCGTGCTTGACTTCATCCCCTTTTTCGGAAGGGGATTTTTTTAGCTGGCAAATTTCTGGAGACACATCATGGATGCATCTGTCACTGAACTGATCGGATTGGTTGCTGGGTGTTTGACTACTGGTTCATTCATTCCGCAAGTTATTAAGATATTAAAAACCCGCGACGTATCAGGTATTTCGCTTGTTATGTATGTTGCCTTTACCCTCGGTGTGTTGCTGTGGTGTATTTACGGTTTTAGCCATGGTCAAATCTCTATTATTGCCTCTAACGGGATAACACTGGCGCTGGCATCGGTGATTCTGGGAATGAAATTACGTTATCGTTAGATTCTTACGATAGAGAGCGATCAACATATAAAGAAGAGAGGGGTATCCATCGGATGCCCCTCTCTTTTGAACTTTAAAATGGAGCATCACTGATATGATGCTGCAAAAATCAATTACTTTTGTTCTACCTGCGGAACACCTGTACCAGCTGAGGCACTCAGCAGACCAGTTTCAACATAGTTGTGCAGTTTTGCGCGGGTATCAGTGATATCCAGATTACGCATGGTAAGCTGACCGATACGATCGTCAGGAGAGAACATAGACTCGCCTTTTTCCATAGTCAGACGTTCTGGCTGATAAGTCAGATTGTCAGATACGGTATTCAGGATGGAGTAGTCGTTACCACGACGCAGTTCCAGAGTCACTTCACCGGTGATTGCACTGGCAACCCAACGCTGAGAAGCATCACGCAGCATCAGAGCCTGAGAGTCGAACCAACGGCCCTGATACAAGAAACGGCCCAGCTGACGGCCATGAGCATGGTACAGCTCGATGGTATCTTCGTTGTGAATACCAGTTACCAGACGCTCGTAGCAGATGTGCAGCAGCGCCATACCAGGTGCTTCATAAATACCACGGCTTTTCGCTTCGATGATACGGTTTTCGATCTGATCGCTCATGCCCAGACCGTGACGGCCACCAATGCGGTTTGCTTCCAGCATCATTTCAACATCATCCGCGAAGGTCATACCGTTGATAGCTACCGGATGGCCACGCTCAAAACGAACTGTCACCGTTTCAGCAGGAATTTTAACGTTCTCATCCCAGAACTTCACGCCCATGATTGGGTTAACGATTTTGACGCTGGAGTTCAGGTATTCCAGATCTTTGGCTTCGTGAGTTGCACCTAAGATGTTTGAGTCGGTTGAGTAAGCTTTTTCAACAGACATTTTGTAGTCGAAACCAGATTTGATCATGAATTCTGACATTTCATGACGGCCGCCCAGCTCATCGATGAAGTCAGTGTCTAACCATGGTTTGTAGATCTGCAGTGATTCGTTGGTCAGCAGACCATAACGATAGAAACGCTCGATATCGTTTCCTTTGTAAGTAGAACCGTCACCCCAGATGTTCACGCCATCGTCTTTCATCGCGGCAACCAGCATGGTGCCGGTAACTGCACGGCCCAGTGGAGTGGTGTTGAAGTAAGCAACACCAGCGGTAGTGTTATGGAAAGCACCGCACTGAATGGCTGCAATACCTTCTGCAACCAGTTGTTTACGGCAGTCGATCAGACGAGCTTCTTCTGCACCATATTCTTTAGCGCGGCGAGGGATCGCATCATAATCATCTTCATCTGGCTGACCCAAGTTAGCAGTGTACGCATATGGTACGGCACCTTTCTGGCGCATCCACAGCAGAGCTGCACTGGTATCAAGACCACCGGAGAACGCAATACCAACGCGTTCGCCAATCGGAAGATGTTTGAGAATAGTTGTCATAAGTTTAATCCTGCCCAAAGAACTATGGAAAATGCACCCGGAAAATATGCCTTATATATGCCAGTGGTCAATGAATTTCATATGACAGAATGTTCTATCAACCAGATATCTTTCACTGTGCATATTTATGCATAATTTATGATTGGGAATTTAAACATCTTTTGATGCTGACGGGAAGAGACAAGTACCGAAATCTTCGAAAAATTTAAAGTTTTCTGGTGTATAACACTTCGGTCATTGGATTATCGTATGCTCATAGCTGCCAGCATGCCCATCAGTCGAGCTTAATAGGCGATTTATAACAACTTAATCTTCTCAGCGAAACTGCAGTAATGATATGAAATAGTTGGTCAGCCCTTTAATCAAAGGAGACAGCGGTAAAATCTGCACTTTAGTATTAGTCTGGATGATGATGATAAGCAGCAGAGCAACTGTTCCGTATTTATAAATCGTCTGAGTCAGCTGCGGGTTAATCTTTGCCAGAAACGTGGTGTAAACATGAGATCCATCGAGTGGCGGAATCGGGATCAAATTGAAGACAAACAAGCCAAAGTTGATCACGCTCCACGCAACCAGAAGATTAATTACCGTTAATCCGGTCGGATCTTGGGTGAAATAGGGCAGTGCAAATAATCCTCGGGCGATCACCAGAAATAATACCGCCAGCAAAAAATTGGAAAATGGTCCAGCAAGGGAAATCAGGATCTCATCACGATGTTTATTGCGCAGATTGGCCGGATTAAAATTTACGGGTTTTGCCCAGCCAAAGCCCGCAATCACAATCAGAATAAACCCTAACGGATCGATATGCTTGAGGGGGTTAAGCGTCAGACGCCCATCATTTTTAGCCGTCATATCCCCCAGAAAGTAGGCCATTAATGCATGCGCCAATTCATGAACGGTAAGTCCAATAACAACGGCTGGCAGAGATTTCAGCAACCAGAATAAGTCAAAATTCATCATTATTTCCCGCGAGAGTTTTGCAGAGCATAGCGGATTTTGGTGCATCGCGGCATCAGATTTGCTTCATACTATTTCAGGTACAGAAAAATAGTGTATGAATGTGCAATAACAGGGAGATATGCGCGTGATTAGTGCAAAGCAGAATTATAACGAACTGGTTGCCCATCATTCGTGGGACGAAGAAACACAGATCAAATATTTTCTCGAATATGCGGAAGAATATCAGCTGACAGCACATTTCCTTGCTTATCTTGCGCTGAAGCCTGTTACAACAGTAAAAACGCTGGCATCGACAGACATAAACTCAGCAGAAGATGAGGTTACAGATCGTTACCGTTTTGGTGCCAGAGGTTAATGCTGATAAGCAAAATATTTAGTCATTCAACGAGGTAAGTTACTGGACTTTTTATCCTTAATGATAATAATTATTATTAAGGATAACATTTCGGATGACCGTTATGAAGAAAGGCCATGAACAACTACCTCGAGAAACAAAATACAAATATACGCTGTTTGCGATTTGGTCTGTAAGCATCTTATTGATCATGGTGAGAGAGCAGATCCTGACCTTGTGGCATTTGCTTTAATAATAACTATTCGCATTTGCATTAATGTGTCATACAATGGTCTTGTCTTTTGAGCCGTATCAGATTTTTTCAGCATGAATTATCAGACAGACTTTATTCCACAGCCGCTACGAGGCTGGCCCATCGTGGTGATGGTTATGGTGCTGCATGCGCTGGCGTTTGCCAGTGTAATCAACGCGAAGCCTACAGAAAAAAGAGCGGAATCGGTCAGCGCAGTACCATTATCTGTGCGTTGGGTTTCACCGGAGCCACAACCAGCAAAACAACCCGTTCGACAGGAGGCAGTAAAACCAGAATCTGAAAAACAGCAGCCTGA
>JAYSBB010000082.1:0-9564 GCA_041915645.1 Tolumonas sp.
CTTCAGTCTATAAAGCAGGGAAAAATGTCGATGTCTGGTTATTACCGATATTGGAAGCTTATATTCATCAGGCATGGTCGGAAATAACAGTCCGGCTGGAATGGGCTTTGTTATATATATCAAAGAACGCGAAAAAATCGCAACAAAGAAAATCTAAGAAAAATAGGACCTTAGACGGAATTTTTGAAATGCTTAATTCTTAAGGTCCAGTCTATGAGCGCCGCTTCATCACGACGTTCTGCACCTTTTTTCAGTTTTTGCTGATCCGGCGCCGGACGATCACATTTCTCGCCTTCCGGGCATTCCTGTTGTGCTCGATCATCATTTTCCGGCGCCGCTTTCGCGTTAGCGATTGCCACACAGCTGACGGATACCAACGTACACAGACCTAAACTCAACAGAACTTTTTTAATACCCATACTATCTACAACCTCATATGTCATTTGACGAAATGCGAGGGCGATAATAGTCCTTCGGGATTTGTTCTCATCCTGATTTGCGATTATTTACACAGCGAAAAAGACAACAGACCGGGGAGGTTTTAACCGGAAGCTTGCTGCGGCATTTCCCGCATGATCGAGCGATATGGCATCACCTGCAGTGTATCGGCTTCAGCCACCAGCTCGTAAAATTGCGGTAAATTGAAATTGATCACCTGTTCGGTGAAATCAAAACGCTGATGCGTCATGGTGTAATAACGATTAACGTTTTGCACCAGATCTTCTTTGCTGCCAGCGTATTCGTGGTAGATCTCAACCTTGTTATTTTCATCGAGAATATAGACGTTAAAACCATTGTCATTATCCTCAAAGAAATACTGGATCAAACCCTCACTGGCATAGGCATCGACAATCGGCGGCACATGCAGGCCATTATCCGGCTCGGCGGTCTGGCGTTCCAGCTTGTTATCTGACACCTGACGATAGAAATCGATCGCACTACTCAGCTCACGCACAGAAACACCACGGCGTTCGAGGAACAAGGCATAACGATGTTCACCTACCGACAGCAATTTCACCATACGCTGTTTATCCAGCGCCAGACGTAGTGAAATGCAGGCGTTCACCAATTCGGTAAATTGCTGGCGGATATCATCACGGTAATACTGGCTGTAACAGAACACGTCGATGGCATCCGGTGCTGCGGCATCTTGATGCATCTTGCTTAAGATCGTACTCAGTGCCTCTACAACCGCATCGAGGCCATTGAAGTGCAGGGTTCTGACTTCGTTCCATGAATTCCGATAAACCAAGTCTATCGTACCCACCAAACATTCTTGTTGCTGGCCAAAACAAAGCATATCTTCGCCATGCGCCAGCACCGGCGGCATCTCTTGCGGCCAATCCGCAGTTGGATCACGCTCCAGATTG
The DNA here is from genome assembly GCA_041915645.1 of Tolumonas sp. Classification (GTDB taxonomy): domain Bacteria; phylum Pseudomonadota; class Gammaproteobacteria; order Enterobacterales; family Aeromonadaceae; genus Tolumonas. The sequence continues at coordinate 1,371 of JAYSBB010000082.1, forward strand.
ATGAAAATACCCAGATGCCGGATCTCACACGGACGGCTCAGTGCCAAATTCCCCGCTGGTGGTAATTCCACCGGGAACGTATCCGCCAGATCCTGACAAAATTGCTGCAACGAGGCATGAGTAATATCTGAACCCATCTGGCGCAATTCAACTTCTGTGTCTGCCACCAGCAGACCATTAAAATAGGCCCACGCCACTAATTTAGAAAGATAACCGTTGTATTCGAGCGGTGCGCGGCCAATGATGTCATACGGGTTCAGCGAGTGTTTATACAGATACCAGCCCTGACGATTCAGATGCCCCGGCGGCACTTGGATCAGGCTTAAATTCGACTCACGTAGATCCGGCGCAATTTTCAGGTTAATACGTTGTACTTTGCCCGGCAGTGCTTCAAACGCGGTATAGAGTTTGCGTGACAGAATACCGATGTCTTCCGGGTTAATGGATTCACTGATGTTATTGCGCCGCGCAAACTGGATCAGCTTACTGTAGCTTTGCATCAGGGCGCTTAACAGCTCTTCGTAAGCAACTTTAACCTGCTCAACTTTCCACTGCGCGTGGCTGTCGAGTTGTTGCAGAATGCTCTGATTCCAGCCCCACTGCCGCACCAGTTTTACTAACAATTCCCGCCGCCAGCGGCCGTGTTGGGGTGGTTCATTGCGACTCAGTGCATCGCAGATCTTCAGATAAAAACAGCGCCGTGCCAGATCGAGCCGTTTGGTGTCACCCAACTTGGTCAGATAATCGGTGACCTTATCCAGCATCAGATAATAGGCATCGAGCGATAAACCAAAATCATCATTTTGCTGGAACCAGCGTTTGGCCTGTACGGCCAATAATTCAGTATGCGGAAACTCGGAAGAATAGGCTTCCATGACCAGAATTTTTAATACTGCTTTGTACGGCGAATCCAGCCCTTTATAGAGCAACCACAACGCAGAGCCGAAATACTCTTCCGCCGGAATATGACTGACACCGCCCAGATCCAGCCAGTCATCTTCGGAAATCATGCCGGTGCTGAACAACGCCGATGCCAGTGCATCGTATTCATCTTCCCGTTCCGCCGGGATCAGCGGCCATAACAGCCGTTTGCCCGCCACGCGGGTAGCACTGCGGTAAAACTCTTCCAGCAACAGCAAATGTTGCGCGCTGCCGCAGTTGTCCAACCCCACCTGTGCACGATTACCGATCCGAAATTTGTTTTCCGGGATCAGAAAGAAGTTCATCTCCACGCCGTGCTGTTCCGCCAGACAGGAAATCAGCTGACACTTTTGCTCTAACAGCGCCAGCCGCTCCAGCGATAACTCGGAGTTATGGCAAACCCAGATATCGAGATCGGAGGTGATGCTTTGACCAATTGATGACGTGCTGCCCATGGTATATACGGCAGACAAACAAGATTCGGTAACTTCAGGCTCGGTGGTGTGGCCACATTGCGTAAACAGGAATTTGCGTTGCGCTGCGTCGGGCTGAAAATTGGCAATACCATACGGCACCTCACCCGAGATATAACCCGGAAGGTGTGGATGATGGTAATGCAGCAAAACCGGCAGCATAGAGAGCATGCGCCGGCCAGCTTCGTTCATTGCCTCCAGCGCCCGTTCCATCTTGATTTGATTGATGGCGTCCGCGCGGGCAATCAGCAACTCAAACTGTTTAAACAACCGTTTGGCCTTAGTTGATCAATATTGGACACTTCGCCAGCAAGGCTGGGTGTAATCTCCCCATGTTAGCACAGCTGACAGCGCGGTAAACCTCCCCGCAATGGTGCGATGTCATGCTCACGGTTCAACCTGAGTTATCAGCCATGCTACTATCAATGAAAACCCATTGGCACAAACTGTTATGACTGAATTGCGTATCGCCACCCGAAAAAGTCCGCTGGCCTTGTGGCAGGCTAACTTCGTTAAACAACAGCTGGAATTACATCACCCCGGCTTACAAGTGACCCTCGTGCCGATGAGTACACAAGGTGACAAGATTCTCGATACACCACTGGCTAAAATTGGTGGTAAAGGCTTGTTTGTTAAAGAATTAGAACAAGCGATGCTGGAAAACCGCGCCGATATTGCCGTCCATTCGATGAAAGATGTACCGGTCGATTTCCCGCCGGGGTTGGGTCTGGCGGTGATCTGTGAACGCGACGATCCGCACGATGCGTTTGTCAGCAACCAGTATGCCACTATCTATGAATTACCACAGGGTGCCATCGTCGGCACATCCAGCCTGCGCCGGCAATGTCAGTTACGCGCCCAACGCCCGGACCTGCAAATTCACGATCTGCGTGGCAATGTAAACTCTCGTTTAGCCAAACTCGATGCCGGTGACTACGATGCCATCATTCTGGCCGCTGCCGGTTTACGTCGGTTAGAGAAGGCCAATCGCATCCGTTCGTTATTGCCACCAGAACTCAGTTTGCCAGCCAATGGACAAGGTGCGGTCGGCATTGAATGTCGCCTCGACGATGCACAAACCCAAGTGTTGTTAGCCCCGCTGGAACATGCCATGACGCGTTATTGTGTGATGGCGGAACGGGCCATGAACCGCAAGCTGCAGGGCGGTTGTCAGGTGCCTATCGGGGCGTATGCTGTGATGGAAGATGAGCATATCTGGTTGCGTGGTTTAGTTGGCGCACTCGATGGCCAGCAAATTATCCGTGGCGATATCTCCGGCCCGAAAGATCAGGCCGAAGCCTTAGGCGAATTATTGGCTGAACAGCTGTTAGCACAAGGGGCGGATGCCATTTTACATGCGGTGTATAACGCATGACCCCGCTGATCCTGCGCCCGCAACCCGCTGCCGATGAACTGGCGGATCTGTTGCGCCAGCAGGGTCATTCCCCCGTCGTCTGCCCCCTGCTGAGTTATCTGCCCGGAAGCGAACTCGGCGCCCTGACCGAACGTTTGTCGCAAGCGGATATGGTTATCGCCATCAGTGTGGCAGCAGTGCAATATGCCAGCGAGCAACTAGTACAACAGCAGACACGCTGGCCACAACATTGCATTTATCTTGCCGTCGGTGCCACCACCGCCGCTCAATGGCAGCAACAGGGCGTTAAGGTCATCAGCCCAACCGATGCCCGCAGTGAAGGCTTATTAGCGTTACCCGTATTGCAAGCAGCCGCGGGGAAAAATATCTTAATTCTGCGTGGTAACGGCGGCCGTGAATTACTGGCCGATGTTTTAAATGCGCTGGGTGCGCAAGTTTCTTACCTTGAATGTTATCGTCGTCACTATCTGCATACAGATGGCGCCCCTTTATTACAGGAATGGCAGGCAGCCGGTGTCGACAGTGTTATCATCAGCAGTAGCAAATTATTCCGGCAATTAATACGACTGTTACCTGAAACAGCAAGTGACTGGTTATCCTCTCAACACTGGTTTGTACCAAGCCAGCGCACCGCGGATGAAATTCACCAGGCTGGCTTCAACAGCGTGACTATTATGTCGGGCGTACAGCATGACGCTGTGGTGGCTGCATTACAGAATAATCCAGAGGATATAACGCATGAGTGAAGCGCAGGAATCGTCACTGCCACCAACCGGGCAGGAGCCAAAACATCGTACCGTGAGACGCCGCAGTTCATCTAAAACCGCCATCGGCCTGTTGCTGGTGCTGATGGCCGGCATCGGTGGTTTCAGTTTCTATGTTTATCAGCAACAACAGCAATCGGCACAGGAGTTAGCCGCATTACGTGGTGAATTACAACAATTCCGCAGCGAACAAAAGCCAATTCTAGCCGGACAACAAACAGTCAAAGACGCATTAGCCAACGTTGGCGAACAACAGTTAAAACTGGACAGCCGCCAGCGCGAATTAGAACAAAAATGGCTGGAAAAAGAGCATCAACGCCCGAATGATTGGATGCTGGCCGAAGCCAGTTATCTGGTACGCATGGCGGGTCGTAAATTATGGCTGGAACAAGATCTCACTACCGCCAGCGCCTTATTGATTGATGCCGACAGCCGTATTCAAGCCATTGCCGACCCCTCTTTGATCCCATTACGTAAAGCGCTGGCCGACGATATCGCCAAGCTGAAATCAGCGCCTGAAGTCGATCGGGAAGGCTTATCGCTGCGCGTAGGTACGTTACTGGATAATATTGACCAGTTAAAAATCAAAGGATTAGATCCAAAACTGGACAATGATCCGGTGGATGATGAAGTCAGTGACCAACTCAGTGATTGGAAAAGCAATCTGGAAAAAAGTGCCAAGCAGTTTGCCGAACATTTTGTGACCATTCGTCGTCGCAACAGCGATGTGGAAGCCTTGTTATCACCGGAACAATCCGCTTACCTGCAGGAAAATCTGCGCCTGCAACTGCAACTGGCGCAACTCAGTTTGCTGCGTCAGGAACAAGCCAATTTCCGTAATCATCTGCAAAAAGCACAAAGCTGGCTGGATGATTATTACGAACTCGACGACAGTGCCACGCAATTCATGCAAAAAGAGCTAGCCGCATTGCAGGAAGTTGATATCACCGCACACTATCCGCAAACATTTGCGGTGCAGCCGCTGCTGGAAAAAACGCTCAGTGAACGCTGGCAAACCGCCCCAGCAGCACGCTAAGGAGAGACAGGATGATCCGTTTGATAGTCTTATTGGTGATTCTGGCTGCGGCGCTGTTATTTGGCCCGCAGCTGGCTGATCATCAGGGATATATACTGATTTCCGTCGCCGATTACACGATAGAAATGAGTGTGGTTACCGCCACCGTGATCGCGGTAGTGTTCTATTTCTTACTGCTGCTGACGGAAAATATCTTAAGCCGCTTGTTTAGCGTACGTCGTGGTTTACGTGGCTGGTGGAGCAATCGCCGTTATGCCAAAGCACAACGCCAGACCCACAAAGGCATGGCCGCTTTAGTAGAAGGTGAATATCAGCGCGCAGAGCACCTGATGTTGCGTGGCGCCGGGCAAAGTGAGCTGCCGTTACTGAATTATCTCTCGGCAGCTGAAGCAGCCCATGCCCAAGGAGAGTTCCAGAAACGCGATGAATATCTGCAAAAAGCTGAAGAGTCTGATCCGCAAGCGCAACTGGCCATCCAACTGACACAAACTCGCCTGCTGCAAGATCAGGGGGAATGGCAACAAAGCCGTGATTTGCTGGAACAGTTACGTCAGCGCTGGCCGCAACATCCGCAGATCCTGCAACGGTTGCGCGCAGTTTATCAGGCGCAACACGCCTGGCAGGCAGAACTGGAATTACTGCCCTCTCTGCGTAAACAAAATTTGCTCAACGACAGTGATTACAGCGCAGCCCTGGCACAATGTTATCAAGCGCAATTTAGCCAGATCCTACAACAACAGGATGAAACTGCGCTGTTGGCATTCTGGCAACAGCAACCACGCGCTATTCGTCATACTCCGAGTCTGCAATTGCTGTTAATTGATACGCTGATCCAGCAACAACAGCATCAAACCGCTTTTGAATTGCTGGCGCCGTTGCTGCGCAAACAGGCCGATGAGACATTGTGGCAACGTTGTGCCCGCCTGCAACTAAATGACTACTCAGCCTTGTTAAAACAACTGCTACGCCATCTAAAACAACACCCGCAGTCACCCGCACTATTATCTGCATTGGGCCATCTGTATTACCAACAGCAACAATACGTGTTGGCTCAGGGTTATCTGGAGCGAAGTGTTGCCTTACAACCAACCGCGGCTGATCAGCGCGCATTGGCTGGCATCATGGAACACCAGCGTTTATTTGAAAAAGCCGCCGAATATTACCGCCTAAGCTTGTCTTAATCCCTCGGTCCTGCTGCGTTGCAGCAGGATATTTTTCATCCTCCCGTTTATTGCTTTATTTTTGTGCATCACAGCACCAAAATGGTTCTGTTTTTCAGCTTCTATTGTCTTGTTAAAACAATAACCATACATAACTTATTGCTTTATAAGCCCAATTTGATTTTATAATGACTCTGGCATGTTTTGTGTATCTTCTTAGCGCCCCAAGATGGTGAATAGCTCTATTTTGAGTCAAAAGAAACCCATAATTGCTTTCTGTTGCTAGAACAGCACAAAAATGGGGCGTGAAATTTTGAATTTACAGAGGAGATGTTGGTGGAAACCACAAATGCAATCGCAACCCTGACTACAGGTGCCGATACACTGTTTTTACTGCTGGGTGCGGTCATGGTTTTGGCCATGCACGCAGGCTTTGCTTTTCTGGAACTGGGTACCGTTCGCAGTAAAAACCAGGTTAATGCGCTAGTTAAAATCATTACTGATTTTGGCATCTCTACTATCGCCTACTTTTTCATCGGTTATTATCTGGCTTACGATAAGAGTTTTCTCAGTAGTGCCAGCACCCTGATGACTCAAAACGGGTTAGAACTGACACGCTTTTTCTTCTTGCTGACCTTCGCGGCAGCCATTCCAGCTATTGTCAGTGGCGGTATCGCTGAACGCGCCCGTTTCTACCCAATGTTGTGCAGCTCTTTCCTGATCGTCGGTTTTGTTTATCCGCTTTTTGAAGGTATTGCCTGGAATAGCCGTTTTGGCGTACAGGAATGGTTCACGTCGCATTTTGGTGCACCGTTTCATGACTTTGCCGGTTCCGTCGTAGTGCATGCCGTCGGTGGCTGGATTGGTTTGGTGGCGCTGATTTTATTAGGCACCCGCCGTGGCCGTGTTCGTGGTCATCAGATTTTCAGTTTTGCACCATCCAACATTCCGATGCTGGCGCTCGGCTCCTGGATCCTGATTGTCGGCTGGTTTGGCTTTAACGTGATGTCAGCCCAGAAACTGAGCGGTATCAGTGGCTTAGTGGCGGTTAACTCCTTGATGGCCATGGTTGGCGGCACATTGGTGGCGATGCTGTTAGGTAAAAACGACCCCGGTTTTATTCATAACGGCCCATTAGCTGGCTTAGTAGCCGTTTGTGCTGGTTCTGATTTGATGCATCCGATCGGCGCACTGGTGGTCGGTGGGATCGCTGGTGCTATCTTCATCACCGTATTCACGCTGCTGCAACGTCGACCAAAAATCGATGACGTGTTAGGGGTCTGGCCACTGCACGGTCTGTGTGGCGCCTGGGGTGGTATTGCAGCCGGCATTTTTGGCAGCACCGCATTAGGTGGCATTGGTGGCGTTTCCTTTATGTCACAGCTGTCAGGTACTCTGTTAGGTATTGTGATTGCCGTTGCTGGTGCATTACTGGTCTATGGCACGATGAAAAAAGTGGTTGGCCTGCGTCTGTCACAAGAAGACGAACACGAAGGTGCTGACCTCGCGATCCACAAAATCAGCGCGGTCATGGACGACTTACAGTCTTAATATCCTCTCTGTTTTGATAACCGCAAACTGTCTGGTTTGCGGTTATTCTGCTCTCCCCCGCCTTATATTAATTTGTACTCATGTAAATCTTTTTTCTTCTTTGACTGGCAGCAGTAAAACGATCAACTATTCTTTAGATTTGAAATACCTATAATTCTAAAGTGCGGGAGTATCGAATGCCTTGGATTGCTTGGGGTTTTACCCTAATTGGAACTATTTTATTCGCTTTCGGTTTTCCTGAAATCGGCTATGTATTTCTGGCTGTAAGTCTTGTCATTCAACTTCTGGTGCTCAATCAGCAGCGCAAAAAAATCTTACCTCCCGAAGACAAAATTGAGCCAATCCCCTTGGATGAGGTTTCACTAAAAAAACCGCAACTTGGTGTATTAAGTCGCGTGATGGCGGCATGGGAGCAACAAATTCAGGTCGCGTCCGATCTGATACAACACAACATTGAAGGGCTGATCCAGCCATTTAATGATATGACCTCGCGTATGCGTGAGGAAAATCAGTCCAGTTTGTCCTTATTCGGTACCGATAACAGCAATTCGGTGATGACACGGACTCTGGATGACACCCAGGTCAAACTAGCCTCCGTCATTGAAGCCTTCCATTCAGGTCTTACCCACAAAGCGGAATTGCAACACACCATTGCTGATCTGGCGCAATACATGGATGAGATGAAAAAGATGGCCGGCGCCGTACAGGTGTTAGCCAGCCAAACCAATTTGCTCGCCTTGAATGCCGCCATTGAAGCCGCCCGTGCCGGTGAAGCCGGGCGTGGTTTTGCTGTGGTCGCCGATGAAGTCCGCACCTTATCCGGTAAATCAGGTGAAACAGGTCGTGATATTGGTAAAAAAATCGAAGCCATCACCGCGTAACTGTTCAGCGAGATGGTATTGACTACCTAAATG
>JAYSBB010000083.1:0-9538 GCA_041915645.1 Tolumonas sp.
TGATCGCATGACCATTCGCGCCCCCTTTAACGGACAAGTGGGTTTACGTAACGTGTTCCTCGGCCAATATCTGAAAGCCGGTGACAATATCGTGCGTTTAGAAGACACCTCGGTCATGAAGATCCGCTTCACCATTGCGCAGACGGAATTGGCCAAAATAAAAGTCGGTCAGCAGTTAGATATCTTTGTCGATGCTTATCCGCAACGCCCGTTTAAAGGCACCATTGCCGCTATCGAACCGATCGTGAAACAGCTCTCTGGGGTGGTTGAAGTTCAGGCTGCCATTCCAAATGCGGAAGGTCAGTTACGTTCTGGCATGTATGCCAAGGTGCAAGTCTTGCTGCCAGTGCAACAGCAACAGGTGGTCATTCCGCAGACGGCCGTGAATTTCACGCTGTATGGTCAAACCGTCTATGTTGTCGAAGACGGTAAAGATGTCAAAGGCCAACCTGTCAAAGTAGCAAAACAGACAGTCGTCAATGTGGGTGAACGTGATGCAGATGTGGCACACGTCGTGAGCGGTCTGAAGGTAGGTGACGTTGTGGTTACTTCCGGCCAAATCCGTTTATCTAACGGTAGTCTGGTAAAGGCAGTGGAAGATAACACACTGGCTAAACCGGCTACTGTGCCTGCGCTGTAACGGAGCTGAGCATGCGATTTACTGATCTCTTTATCAGGCGGCCCGTGTTGGCCGTCACAATTAGTCTGATGATGGTGTTATTCGGCCTGGAAGCCTTGCGTGGCATGGCGATCCGCGAATATCCGAAAGTAACCAATACTGTCATTACCGTGACCACTAACTATTACGGTGCCAGTGCCGATGTTATTCAAGGGTTTATCACCCAGCCCGTTGAGCAAGCCATTGCTCAGGCAGAAAATATCGACTATATGACGTCGAGCAGTCAGTTAGGGCGCTCAACGATCACTGTTAACATGCGTCTGAACACCAATCCAAATGCGGCCCTCGCGGATGTATTGGCGAAAGTTAACTCTGTTCGTTCACAACTGCCGAAAGAAGCGGATGATCCGTCGATCACCTCCTCGACCGGTAGTAACACCTCCATTTTGTATATCGCGTTTTCCAGTGCGGTGCTGAACTCGTCTCAGCTTACTGATTATCTGGAACGTGTGATCAAACCACAGCTGTTTACCGTGCCAGGGGTAGCGAAAGTTAACTTGTACGGCGGTACACAGTTTGCGATGCGTATCTTTTTGGATCCGCTGAAAATGGGTGCCTATAACCTGTCATCGTCACAGGTGATGTCCGTTTTACAATCCAATAACTATCAGTCAGCACCGGGTCAGGCGACGGGTTATTTTGTGTTGTATAACGCTGAAGCTGACACTCAGGTTAATAGCACACAACAGCTGGAAGATCTGATCGTTGCCAGCCATGACGGCGCGGTGATCCGGGTACGGGACATTGCGAAGGTCACACTGGAGAAAAACCACGATCAATACCGCGCACTGGCCAATGGTAAGGAAGCGGTGATCGTCGCCGTCGATTCTTCTCCTTCCGCCAACCCGTTGGATATTGCGGCGAACGTACGCAAACTACTGCCTGATTTCCAGCAGAACTTGCCTAACACCATGAGCATGAAATTGCTGTATGACTCGACGCAGGCGATCAATGAGTCGATTAATGAGGTGTTGAAGACCATTGTGGAAGCAGCTGCGATTGTATTGGTGGTGATCGCGTTGTTCCTCGGTTCTATGCGCGCCGTGGTGATCCCTATTATCACTATTCCACTGTCATTGGTCGGCGTAGTGATGTTGATGCAGATGTTCGGATTCTCCATCAATTTGATCACCTTGCTGGCGATGGTGCTGGCGATCGGTCTGGTGGTCGATGACGCGATCGTGGTGGTTGAAAACGTCGATCGACACATCAAAGCCGGAGAGACTCCGTTCCGCGCCGCGATAATCGGAACACGTGAAATTGCCAGCCCGGTTATAACCATGACCATCACGCTGGCTGCGGTGTACACCCCGATCGCATTGATGGGCGGTATAACCGGTTCGATCTTTAAAGAGTTCGCGTTAACGCTGGCTGGTGCAGTGTTTATCTCCGGGGTTATCGCGCTGACACTTTCACCGATGATGTGTGCAGTGATGCTAAAACCACACATCAACCCGAACCGGTTCGAGCGTGGTGTCGAAAATACCTTGAACTCCGTAACGGCTGTTTACAGCCGTATTCTGGATAAGGTGATGACCCGTCGTCCGGTCATTATCGTGTTCGGTGTTATCGTGTTAGCAGTAATGCCGCTGCTGTTTAAACTGATCCCTGCCGAACTGGCACCATCAGAAGACCGCGGTGCGTATCTGATGATGGCGAAGGCGCCGAACACTGCCAACCTCGACTATATTCAAAACAATATGGCCGCCGTGGGCGAAACACTGATGAAAGATCCTGCCATGTCGACCAACTTGGCGCTAGCAGGTATTCCCAACAGTAACCAAGGCCTTGGGATCGCGATCTTAAAACCGTGGAGTGAGCGTGAAAAAGCCCCTGTGGTGGTCGCTCGCACCAATGCGGCATTACAAAATCTGCCGGGCGTGGCGATCAGTTCGTTCCAGTTCCCAGAACTGCCAGGTGCCGGCGGTGGTTTGCCATTACAGCTGGTGATCACGACACCGAACGAATTCCGCAGCTTGTTTGAAGTAGCAAGTGATGCACTGGCGAAAATCAAAACCAATCATCAGTTCGTTTATACCGATCTTGATCTCGCTTTTGATTCCGCCACCATGCACATTAAGATTAACCGGGATAAAGCCGGGGCGTATGGCGTAACCATGCAAGACATTGGCGCTACGCTGAGTGCCATGATGGGTGACGGTAACGTCAACCGCGTGTCACTAAACGGACGTAGTTATGAGGTGATCCCACAGGTTGAGCGTCAGTTCCGTCTCAATCCTGAATCACTCAAACACTATTACGTGCAAGCAGCCAATGGTCAGTCCGTTCCTCTCAATAATCTGGTGTCGGTCGAGCTGAAAAGTGAGATCCGGTCATTACCCCATTACAACCAGTTGAACTCAGCCACCATTGGTATCGTGCCGATCATGCCAATGGGTGATGCAGTGCAATGGTTGGAAGAAAATGTAGTCTCTGCATTACCGCAAGGTTATCAGCACGATTATATGGGCGAAGCGCGGCAGTATGTGCAGGAAGGTAATGCTCTGATGTACACCTTTATGCTGGCATTGTGTGTGATTTTCTTAGTGTTGGCAGCACAGTTTGAAAGCTGGCGTGACCCGCTGGTGATCATGATGTCGGTGCCACTGGCGATTAGTGGTGCGTTAGTCGCTCTGGCGTGGGGTCTCTCGACCATGAACATCTACACCGAAGTGGGGATCATTACACTGGTCGGGCTGATTAGTAAGCACGGGATTTTGATCTGCGAAGTAGCCCGTGAACAGCAGTTATTGAAAGGCCTTAGCAAAATGGATGCGGTGAAGATCGCCGCTCGCGTACGTCTGCGCCCGATCCTGATGACCACCGCTGCGATGGTAACGGGCCTGTTGCCTCTGCTTGGCGCAATGGGTGCGGGTGCGCTCAGCCGTTTCAGTATTGGTATCGTTATCGTCGCCGGTCTGACCATCGGTACATTCTTCACGCTGTTTGTATTACCGGTGATTTATACTTTTGTCGGTAAAACACATAAACCGTTACAGGAATTTGACGAGTCCGTTGCACCGTTGGCACTTCATAATGATGAATAATTAATCCTGTTATTCCCGCAAAAGCCCTCTTGTCCGAGGGCTTTTTTGTCTGCGCTGAGTAACGGGAGTTATGCTGGCAATTGAACAAAAATACATCAATAAATCCACAAAAATAAAACTAAGTAGTATTTTCGCTATGCCTTCTGCTCAGTTTTTATATAATTCGCTGCCAATAACGAATAATAATTCATTGGGTCCGCTAGGAATGAATCGGATACCGAAATAATTTAATCTCCAAAAAGGAAGCCAATATGGAAAATGTCATTAATGCACTGAGTGATCTGTTATGGGGTCAGCTCGTCTATGTGCTTCTGGCTGTCGGGATCTTTTTTACTATTCGCACCAACTTTATTCAGTTCCGCCATTTTGGTCACATGTTTAGCGTACTGAAGCACAGCACCGTCAGTGATGCGGCCGGGATCTCCTCCTTTCAGGCATTATGTACCGGGCTCGCAGCCCGTGTCGGTACCGGTAATCTGGCCGGTGTCGCGGTAGCGATTTACCTCGGTGGTCCAGGTGCTATTTTCTGGATGTGGCTGATTGCCATGATCGGTATGGCATCAGCGTTTGTAGAGAGCACGCTGGCACAGCTTTACAAAGTAAAAGATGATAATGGCAGCTACCGTGGTGGCCCGGCCTATTACATGGAAAAGGGGTTGGGTCAGCGCTGGATGGGCGTGCTGTTCTCTATTTTCCTGATCATCTCGTTTGGACTGGCTTTTAACTCGGTACAGGCCAACTCTATCAGCGGTGCAATGCAGTCTGCTTTCGGCATTCCGAACTGGATCACCGGTGTGGTATTAGCCGCGCTGAGTGGTATTGTCATTTTCGGCGGCTTACGCAGTATCGCGCGTTTTTCTGAACTGGTAGTGCCATTTATGGCTACTGTTTATCTGCTTCTGGCTGTTGTGATTGTCGGCATGAATCTGGAGAAATTACCGGAAGTGTTCATGACGATCATCCATTCTGCATTTGGTTTGGAGCAGGCTGGTGCCGGTGCGCTGGGTTATACCATTGCTCAGGGCATGATGAATGGTATCAAACGAGGTCTTTTTTCTAACGAAGCTGGTATGGGTTCTGCACCAAATACCGCAGCAACCGCCAGCCCTTATCCACCGCATCCGGCATCACAAGGTTATGTGCAGATGATGGGCGTCTTTATCGATACCATTGTGATCTGTACCTGTACCGCAGCCATCATTTTGCTTTCCAATCAATATGTACCAGGTAATGAACTGACTGGGATCAAGCTGACTCAGGCTGCCCTGTCTGAACATATCGGGAATGCAGGTAATATCTTCATTGCCTTTGCGGTGTTCTTTTTTGCCTTTACCTCGATTGTGGCCAACTACGCCTACGCAGAAAACAACCTGGTATTTTTGGAACATAACCACCCTGCCCGTCTGGCGATTTTCCGCCTGTGTGTATTGGGAATGGTTATGTTTGGTGCTGTGGCTGAATTACCGCTGGTCTGGACACTGGCGGACATCTCAATGGCATTCATGATTGTAACGAACCTGATTGCCATCATTTTGATGTCTGGTACTGCAGCCAAACTGGCGAAAGATTACAACGCACAACGTAAAGCCGGTAAGTTACCAACGTTTGATGTCAATGATTACCCGGAAATGAAAGCGAAAATTGAACCTGGGATCTGGGATAACAATAAATAAGCGATTTGGATATCACATTAAGGCCGCTTTCGCGGCCTTAATTTTGTTCATAAAGGTGAATACTTCAGCGTGACTTGATAGCGATACGTTCCCGCCCCCAGCTGATAATCGGTATGCACACTCGGGCTCCACGAATCATCACCACCAACCCCCATATGGAAACCATCCAGATGCAGGAATAGCCCTTTTTCCGCTTGTAGCTGATATTGGTAGCGCGTATTTGCTAAATTATCCGTGCTATAGACGCTAACACGGAAATGGAATAATCCGCTGACCTGTAAGCCGCCCAGTTGTAGATCACGAGTATCACAACGCAGACCATTTTCGCATGGAAAAATATACGGTGTATGCAACTCAGCTAAAGGTAATTGCCAGTCACCAATGTGCGCCGAAGCCTGTCGATCAGGGTAGTTTTCATGTGGCCCGCGACCAAACCACTGCACTTGTTCGCTCTGCTCGTCGAGATGCAACACCATGCCGATCCGCGCCAGTGACGGTAAACCTTCCGCCACATCAGTGGTTAAATCGATCTTCAGTTCACCTTGCGCGGTAAAGCGATATGACCAGTGCGAGCACAACAGCAATTTATCCTGATGGAAATGGCCTCGTTCCACCTGAATAATCACGCCTTCCAGCCCTTGGTAAGCATGAACAGAGAAACAACAACTTTGCAGCTCATTTAAGCCAGCGGCTTGCCAACGGGCGATATAGGCGTTCGGATCATCCTGATCGGCTTCACTGGCACCGATATCATTATCAATCGGCGCACGAACAAATTGCTCTTTCAGCGGTGATAACAACAGCGAACGTTCGCCCGTCAGCCACTCAATGAGCAAACCCGATTTTTTCTCCAGACTCCAGATCTGCTCACCCCATACCACTTGCCAGCAACTGCCGTTATCCAGTAAAGATGGTTTGATGCCAGCACCATTCAATTCCACTTTCGGCATAGCGAACGCCACCGGAAGCGGCCACTGTTCTTTCGCTACAGCAAAACCAGCTTCCGCCCATGGCGTATCGTTCAGCACATGCACCGATACATCCAACCATACTTCGGCACCGGCCTGCAGTTGTGGCAATTGTTCACTTAAAGTCAGCGTAATGCGCCCTTCCGGCCCGACCGACAGATCTTGTTCGCCAAACGCTTTCAGCTCACCTTGCTGCATGATCTGCCAGCGCAGTTGCTCATTGTTAGAATGACGGAACAGATATTCACTGCTCACTTCAATGGTCAGCGGCGTGGTTGATAACAACTTAAATTGGAAGAACTGCTGGGCTTTCTGCACTTCATATAACGACGGATGTGGCGTGCGATCAGGGAAAAAGACACCATTTAAGCAAAACTGACGATCATTCGGCGTATCACCAAAATCACCGCCATAGGCCCAGTACGATTGTCCTTCCGGGCTGACGCGACGAATACCTTGATCGACAAAGTCCCAGATAAAGCCGCCCTGTAAACGCGGATACTGTCGGAATGCCTGCCAGTAACGGGCAAAACCACCGAGGCTGTTATTCATCGCATGCGCATATTCACATAAGATCAACGGACGATCTTCGCCCGGCATGCCGACCCATTTCTTGATCGACCATTTCGGTACCGCCGGAAACGGTTGATCTTCATCAACTCGCGCATACATCGGACAGACAATATCGGTCACCGAACTATTCGCGCCACCACCTTCGTATTGCACCGGGCGGCTTGGATCGCGCGCTTTGATCCAGCTGTACATACTGTCATGCACGGCACCATGACCTGACTCATTACCCAGCGACCAGATGATGATCGAGGCATGGTTGTAATCACGTTCCACCATACGGGTAACGCGTTCGTGGAACGCACCAGCCCAGAATGGGTCATCTGACAAGCGACGCATCGGGATCATGCCGTGGGTTTCAATATTCGCTTCATCAATGACATACAGACCAAAACGATCGCACAACTGATACCAGTACGGGTGGTTCGGATAATGCGACGCACGCACGGCATTGAAGTTATACCGTTTCATCAGCAGCACATCTTGCAGCATGTCTTCCGGGCGTACCGCCTGCCCGCGATCTTGGTGGAACTCATGGCGATTGGTACCGCGGATCAACACCGCCTTACCATTCACCAGCAGCAGGCCGTTTTTGATTTCCACGCTGCGAAAACCGATGTCATAGGCTTCGGCTTCCACCAGCACACCGTCGTTGGTTTCCAGCGCCACCACCAAACGATAAAGGTTTGGCACTTCCGCCGACCACTGGCGCGGCTCTTTGACGGGCAAACTCAATAACAGACGATCATGATAAACACCGCGCTCATCAATCGCTGTGGTACCAATCGCACGGCGCTCGCATAAAATGGCCTCATCACCGTCATACAACCAGATCGCCACACGATGGGCGGGAATATCACCGGCCACATCGACCGTCAGATGCAGTTGTGCATCACGATAACAGGCATCCAACTCGGGGCGCGCCTGCACATTCACTAAACGGGTTTCCGGTTTATGCAGCAGTGTCACATCGCGAAAAATACCGCTCATACGCCACATATCCTGATCTTCCAGATAACAGCCATCTGACCAGCGCAGCACTAACACTGCTAACCGGTTGCTGCCTGCTTGCAGATACGGCGTTAAATCAAACTCTGCCGGCAAACGACTGTCTTGCGAGTAACCCACCCACTGCCCGTTACACCACAGATAAAACGCCGAGTTCACACCATCAAAAATTATGCGGGTCTGACCTTGGCTGCGCCAATCGTCGGCAACTTCAAAAGTGGTGGAATAACAGCCGGTCGGGTTCTCTTTCGGTACAAATGGTGGGTTACAGGGGAATGGATATTTCAGATTGGTATAAATCGGAATGTCGTAGCCATGCATCTGCCAGTTGGATGGCACCGGCAGTGGTTGACTGTCAGGTAAATCTGCCTCTACCCACACAGCTGGCACCAATTCCGGTGCAGAAAAATAGCTAAATTGCCAGTCACCATTCAGACTGATTTTGGAAGAAGAGGCAGCGTCCTGACGCGCAGATTCCAGATCGCGCCAGCTGCTTTGCGGTGTATGTGCCGCTAATCGATGAATAGAGGTAACGGCCGGATTTTCCCAATCACGACGCGACAGATACTGAGCAAGTTGCATAAACACTCCTCTTTGATGGTCATTTTTGCTCATCGCATCCGTGAAACAGGAACGCGATGTAACACAATAAAACCATCATAAAGAGCGCGGGGAAAACTAACCGCCAGATTTGTTCGATGACGTGATCAGCATCATAAAATATATGTAATCGATTACACGGAAAAATTAAAAAAGGGGGAATCCAACTTCCCCCTGTGCCAACGCATCAATGGATCGACAGATCGAGTTCCGGTAATTGTGCATCGATCAGTTTATGCCACAATGCAATCACCGCAGCTCTTTCTGCCTGCAACTCTTGACCATCGATAATGCGGGTGATGCCAGACAGCGTACAGCGATGCGCGCGATCACGGATCGCCAGATAGGCTTTTTTCAGTGTAATCGATTCCTCATCAGTCAGCAGTCCAGCCGCCACACACGATTCAAAGATACGCACATTGTCCGACCAGCGCGTTAACAAAACCGGTTGTTGTTGCGCATAGGCCAGCACCAGAAACTGGGCAATAAACTCAATTTCGTTCATGCCACCTGCGCCCTGTTTTAAATCAAACTGCTCGGCGGTGCCACGTAACAGGTGCTTGCGCATCTTGTCGCGCATATCGGCGACCGATTTTGCCAGTGTGTGGATCTCGCGTGGTTGACTCAACACCGCAGCCCGTACCCGTTCAAAGTCAGCCAGTAAGCTCGCATCACCATATACTGCGCGCGAACGCACCAACGCCTGATGTTCCCAGACCCACGCTTCGTGCAGTAAATAGTGTTCATAAGCGGCGACCGATGACACCAACATGCCGGAATCGCCGGACGGCCGCAGGCGCATATCGACTTCATACAACATGCCGGAAGGCGTGCGGGCACTGAATAAATGAATGATTTTCTGTGCTAAGCGCACGTAAAACTGCCGCACATTGACCGGTTTATCACCCACGGTGTAACCATCATGATCCCCGCCATGCAGGAATACCAAATCCAGATCGGAGCCATAACCCAGCTCAATGCCGCCCAGCTTGC
>JAYSBB010000084.1:0-9513 GCA_041915645.1 Tolumonas sp.
GCATGCCTGGCGCGATCCGTTTAGCTGGTGAAGCAGCCTTACGGGCTGGTGCGGGCTTAGTACGGGTATTTTGTCATCCTGATAATCAATTGTTGGTCTTTTCCGGGCGACCTGAGCTGATGTTATGCCAGTGTCTTACTACTGACGCACTGGAATGGCCTGATGTGTTAGTGGCAGGCCCCGGGCTTGGTGTCGATGAATGGAGCCAGCAACAGTGGGAAAAGATCATCTCGTTTCAAGGCCGTATGGTGCTGGATGCTGACGGGTTAAACTGGCTGGCGCAATATCCGCAATTCAGAGCGAATTGGGTGTTAACGCCGCACCCAGGCGAAGCTGCCCGCTTATTACATTCTACGGTTGCCGATATTCAAGCTGATCGTTTTGCGGCTATTCAGGAATTACACCATCGCTATGGTGGCGTGGTATTATTAAAAGGATCAGGCACGCTGATCTTTGATGGCAAACAGATGGCGATTTGCACAGAAGGTAATCCGGGCATGGCCAGCGGTGGCATGGGCGATATACTTTCTGGCATTATAGCGGCCCTTTTAGCGCAAGGGCTGACGTTATTCGATGCAGCTTGTTGCGGCGCACTGCTTCATGGCAAAGCGGCGAATGAAATTGCCAGCGAACAGGGTGAGCGCGGTATGCTGGCTTCAGATTTATTCTTCTGGTTACAAAAACTGGTCAATCCTCAAAGGTATCAACATGGGAAAAACGCTGATACGAACACTCGCTGACAGTGATGCTACTGTCGCGTTAGGTGCAGAGCTTGCTCAGGCATGTCATCAATCTGCCACCATTTTTTTGCATGGTGATCTTGGTGCAGGTAAAACAACCTTATCGCGTGGTTTCGTGCTCGCGTTGGGTCATCAGGGCAAAGTAAAAAGCCCAACCTATACGCTGGTTGAAGCGTATGAATTGCCAAAATGGCAGGTTTATCATTTCGATTTGTATCGTTTAGCTGATCCGGAAGAGCTTGAGTTTATGGGGATCCGCGATTATTTTGCACCCGACTGCTTATGTTTGATTGAATGGCCGGAAAAAGGCATGGGCTGGTTACCCACCCCAGATCTTGAAATTACGTTGCATTATGAACATGGCGCCAGACGAGCAGAAATTACCGCCCGTTCGGACATTGGTGAAATTATTATTGCCAGACTGAATCCATCGTGAAAATCAGAATTTTTCTTATTTTATTAGCTGTATTGGCGTGGCCTGCAGCGGCAAATCAGATCAAACAATTACGTATCTCACCAACAAAAGCGATGGTGCGGATGGTGTTTGATCTGGATAGTCAGCCAAATTACAGTTTTACCATTGATACCGGTAAAAATAGCCTGATCATCGATTTTCAGGATATTACGGGAACACCATTTCCGGTTCCCCGTACCGCTGGTTGTGAAGGTTTCTTACGTAGTATTCGCCGCAACAGCCTGCCAGGAAATGTGGTACAGGTGGAATTTGCACTGGCTAATGGCGTAAAACCACAAATTTTCTCATTAGCACCACAAGCGAACTACCATCATCATCGTCTGGTTATTGATATTAAACCGGGCACTTTGATTGCCAAAAACGGAGCGTCAGGTAATAACGCTGGCTCGTCTGTGTCGGCTCCCGATATTGCACCAACCAAGACAAAAGATGTGCCGTCAGTTGCAGTGGTATCTCGTAATGAAGTCACATCGCCTGCTGTAACGGTAAAAACAGAAACCACCAGAATACCCGTCGCAGCATCCAAAACGGTGGTATTACAAGCGCAACCGCCTACAGCCAAAATAGATAAGGCGGTAGCGGGGCGCGTCATACAACTGAGCGATCTGATTTCAAAAGAGGAATTAGCCGCACCAGATTCATCATCCGCTGCTGATGAGCCGGATAATTCACCGGATACTAGTAAAGCGGTGTTACCGAGTAGCGGTGGTCCGTTTATCGTGGCAATTGATGCGGGGCATGGTGGTAAAGATCCGGGAGCCATTGGCCCTGGCCACACCTATGAAAAAACGGTGACGTTGGGTATTGCCCGAAAATTGGAAAGTCTCATCAACAACCAGCCTGGGATGCATGCGATCATGACACGTTCGCGTGATAATTTTGTGGAATTAGATGAACGGTCTGCTATCGCCCGTCGCAAAAATGCCCGCTTGTTGATCTCTATTCACGCAGATAGCGGTCCAAGTAATACGGTCAGAGGCGCATCGGTTTGGATCTTATCGGCAAAACGTGTTGATAAAGAGATGGATAAGTTGCTGGATCAGCAAAGCAAACATACCGAGTTACTTGGCGGGGCAGGTAAAGTGATTGCCGAAACGGAGCCTAATCCGTATTTGGCGCAAACCATTCTCGATCTTTCTTGGGATAATTCCCGCAGTGAAGGTTATGACATCGGTCGCCGTGTTCTGCGCCGGATCGGTAATGTTGCGACATTACATAAAAAACGGCCTGAACATGCCAGTCTGGCTGTGTTGAAAGCACCGGATATTCCATCTCTGCTGATTGAAACGGGTTTTATTTCTAACTTGCAGGAAGAACGTTTGTTGGCATCGGCGGATTACCAATCACAATTGGCCAATGCTATTTTTAGCGGTGTACGCGATTATTATGGTCGTAACTTGCCAAGTGGTGGTGGCACGCTGGTGAATTCATCCAGCAAAAAAAATGCTACCTCAGCAAGTGCAGCCGAGTCTGATTCTCATAAGCATGTTGTTAAAACCGGTGAAAGTTTATCCGGGCTGGCCGAACAATATCGTGTCAGTAAAAAAGCCCTTCGTAATCGGAATAACCTTAAATCCGATAATTTGCTGATCGGGCAAGTCATCATTATTCCGACTATTTAATATGCCAATTCAAATATTGCCACCTATTTTGGCGAACCAAATCGCCGCTGGTGAAGTGGTAGAGCGCCCTGCATCTGTTATCAAAGAGCTAGTGGAAAACAGCTTGGATGCGGGCGCCAACCGGATTGATGTTGAGTTGGAAAAAGGTGGCATCCAGCTCATTCGTATTCGTGATAATGGCAGCGGTATTCCTAGTGCTGAGTTGGCGTTAGCACTGGCTCGGCATGCGACCTCAAAAGTGGCAACACTCGACGATCTTGAACATATCGCCAGCCTTGGGTTTCGTGGGGAAGCATTAGCCTCGATTAGCTCGGTTTCCCGTTTAACGCTGACATCCCGTACAGCAGAACAAAGTGAAGCCTGGCAAGCTTATGCAGAAGGCCGAGAGATGGATGTCACCATTAAACCGGCGGCACACCCTATCGGTACTACCGTTGAAGTCCTCGATTTGTTTTTCAATACCCCTGCGCGCCGACGTTTCTTGCGTAGCGAAAAAACAGAGTTCGGACATATTGATGAATTGCTACGTCGCTTAGCGCTGAGTCGTTTTGATGTCGCGATCAACTTAAAGCACAACGGTAAATTACTGCGGCAATATCGCCCGGCACAAACCGAGTTATTACAAGAGCAACGCGTCGCACAAGCTTGCGGTAATGAGTTTATGCAAGCCGCTTTGCGTGTTGACAGTGAACATCTTGGCTTACGCCTGTATGGGTGGTTAGCGCCACAGCCACTAACGAATATTGGTGAAGTACAATACTGTTATGTGAATGGCCGCATGATGCGCGATAAGCTGCTGAATCATGCCATTCGGCAAGCTTATACCGAATACAGTGGTGCATCATTTCAGCCTTCTTATGTGCTCTATTTGCAGTTAGATCCGCGTCAGGTTGATGTGAATGTACATCCATCAAAGCATGAAGTTCGTTTTCATGAAGCCCGGCAGGTGCATGACTTTATTGTGCAGGTGATTGGTCAGGCATTACAGACAGCTTATAGTGCTGAAGTTACCGAGCATGTTTTTTCCGGCATAGAAGAAGCGGCACCTGACTATCCGGTAACTCCCTTAAAGCCCAGTGCAACCAGCCAGCATCAATATACCGCGCCGACTGGCGGTTATAGTTCACCATCTGGTTCACAGTTGCGCGCGTACAGTACGTTGTTGCATGCTGAATTGCCTGCTGTTTCTGCACATTCAAATATCGAATATGAAACTAGTACTGCAACTGATTGGCCGGTATTACGCTTGTTCCGTGAACGTTTTTTACTATCAGCACAAGGTGACATCTTAATACTGGCTGATCTGCGAGCGATTCAACATCAGCAATGGTTAATTCAGTTTAGTGGCTTATTGAATGAAGGTTTAACTTCGCAGCCTTTACTGATCCCGCAACGGTTACAGACAACGCAATCTGCTGATTGGCTGAACGAATATGCTTCCTGGTTGCAAAAACTTGGCCTGCGTCTGACTTCACCAAAAAGTCAGCAACTGATTATTCAGGCGGTGCCAGCGATACTGAGACAAACAGATCTGGTTTCTATGGTGCCTGCGTTATTGCAATTATTAGATGGTTATCCGACAGTGGTTTCGCAAGCAGACTGGCATTCGTTTATTTCCAGCTGGCTTACATTGCCGGGCCTTATTCCACAGCATTATTCAAAAGCGTCAGCACAGTCATTGTGGCAGTGGATGCAAAACCATATCGCGGACTGGCAGATGAATACCCATCTTGTGCAGCACGTTGATATTACAAATATTCTAGAGGTTTTTTCTCGTGACTGATCCACAACGCCCAACAGTGATATTTCTGATGGGGCCAACCGCATCGGGTAAAACTGCACTGGCGATTGAATTAGCAAAACGTTTGCCATGTGACATCATCAGTGTTGATTCGGCATTAGTTTATCGTGGCATGGATATTGGTACGGCTAAACCCACTGCCGCTGAGCAGGCACAAGCGCCTCATCGTCTATTAGATCTTATTGAGCCGACAGAAGCCTATTCAGCCGCTGATTTTCGTCGTGACGCATTACGCGAAATAGAGTCGATCGTGGCACAAGGGCGTATTCCGTTATTGGTCGGCGGAACTATGCTGTATTACAAAGCGTTGCTGGAAGGGTTGTCACCATTGCCCGCAGCCGATCCAATTATTCGCCAAGCAATTGAAACCGAAGCAGAACAAATCGGCTGGGATGCTTTACATGCACAGTTGCAGCAGATTGATCCTGTCTCGGCAGCCCGCATTCATCCGAATGATCCGCAGCGATTGTCGCGTGCGCTAGAGGTGTATCGTATCAGTGGCAAAACATTAACCGAATTAACGCAGACCAAAGGCGAGCAACTGCCTTACCGTACACTACAATTTGCTATTGCGCCGACCGATCGTGAATTGTTGCGGCAACGTATCGCCGAACGCTATAAATTAATGTTGTCACAAGGTTTTGAGCAAGAAGTCCGGGCGCTTTATCAGCGTGGTGATCTGCATGCCGATTTACCTTCTATTCGTTGTGTCGGATACCGACAGATGTGGGAATATCTGGAAGGGAAGATGAGTTACGATGAAATGGTCTACCGCGGTATTGTCGCCACCTGTCAGTTAGCCAAGCGACAGATGACCTGGTTAAGAGGATGGGAAAACGTGACGTGGCTTGAAACTGGCGCAGTCAATAACGCAGATATTGTCTGCCAGAGCATCACAAGCGCATGACGTTCTCTATAATATCTGCTACTTTAATATTTAACGCCTTGCTCAATTAAAACAAAACTATAAGGACAATAACATGGCTAAGGGGCAATCCTTACAAGACCCATTTTTGAACGCATTACGTCGTGAACGCGTTCCTGTGTCTATTTATCTGGTTAACGGTATTAAACTGCAAGGACAAGTAGAATCTTTCGATCAGTTTGTCATTCTTTTGAAAAATACTGTCAGCCAGATGGTTTATAAGCACGCTATCTCTACCGTGGTTCCTGCTCGTCCGGTAGCACATCATGCGCCAACTGCTGGTGAAGGCGATTCTCAGTCTGAAGAGTAGTAACCTGCATTTTCCCTGCTATTCCGGCAGGGAGATCGTTGTTAGTTACTGAGGAGTTATCACTTGTTTGAACGCTATCAAGGCGGAGAACAGGCTATTCTGGTGCACGTCGATTTTAAGGATGAAGCTGCCAGAGAAGATTTGCGTGAGTTGGAAATGTTGGCTACCTCTGCAGGGGCAACCATTTTAGGCACTGTTACTACCCGTCGCGACTCCCCACAAGCCAAGTTTTTTATCGGTACCGGTAAAGCAGATGAAATAGCGCAAGAAGTTCGTCGTTTAGAGGCGGATCTGGTTATCTTCAATCATGCTTTAACACCTGCGCAGGAACGAAACCTCGAGCGTATTCTAGAATGCCGCGTACTGGATCGTACTACACTCATCCTCGATATCTTTGCTCAACGGGCGCGTACCCATGAAGGTAAACTTCAGGTCGAATTGGCTCAGTTACGGCATATATCCAGTCGTTTAGTTCGTGGCTGGACACATCTTGAGCGCCAAAAAGGCGGGATCGGTATGCGTGGCCCAGGTGAAACACAGCTGGAAACCGACCGTCGTCTGATCAGAGAGAAAATTGCCAATATTCTTGGTCGCCTGGATAAAGTTGAAAAACAACGTGAACAGGGGCGTCGGGCGCGTGTGCGTAATGCAATTCCTGTTGTGTCATTGGTTGGTTATACCAATGCGGGTAAATCAACCCTGTTTAACCGCATGACACAGTCGAAGGTGTATGCTGCCGATCAGTTATTCGCCACCCTTGATCCCACATTGCGCCGAATTGAGTTAGCCAAGCTAGGACCGGTAGTATTAGCCGATACGGTTGGTTTTATCCGGCATTTACCCCATGATTTAGTGGCAGCATTTAAAGCCACGCTGCAAGAAACCCGCGAAGCTGATTTACAACTGCATGTGATCGATTGTGCTGATGAACGAGTACAAGATAACATCGCTCAGGTAGATGAAGTGCTTCATGAAATTGAAGCGGATGAAGTGCCGCAACTACTGGTTTATAACAAAGTTGATTGTCTTCCCGAAGGAATGCCTCGGATTGAGCGAGATGACACGGGCAAGCCAGTTGCGGTATGGTTATCTGCGCTGACTGGTGAAGGCACCGATTTACTCTTATCTGTCTTGGATGAACTACTAAGTGTTACGGTTGCCGAGTTTCAGCTTAAATTGCCAATATCTGCGGCACGTTTACGCAGCCGGTTATATGAATTGAAAGCGATCCAGCGGGAAAATTATAGTGAAGATGGCGATTGTTTAATTCAAATCCGTCTTTCCGAAGTGGAATGGCTACGTCTTGTTAAGCAAGAAGGTGAGAGCATTCTTAATTTCATCGTTCAGGATTAATGTGCCAGTGCGTTGGCAGTTAAAACACAATATGAGAATCAACGGAGACTCGAATGGCCTGGAATGAGCCTGGAAACAATAATGACAAAGATCGAGACCCCTGGAAAAATACAGGAAAAAGTCAGATCCCACCTGATTTGGAAAATTTACTGAAAAATGTCTGGGGTAAATTATCGGGGACCTTTGGTGGTCAAAGCCCTGCCAGTTCAGGTAGCAGTACCGGTCTCGTCATTTTTGCTTTATTAGCGGTTGTCATCTGGATCGGTAGTGGTTTTTATACCATCGAAGAAGCGGAACGAGGTGTAGTGTTACGCTTTGGGAAATACCATGAAACTGTCGACCCTGGTTTACGTTGGAAATGGACGTTTATTGATAAAGTGATCCCGGTTGATGTGGAATCCGTGAAATCAATGCCCTCTTCAGGTTTTATGCTGACTGAAGATGAGAACGTGGTTCGGGTTGAAATGGATGTTCAATACCGCGTGGTAGATCCGCGGGCTTATTTGTTCAGTGTGACGAATGCAGACAATAGTCTGCGTGAGGCGACTGACAGTGCGCTGCGTTATGTCGTTGGCCATACCAGTATGGACGAATTATTAACGCGTGGTCGTGAAAAGGTACGTCAAGGCACTTGGCAAACGCTGGAAGAGATCATTAATCCTTACCATATGGGGATTGCTATCGCCGACGTAAACTTCTTGCCTGCTCGTCCGCCGGAAGAAGTTAAAGATGCTTTTGACGATGCTATTTCGGCACAAGAAGATGAACAACGTTTTATCCGTGAAGCGGAAGCTTATGCGCGTGAAACAGAGCCTAAAGCGCGTGGTCAGGTCAAACGACTGGAAGAAGAGTCATTAGGCTATAAAGAGCAGGTGGTATTAAAAGCCAGCGGTGAGGTTGCCCGTTTTAATGAATTGTTACCGCAATATATTGCAGCTCCTCAACTGACACGTGAACGTTTGTATCTGGATACGATGGAAGAGTTGTATCAGAACACCAATAAAGTGTTGATTGATGTTCCTAAAGGGAACAATAACGTCATTTATCTTCCTTTAGACAAAATGAGTACCAATCAAAGCAACAACAAAAAAGATAATGTACCGCCGCCTCTGCCTGCCACAACTGATACAACGGTGAATAATCCACCGTCAACAGGGCCAACAGAGAGTGATGCTGGTGCTGATAGCGTGGATAGTGCACCGATACGCGACAGCAGCCGTACGAGCGGGAGATACTAATGAAAAATTATATTCTTATTGGGCTGGCTGCGGCAGGGCTGTTGATTTCTTCATCTATCTTTGTCATTGATGAAAGCCAACGCGGCATTGTTGTTCAATTCGGTAAAGTGATCCGTGAGGGTGACAATGATATTCCAAAGGTTTATGAGCCAGGGCTACATTGGAAATGGCCGTTTATTGATGATGTTCGCAAATTAGATGCCCGCATTCAGACTTTAGATGGTCAGGCCGATCGTTTTGTCACCTCTGAGAAAAAAGACTTAATTATTGATTCTTATGTGAAATGGCGTATTGAGGATTTTGCTAAGTTTTATCTGGCTACGGGTGGTGGTAGCCGAGCTCAGGCTGAGTCGTTGTTGAAACGGAAAATCAATAATGGTCTGCGCTCTGAAATTGGTAGCCGTACCATTAAAGACATCGTTTCCGGTGAACGTACAGAAGTGATGGAAGATGCTTTACGTCAGATGGCGCGCTCTTCTGAGCTGGGTATTAAGGTTGTTGATGTTCGAATAAAACAAATCAATTTACCTCTAGAAGTATCTAACTCGATTTATCAGCGTATGCGTGCAGAACGTAACTCAGTAGCTCGAGAACATCGTTCTCAAGGCCGTGAAAAAGCGGAAATGTTACGGGCAAATATCGACCGTCGTGTCACGGTTATGATTGCAGAAGCTCAGCGTAAATCTCGCCAAGTGAAAGGTGAGGGGGATGCTGCCGCTGCTCGTATTTATGCTGAAACTTATAAGCAAAACCCAGAGCTGTTTTCCTTTTTACGTAGCCTAGACGCGTATAAAAACAGCTTCAAGAGTGGTAAAGATTATATGGTGCTGAGTACAGATAATGAGTTCTTTAAATATCTGAAAAGCCCACAGCCTCCGGCGACAAAATAACCGGCTATACAGAGAGTTAGACAAGAAGAGGGCATCAGCCCTCTTCTTGTATGGAAATTTCTTACCTAAACAGGCCACAAGGGCATTTCTGCGCTGCTCAAATTTTGTTAGAATCCTTTTTTAACCACTCTTCAGACAGAAAAAAATGGGTCAAAGCGT
>JAYSBB010000085.1:0-9469 GCA_041915645.1 Tolumonas sp.
TTTCTTTTTTCTCTGGTCAGCGTTATAAATGCGCCGTTGTAACTACCGGAGTGTGACGTGAATCCCATTTTAACTAGTATGCTGTTACTGATGTGCAGCAACGTATTTATGACCTTCGCCTGGTATGGTCATCTGAAAGATATGAGCAGCAAGCCATGGATCATCGCGGCGATGGTGAGTTGGGGTATTGCGCTGTTTGAATATTTGCTGCAAGTGCCGGCCAACCGGATTGGTCACTCCGCACTGAGTGTGGGGCAGTTGAAAATTATGCAGGAAGTGATCGCGCTGGCAGTGTTTGTGCCGTTTTCGGTATTTTATCTGAAAGAAGCCGTTAAACTCGATTACCTGTGGGCCGCATTTTGTATGCTGGGTGCCGTGTTTTTCATCTTCCGTGAAAAAATCATGAGTATGATCTGACCGATCGACGGGGAGTAGGTAATGCAACGTTTTTCTCGGTTGTATAGTGTATTGCTTGGTTTGAGTTGGTTACCTTTCTCCGTTTTTGCCTCAGCAGCTTTTCCGCCGTATTTAAGTTCCAAGACCCCTTATCAACCCCAGCAACAGATAGCAGATTATCAGCCGATACCTACCGGTTATCAGTTGGTGTTTACCGAGCTATTAGCGCGCCATGGTGCACGCACGATGACGGGGGGTAAAAGTGATGTGCGGAGTTACCAACTTTGGCAGCAGGCACAAAAAAGTGGTGCGTTAACGGCGCTGGGTAAAACGCTGGGGCCGCAGCTGGCAGCGATGATCAAAGCCAATCAGGCGTTAGGTTATGGTCAATTGACGCAATTAGGACGCGAAGAGCATCAACAGCTGGCAGGCCGACTCGTTTTACGTGATCAGTCGTTATTTCAACAAGCCATTGCTCAGGGTCGGAAAATCAGTGTGCAAAGCTCTGGCAAGGGGCGGGCGGTCGATAGCGCAGAAAACTTTGTGCTCGGTCTCAAACAAACGCAACCCGCATTAACGCCTTTATTACTGCCCGCACAGGCTAATCCGATACAGCTCTATTTTCATAAAAATGACAGCAGTAAACCTTATCGTAACTATCTGAAAAAAGATGCCCAGCTCAAGGCAACGCTGGCTGCAATCAAAGCGCAGGCACAAAGTCAGCAAGTGGCCCGGCAAGTATTAGAACGTATTTACACGAAGCAATTTCTCGATCAGTTAGGAAGCGGCGAGTTACCGACGCCGTTGGCTGCCGCGCAAATGCTGTATGATCTGTATGCGATTGCTCCCGGTATGCAATATGAAGGTCAGTGGCAGTTCAGCCAGTTTATGCCGGCAGAGGCGGCGAAATGGTTTGCTTATCTCAATGATGCGGAAGACTTTTATCAAAAAGGCCCCGCATTTCAGGGGCAGGATATTACCTATCGGATGGCACAAGTGCTGGTGGATGATTTCTTTAACAGCATAAAACAGCTGCAGGAAAATACAGCGCCTTTGGCAGCAAAACTGCGCTTCAGCCATGCCGAAGTGGTGATCCCGTTTGTGACTTTGTTACAGCTGCCCGGTAGCGATCAAGCGGTTACCACTGAGCAGCCTTATCGTTATGACAACAATCCGTGGCGGGGTGAAACTATCGCGCCGATGGCAGCCAATATTCAGTGGGATGTCTATCGGAATGCTCACCAGCACTATTTGGTAAAAATGTTGTATAACGAGCGGGATACGCGTTTTAAGACCGATTGCCAGCCCATAAAAGCTGGTAGTTTTTATTATGCTTTCAGTGAATTGCAGCGTTGTTATCATCAACAATAATCATAATTGGCGGATCAATATTTTGATTTGCCGTATCGCCTGTTTGTTATTGGCTTGCGCATAGCGTGCCGCCACATAATGTCCGGTCAGTTGCTGCATGATTGGCGCCGCCGGATGATTGGCTGCCTGCAAACGCTGCACGAATGCTTGTGGTGTTTCATCCTGTTGGCGAATGCACCCACGCTGCGCTAAGCGTCGGCACGCCTGTAAATAGGCCATCACCAATGGGTCTTGTTTTATCCGCTGCCGTGCCAGCCAATGGATGCCCAGCGCTACCCCGATCACCAAAAGTAACCCGCCGAGCATCGCGAACAGACGCCCCCAGATGTGATGACCAAACAGCTCGCGGAGCAGTTGCTCCTGCGATTGGTTGTTGTAATTCAGCACCCATGAGGTCCAGCGATAGTCGATAGCAGCCAGATATTGATGTAGTTGGGCAAACAACAGCAAATTGCGATAACTGGTCAGACTAAACGGATCGCGCAGGCGGGTTTCTGCCGCTGGCAGGATGTCGTCGATGCTGCGGCTGAGGCGATCGGGTGCCACCATCAAGGTCGGGTCAAAGCGTTGCCAGCGATGGTCGAGCCAGACTTCCGACCAGGCATGGGCATCAAACTGATACAGGCTGAGATAGTTGCCATCGGCATGATATTCCCCGCCTAAATAGCCCGTTACCATCCGCGCTGGAATGCCGGCTGCACGCATCAGGAAGGTAAAACTGCTGGCGAAATGGGCACAAAAACCACGCCGAGAGCCAAACATAAAATCATCGATCTGATCACGGCCTTGCAGTGGTGGTGGCTCTAACGCGTAGCTAAAACCATGGCGGGCAAAATAGCGCATCGCCGCTTGTGCCAATTGCCGATCATCAGAATTATTCAGACGTAATTCAGCGGCTAGGGTGCGCACTTGCGGGTTTCCCTGCGGTAATTGCAGGTTAAGTTGTCGCTGGTAACCGGATAACTGCGTTTGCAGTGTGGTTTGCGGAAAATAACTGAGCGGGATCTGTTTTTTCTGCTGCAATAATTTCGGTGAATACAGGCTCATCACAGGCGTGAGCAGTGCTTCATCATTGTCTGGCCGTGACAGGTCAAGGCTGTATAACCAGTGCTGATTGCTGGGCTCGATAATCAGCCGATAAGCGCTGGCGGGCCCTTGCCAATTGAGCCGCTGTTTTAACGGCGTGGTGGCCGTAAACGGGCTCTCCTGTTGTTGATACCACTGGCGTAGCGAAGGGGCGACGCGCCAGGTTTTCCCATCAAAATCTTCATGTACCAGTGCCCGCCAGTAACGTTGATTTTCCGGTGGTAGCGGCCCGTCAAAGCTGGCACGAAATGCTAGTGCGCTGGAGCGGGAAAGTTGCGCGATATCGCCCGGCGTCACCTCTTCATTGAGACCGGTGGTGGCACTCTTAATATCGGGTATGCGCCACATCGGCCCTAAATGCGGGATCAGTAAAAATAGCATCGCCATCAGTGGCAGACTTTGCAACAGCAGACGTAACCCCAGCCGCCATTGCGCGCGGTAGTTGTTGGTCTGATAAATCGACAGCAACGCAATGGTGTTAATACCGGCCACCAGCAGCAGATAAATGGTAAATGCCAACCCCTGCTGATAGATCAGCGCCAGCGCTACTAGAAAATAGAGCGATAACACATGCAGACTGAGATGACGACGGCTGGAAAATTCGAGAAATTTCAGCGTACAACCCAGCACCAGCAAATTAAACATCGCGGGCAGAAAACCACTGCTGCGCCAGAGGTAGGCGATAAAGCCCATACCCAACAAGGCCAGACTGTTTTTCAGCCACAGCGATGGCGGCTTTAATTGCTCACGCGCTATCGCATAACGCCAGCCGATGGTCAGTAGGGCGCAGGCATAAATGGCAGGATGCAATTCGCCATACAGCGGCAACACCATCAGCAGATAACTTAAGCTCAGCCAGTTCAGTGTCTGTTGGCCGAGGGTGACCGAGAGATGTTCAGTGGTTTTCATACAGCGCCAACGCGGTCAGACAGTGAGTTTGATGCAGCGCACCTTCGCCGGGCGCAATGCTTTGACTACCCAGCAATAAGCCGTAATGCGAACCTTGTTGCTCCAGAATTTGTAGCTGGTAACAAAGTTTCGACAGGCGTTCTTCCAGATCCAGCCCCGGCGTTTTGTGTAGTTCCAGCCAACATAATTGCGGGATCGGGGTCATGAACTCTTTGCTGACCAAGCCACGCCCTTGTGCGACTTGTTTCCAGGCGATCTGGCTTAATGATTCACCGCTACGATACGGGCGCACACCTTGCATTTCATCCATGCCCGCGGTTTGACTGACGGAAGCTGGCGCATTGGCTTCCGCCTGCGGCGTATTTCCGGCCTGCAACTGCAGTTCACATAACAATGGGCGTGGATAAGCCAGCCCGGTTTGTTGCAGATCGACCTGTGTCCAGCATTCCAGCAAACCGAGCGGCCATTGGCTGGTTATGCGTAATCGCCCCGGTTGCAACCAGCCACGGCGTGTTGCAATAAAGGTCACGCCGAGTTGCGCACGATTTTCCAGTGTTGGCAGATGTTCACCTAAGCCATCGATAGCGCTGAGTTGCAGATCATAACGCGGGCGTTCGGTTTGTAGCTGCAGCAGAAAACGTAACGATTGCCCGGCATAACCGGTCGGCGCCGTCAGCGCTTCCACCGTTAAACCACTGAGGTTGTAATGGCAGTAATGCATGGAGATCACAAACAGGCTGAACAGCAGATAGGCCAGTGCCAACACCAGATTGTTTTCATAATTGGAACCGAGCAGGAAAATCGCCACCGTCAGACACAGATAAACCCAGCCGGTATGACTGGGGAAGATAAACAGGTTATGGCGATTTAAGCGATATTGGCTGGCGGGGGGAATACGCCGGTCTAACCACGCAGTCATGCGTTGTTGCCAAGCCCGACGCAGCGACTGCCACGGTTTCATCGTACTGGGTCCACGCGTTCTAATAAGGCGCGACTCAGACTACTTTGACCGCCAATTGCGCCACTATAACCGCTGCGTAACCGATGTTCGGCGACGGGAGCAAAAATCGCCTGAATATCGTCCGGCAGCAGATAATTGCGACCGGCCATATAGGCCCAGACACGGGCGGCACTTAACAATGCCTTGCTGGCGCGCGGGGAGAGCGCGTGCGGGGTGATGCTGGCGGTGCGGCTTTCTTGCACCAGACTGAGCAGATAATCCAGCGCGGCATCAGCCACTTTCACCTGTTCCGCCTGTCGTTGTATCAGCTGTAATTGTTGGGCATCCAGTAGCGGTGTGACCTTGGTGCTGTCGTTTTGCAGCAACATGCGTTTTTCGGTGATTTTATCCGGATAACCGAGCTCGATCCGCATCAAAAAGCGGTCTAACTGCGACTCGGGCAGTGGATAAGTGCCGGCTTGATCCTGTGGATTTTGTGTCGCAATGACGAAAAAAGGCTCGGGTAAGGCGCGGGTTTCGCCATCTAAGCTGACTTGGCGTTCGGCCATTGCTTCCAGCAGGGCACTTTGCGTGCGAGGGCTACCGCGGTTGATTTCATCGGCCAACAGCACTTGGGTAAACACCGGGCCTGGGTGAAAAACGAACTCTTTTTGCTGCTCAAACACTGAAACACCCAGCAAGTCGGCAGGCAGCATGTCGGAAGTAAATTGTACCCGCTGATAATCGAGCCCCATCACGGTGGCCAGTGCGTGTGCGAGCGTGGTTTTGCCCATACCCGGCAGATCTTCAATCAGCAGATGGCCCTTCGCCAGCAGACAACAGACCGCCAGCTGGATCTCCTCTTCCTTGCCTAAAATAACCCGGTTTAGTTCACTCAAAACGGCTTGAATACGCTGCTGCACGCTATACTCCGACAAATATGAGGCTCAATAGAAAGGCAGTCACAGGCTTCAGTAAGTATAGAAGCCTGTGGTAAAAGGCAGGGAAGATTAGCGACGGCTGAGAATGCGTAAGATACGCAGGAACAGGTTGATGATATCGAGATACAACGCAGCGGCGCTGTCGATGGCGTTATCCAGCGTTTTCGGGATCGCATTGGCACGCGCCCAGTCGTAACCGATATAACCACTGAAAATCAGCGCCACCGCCCAGTCGGTCAGCGGGTGTGACTTGTGGAAGATGAAGACTTCCGCCAGTTGCACGACCAAGGTGATCAGCAAGGCGAAAAACAGCGCTCGACCAATGCCCTGAAAGAACGCCGGGTACATACTGCCTAACAGCATCATGACGAAGGTAATTTCACCGGTCACACGCATGGCTTCCAATACCAATGCACTATCGAACTGGCTGACGACGACATTCAACACCAGACCAAATGGCACCACAATCAGGTTGTAACCAAAGAAGCTGATCAACGGGTTTTCAGAGCGATTCAGAATAAAACTGCCGGCCATACAACACAGAAAATAACCGATAAAAAACAGTCGATGATCGATGGCGTACAGACTTTCCACCGGAATAGTCATCATCATCAACCAGTTAACAAAAAAGCCCCAGCATAATATCAGGCCGATGGTCAGGTTATATAACGACGGACTGATTTGTTGTGCGCCGATAAAATTAGTTCTTTTAAAAACACTGGTTTCCATAATTATTATCCCATACAGATTGAGTTGATTATTCTTACCACAATTGCGCCGAATTCATAGTGTCGCTTCAAATGAATATGTCTGTGTCACTAACCGTTTGATTTAGTGCCGAGTAAATTCAGTGGGTGGATAAACTCGGCTAAAACTGCCGTTTTCTGCTTCACCTGCATCGATCTTGCGGCGATAATGCGCGCCTCGTGCTGACTATGAGCGGTCAGTAGTGTTAAACCCTCATTACTCAGAATTAATTATGTTGTCATTTCTGCCCGGTTTTATCTTATTACCATTCAGTATTGCGCTGGTGATCCTGAATACTGCACTGGTGTCTGTTCTCATTGGCATCCAGGCGATATTAAAGCTGTTGATCCCGATCGCAGTGGTTAATCATTACCTGACGCGCGGTTGTAACTTCATCATGTACGGCTGGTTGTGTGGTAATGCACTGATGTTGCGACTGGTGAATAAAGTGGAATGGGAAATACATGACACCACCAATCTGAATAAGAAAGGCTGGCATATGGTGATCTGTAATCACCAAAGCTGGGCTGATATTGTGTTGTTGGGCGATATTTTCCGTAATCGTCTGCCAACCCCGAAGTTTTTCTTAAAACATGATCTGTTGTATGTGCCGTTTGTCGGGTTGGCATGCTGGGGCTTAGATATGCCGTTTATGCGTCGTTACAGCCGTCAGCAGTTGCTGAAAAACCCGGAATTGCGTGGCAAAGATGTGACCACCGCACGCGAGGCGTGCGCCAAATTCCGCACCATTCCAACGACCGTGATTAATTTTGTGGAAGGCAGCCGCTTTACACCGGAAAAGAAAATTGAAACCAAATCGCCATATGCGCATTTGCTGACCCCAAAACCGGCAGGGTTGGCGATGGCGATGAATGTGCTGGGCGAGCAATTTGAGAAAATTGTTAACGTGACGTTGGCTTACCCGGAAAACACCGGTCGCCCGTTTCACGACATGCTCAGTGGCCGTTTGACGCGCGTGCAAGTCTGGATCGAAGAGATCCCGGTGACAGAAGTGCAGCGTGGCGATTACATCAAAGACAAACCATTTAAACGTGGTTTCCAGCAATGGCTGACCGGCGTCTGGCAGCACAAAGATCAGCTATTGGCAGAAAAACGCTAACGGAATGGTGTTAACTGAGTAGCGCAAACAGCTCATCCAGATTTTGTTCCGAAAACACCTGAATATGGTGTTGGCGTAACAGTCGGGTGGTGATGCCTTCACCAGGAATTTTCTGGCCGCTGAACTGGCCGTTATAGATATTGCTGCTGCCGCAGGATGGGCTGCTCTCTTTTAAGATGGCGTATTGGATTTGTTGCTGCTGACATAGCGTGAGTGCTTGTTCGGCGCCGCGCACAAAAGCCGTGGTCACATCACGTTCACAACCAGTCATTACGCGCCCATCGCTCTGGATCTCAGCCGCCGGACGCGGCGTAGGTAAACCGCCAGCTTGTTCCGGGCAAAATGGCACCAGCCAGCCATTAGCTTGCCAGCGTTGTAGTAAAGTGTGATGAACTGGTTTGCTTTGACCGTCATAACGAACCGGGCAACCCAATAAACAGGCACTGACTAGAATTTTTGGTGTTTTCATTATTCGACTCCCGTGTATATCGCAATGATTTTAAGCGGGAGCCGCAAAATGGCCAGACTATTTAAGTTTCATTAGTTGGTTATGTGAGCAGGGCGTAGTCGCCATAAACGGAAGACGGTGTGGCTGTTCACAAACAAAAAACTGCCTTCAATCAGCGCACCACCGATCGAGCCAATCACAAAATTATGCGTCACCCAACACACGGTGCCCATTAGCATGATCAGGCGCATACGAATGCCTTGCTCACGATAAAGCGCCCACGTACCAAGCGTGGTGCCGATCAACGTTAACCATTGAATCGGTTGTGTAATATTCGGCACACCCAGCACCCACACGATCAGCAGGAAAAAACACATCACTGCGACATGGCGGGTGTGAGTTGAAATAAAACTGCGGAAACCACTGAGCCATGCGGCATAGGCCGCGGTATGGGCGCCGAGTAGGAAGAAATGGGCGCCAATAACGACACAATATAAGGTCAGGAAGGTGCGCAGACGTTGATCATTACGTTGTACAAAGGCCGAAATACCAATAACAAACGCCAGTAAACCCACTGACTGTGCCAGTGGGTTGGCAGCAAACAAAGCCGCTAAAGCATGTAAATGTGAGATCACAAGGTTACGCCACTTTTGAAGATCGCCAGTTCTCGGAAATCGTTCTTTTCATTACAGGTGGCTTTGCCATTGACGACATCGACTATCAAATCAATAAACTGATTCAGCAGTTGCGCCATGGTTTGGTCTTCCAGCAATCGACCCGCGTTAAAGTCAATCCAATGCGGTTTGCGTTTGGCTAGATCGCTGTTGGTGGCTAGTTTCACAGTAGGAACGAATCCGCCGTAGGGCGTACCACGCCCTGTGCTGAACAATACCATGTGACAACCAGCGGCGGCCAGTGCGCTGGTGGCAACGGCATCATTGCCCGGTGCACTGAGTAAGTTAAAACCAGGGCGTGTTAACCGATCACCATATTTCAGCACATCCATGACCTGACTTTGTCCGGCTTTTTGCGTGCAGCCCAGCGACTTCTCTTCCAGCGTGGAAATACCGCCGGCTTTGTTGCCAGGGGACGGGTTTTCATAGATCGGCTGGTTGTGATCGATGAAGTATTGTTTGAAATCATTCACCATCGACACGGTTTTGCCAAAGGTGGTTTCATCGTGGCAACGCGACATCAAAATGCGTTCGGCACCAAACATCTCCGGCACTTCGGTCAGCACACTGGTGCCGCCATGTTGGATCACGTAATCCGAAAACTGACCCAGCAGCGGGTTGGCGGTAATGCCCGAGAAACCATCCGAGCCGCCACATTCCAGCCCGAATTTCAGTTCGCTGATCAAACCCGGAGTGCGGGTGTCTTGCTGCATCACTGCCAGTAATTCTTGCAGCAGTTCGACACCGGTGCCCACTTCATCGTCATGTTGCTGGCAGACCATGAACCGCACGCGTTCGGCATCAAATTCACCTAAGGTCTCTTTGAAGGCGGCAATT
>JAYSBB010000086.1:0-9233 GCA_041915645.1 Tolumonas sp.
AGTTTGACGTCGCCATTAACTTTAACGACCCCGCCATCTAATGGAATATCTAACTGCAAAGCACCAGTCAGCGGCTTTTGGATCTGTACAGCACGCAAAGCGGCGCCGACTGATTCCTGCAATGGTGAACGATACAGATAATCACTGACTGCTTCGCCTGTGCCGGCAATATCGGCATCAATATATAAATGCGCACCAGGAGCCAGTTTCGGGAACCAGGCATGCAGACGTGGGGTACTCGCTTCACCCAGCAGGGCATGGTCGCTTTGCATATCCAGTCGATCATTTTCAAACAGCAAATCTAACGCCATTTGGTGTAATGGTTGCCACCCATCACCAAACTGGAACGTAGTATTGCGCAACGGCACCCACGCCTGAAATACGCCATTGTGTTCGGCAAAAGGAAAATCATGGAAGGAACCATGCCACAGGATCTTCGCATTCTTCGCTTGTCCACCCTGTAAGGCTTTGGTCAGGTAATCAATAACCGGTTCACCCATAGCACCATGCGGGAAATAGAAATGCGCCTGACTGGCATCTTGCAAATCGACACGGCTATCCAGCGCCAAAAACAACGGCTGCGCGGCATCTTGGCTTAAACGAAATTGCGTCGTGGTGCTCACCACATCCGTATTTAGCTGCACCTGATCAGCTGTTAGCGCCCAACTGCCATTTTGCATTTGCCAATTCAGATCCGCCGAAAAAGCATGTACGGGCCAGGGCTTTTCAAAATACGGCTGCAGATCCCAGCTTTGCGGCTCCAATTGCTTGAGTGACAACGCAATACCTTTGGGTGACAGACTAAAAGCCGCATCAATTTGATGTAATCCCGGCACCATTTTCCAACGTTGCCACTGCATTTGTTGTAATTGGCCAGTAAACAACCAATTGTCATGCTTGGCATCACGAGAAAAACGCAGCTCATTCAATTGCCCTTGTGGCGCCAGTGTTCTTAATGCTTCCGAAGCGACAGAATCCGTCGGCAAGAATAAGCCAGCCAAGGGGGTTAATTCACTCAGCTGGAGCGGATCCATCTGGCCAGCATATTGCGCCGCATGCTTATCCAATTGTAACTGCCAGTTCCGCCACGGCTGGTTTTCGCTGTGCAGTTGTAAACCCTGACTGCGGAGTTGCCAACCATCCGGCTGACGCTGCCAGATCAGTTCGCCACCTTGTAATTCTAAGCTGTGTGTTTTTGCTGCTTGTTGCCAACCCAGCCGGTTTAACCCCAATTGCAACAGCGCACTTTGCCATTGCCCTGGCGTGCGCTCCAACCACAACTGAAAAGCTAACGTTCCATGAATGGATTGCACATTTGCCGCTAACGGTGCCGGTAATAAAGCCCCCAACTGTTTTGCGACCTGCGATTCTGTCGCCAGATAAATATGGCCGGCGAGATCTTCAACCGTAGCCGCACCTTGTAATTCGGCCTGCAGCAACAACGGCACCACCAGCGCTTGTTGTGCCAATGCGGTGCGTGCATACAACCGATGTTGCCCGGCACTATTTTCGGTATACAACTGCTCGATATGAATTTCTGCCAATAATTGCTGTTGGCGCACCAGTGTGACCTGACTATTGGTCATACTGATTTGGTGTAGTTGTTCCAGCAATAAGGGTAAAAAATCATTCAGGGCCGGTAATGGCGAGTTAATCGTTTGTTCTGATTTAGGCAGTTGAATGGTTAGTTGCAGCTGATCTGCCTGTAATTGCGCCAGGCAGCCGTGTGTTTTCCAGAATTGTAGAAACGGATTGCAGTGTAGTTGTACTTTTTTTGCCTGCAGGTTCACTGATGTAGCGCCGCGTTGCTCGACGGCAACATCATCCAGCTCTAATTGCAAACCGTAATTTTGCCAGCGCCAACCGATATGTTCTGCCGATGCCGTTACACCTGCTGGCAGGAATTGATGCAATAACCAGTCACGATGCGATTGTAAATCAGGAAGCCCAAAACGCAGTGCCGTAACCAGCACAGCCAATACCGCAAAAACACCGGCCAGTAAAATGGCGCTTCCACGCGCAATACCACTCCAACGCACTTACATCATCACCACGTCAAATTGTTCCTGGCTGTATAAAGGTTCGGCCTGTACCTTAACTTGTTTGCTAATAAAGACTTCCAACTCAGCCAGACTGTGCGATTCATCGCCGCGTAATGCTTCGGCAACCGCTGGCGAGGCATACACCACAAACTGATCGGCGTCATAAGCACGGTTCACACGCAGGATCTCACGCAGAATTTCGTAACAGACCGACTCCACGGTTTTGACTCGTCCACGACCATTACATTCCGGGCATTGGGAACACAACACATGCTCCAGACTTTCGCGGGTGCGCTTGCGGGTCATCTCGACTAAACCCAGCTGTGAGAAACCATTCACGCCGGTCTTCGCGCGATCTTTGGCCAACGCCTGTTCCAGACTTTGTAATACCCGGCGACGATGATCTTCGCTTTGCATATCGATGAAATCGATAATGATAATGCCACCAAGGTTGCGTAGGCGAAGCTGACGCGCAATCGCCGCTGTCGCCTCGACATTGGTGTTAAAGATAGTCTCTTCCAGATTACGATGGCCGACAAAAGCACCGGTATTGATATCGATGGTAGTCATAGCTTCGGTTTGATCGATGATCAGATAACCACCGGACTTCAGCTCCACTTTACGTTCCAGCGCGCGCTGAATTTCATTTTCAACATCGTATAAATCAAAGATCGGCGACTCACCGGAGTAGTAATCCAGTTTCGCACTCATCTCTGGCACGAATTCATCGGTAAAGTGGCAGATCTGTTCATAAGTCTGCCGTGAATCGACGCGGATCTTATCCAGCTCGTCACCAACAAAATCACGCAAAATACGGAAGGCTAAACTCCACTCCGCATACAACACATGACAAGTCGGGTATTTCTGACGACGCTCCAGCACTTTACGCCAGAGTCGTTTTAAGAAGATGGTGTCTTGTTCCAGCTCTTTTTCGCCCACGCCTTCGGCGGCAGTACGCACAATAAAGCCGCCCAGTTCATCCACATTTTTGGTGACGATCTGTTTTAAACGCTCACGCTCTTCTTCGCTGTCGATACGTTGTGAAACACCGACATGCGCACTACCCGGCATAAACACCAGATAACGTGATGGCAAGGTAATATCAGTAGTCAGGCGGGCGCCTTTGGTGCCCATAGGGTCTTTTACCACCTGCACCATGATGTCCTGACCTTGACGGACTAGTTCCGCAATATTGCCGGCCTGAAAGTGTTCTTTTTCTTTAACATCAACGCATTCAGTATGCGGCACGATATCGGAAGCATGCAGAAAAGCCGCTTTATCCATACCAATATCGACAAATGCAGCCTGCATACCCGGTAAAACCCGGCTGACCTTGCCTTTGTAAATATTACCAACGATACCGCGTTTAGCCTGACGCTCGATGTGCACTTCCTGCAACATACCGTGATCGACCAGGGCTACCCGGGTTTCTGACGGTGTTACGTTGACCAGCAATTCGGTGGACATAGTTCAGCCTTAGTAATCTGAAGTCATGAATGGCGACAATATTTATGCAGTAACTGATCCGTTTCCAGCAGCGGCAACCCCACCACAGCAGAATAACTGCCGCTGAGGTGGCAGACAAATTTTCCACCAATGCCCTGAATACCATAAGCACCGGCTTTATCCGCTGGTTCTCCGCTTTGCCAATAACGGTCGATGTCGTCCTGACTCAGTTCACGAAATGTCACTTGTGAATTAACCAGTATCACTTCACAGCCATGTTGCGAAGAAAGGGCTACTGCCGTCATAACAGTATGCGTATTACCGGACAATAACTGCAAGATACGTTGAGCATCGGCGAAATCTCTTGGTTTTTCCAGCACTTCTTGCTGAAAAACCACGATTGTATCGGCACCTAACACCGGTTTCTCGCCTTGGCACGCAAGCCAACCCGCTTGTGATTTTTCCCGGGCCAGTCGTTGCACATACACTTCCGGTAGTTCTTGCGGCTGGCGTTGCTCTTCCACATCCACAGACAACACCGCAAACGGATAGTCCAACAGAGCTAATAGCTCTCGACGACGGGGAG
This sequence comes from Tolumonas sp., assembly GCA_041915645.1. Taxonomy (GTDB): domain Bacteria; phylum Pseudomonadota; class Gammaproteobacteria; order Enterobacterales; family Aeromonadaceae; genus Tolumonas. The sequence continues at coordinate 4,075 of JAYSBB010000086.1, forward strand.
ATGCAGACGCCAGATAAAGCGCAATGCTGGCTGACATATGGATTACCTGATGTTGAAACGACGGCGGATATACCGCAAAAAGAGATACACAGATGGCCAGAGCAAGGTGGAACTCAGAGAGGCCCAGACAAAGCGGGTATTCAGGCGTGGAGAGGCAAACAAATGCTCAACCCAGAAAATCAGCAATTGCCCGATAAAGACCAATGATCCCATCACTAACGCTTGTTGCCACACCGAATAGTTACGGATCTTCTGGTATTGCGACGTCGCTGCATACGAGATCACCGCCATACCCAGCGCATGAATGCCTAATGTGGAGCCCAGCATGATGTCCATGAGCAGGCCAACAATCCAGGCACTGACCACGTTCATTTGATGTGGCAGGGCAATGACCCAATACAACACCACCAACGCCACCCAATCCGGGCGGAACATATCGATAGCAGCAGGTAACGGCACCATCGTCAGCACAATAGCCACCATCAGCGTTAAATAAATGGAACCTTTACCGTGCCCGGTCAATGAATTACTCACTGGCTGCGCTCCTGATGTTTCACATTCGTTGCTGCAATGGTGGTCGACGATTTAATTTTATTGCTGTTTTGGTGATTCGTTTTATTAACACCGGATTTATGCGTTGTAGTACCCGTTTTTTTCTCAATTTTTTCCACTGGCTTCGTAACTGGAGCAGTGGTTGGCTGGCGTTCGGGAACCGCGTTTTTATTTTTCTCAGCATCGGTTGATGCCGCCGCAGACGCAGTAGAAGTTACCGATGATGGACTCATAACAGCCAATGGCCCCATAGCCTTTGCATCTTCCCACAACAACAGGACATACCGTAAACGATCTAATGTCGCCAGCGGTTCTGCTTTGATTTCCGCAAATGGGCTTTGTTCTTCATTGGCGACCCGCACCACTTTAGCCACCGGATAACCTTCCGGGAAATGTCCGCCCATGCCGGAAGTCACCAGAATATCGCCATCCTGAATATCGACATTTTTCGGCAAGTTTTTCAGCGTTAATTCATTGATATTACCGGTACCGGAAGCAATTGCGCGTAAATCGTTACGTAAGACCCGCACAGGTAATGCGTGACTGACATCAGTGATCAACAATACGCGGCTGGAGGTCTTACCAACACTGACCACCTGACCAATCACACCTTGATCATTTACGACGGGTTGCCCTTCATAAACATGGTGTTCGATACCTTTATCAATCACCACCTGATAAACAAACGGATCAGAATCGACCGACAGGATCCGAGCCACTAACTTGCGGGAATCCTGCGTCACGGGTGAACCGAGTAACTCACGTAGCCGGCGATTTTCTTGACTCAGCCCAGCCATACGTAACAGGTCGCTGCGCAGCAGAAATAACTGCTGTTGCAGTTGCTGATTTTCGGTAATGAGTTCACTGCGGGAGCGCAGTTGCAGACTGGCGCCTTCGACAACATCGCGCGGTACACTGGCCAAATGCAACATCGGGCTGGCAAAGGTATTGATATACAGACGGACACTGTCAAACAGATGAAAACGGGCATCCGCAACGATGCCCGCCAAAGACAGCAGCACAGTAATAAATAACCGGAGTTGCAGGGATGGCCCCCTGCCGAAAATAGTACGCATGATGCTATCGGCTCGGGGCTACCGTAGCGGTAGCCCGATAAGATCAGTTATTCGTAATGAAACAGGTCGCCACCGTGCATGTCGATCAGCTCAAGAGCACGACCACCACCACGAGCAACACAGGTCAACGGATCTTCCGCAACAACAACAGGAATACCGGTATGTTCCATCAATAAACGATCCAGATTACGCAGCAGTGCACCACCGCCAGTCAGCACCATACCCTTTTCAGAGATATCAGAAGCCAACTCAGGAGGAGATTGTTCCAGCGCGACCATCACTGCACTGACGATGCCGCTTAATGGCTCTTGCAATGCATCCAGAATTTCATTTGAGTTCAGAGTGAAGCTACGCGGTACGCCTTCTGCCAGATTACGGCCACGAACTTCGATTTCGCGCACTTCTTCACTACGATAAGCAGAGCCTATTTCATGCTTAATACGTTCTGCCGTTGATTCACCAATCAGACTGCCGTAGTTACGACGCACATAACTGATGATGGCTTCATCAAAACGGTCACCACCGATACGAACTGATGAGGAATACACCACACCGTTCAACGAGATAATGGCCACTTCGGTAGTACCACCACCGATATCAACGACCATGGAACCCGTTGCTTCCGACACGGGTAAACCCGCACCAATTGCTGCGGCCATCGGTTCTTCGATCAGATAAACTTCGCGCGCACCGGCACCTTGTGCCGATTCTTTAATCGCACGACGCTCGACCTGTGTTGCACCACATGGGATACAAACCAGTACACGAGGGCTTGGACGCATGAGGTTGTTTTCATGCACTTGTTTGATGAAGTGCTGCAGCATTTTTTCGGTCACAGAAAAATCGGCAATAACGCCATCTTTCATCGGACGGATCGCCGCGATATTGCCCGGAGTACGCCCCAACATCATCTTGGCAGCATGACCAACAGCAGCAACAGATTTAGCAGTACCACCACGTTCCTGACGAATGGCGACTACCGAAGGCTCGTTCAGCACGATACCTTTGCCTTTTACATAAATCAGCGTATTAGCAGTACCCAAATCGATCGACAGATCGTTGGAGAACAGGCCACGGAGCTTCTTGAACATGATGCGGGGAATCCTGGGTAATTACGGGATGCGAAAAACGCCCCACTTTACCAATCCCCGCCCCAATCAGCAAGCTCCTGACTCATCAGATCGACAGATCATAACAAGCTTTACTCATTAAAGTCGTTATTGACCGCCAAACACCTCGCGTCGATAAATTAAACGGTCATTACCGTGATAATAACCAAAGCTGGCACGAGCAGGCGTGAGCCCTGACGGAAGGGTAAAATCTTTCATCCAATCCGGTAATGATGAGCTAGCCGCAATATCTACCCAACCGGAAGTATTCGGCGCTGTGAAACTGATAACGCCAGCACCTGATGATACCTTAGCCGGGGAAAGCGAGGCCGTGGTAGTCGCAACGCCGCTTGTGGCACTGGCGACTCGCAACGGGATACCAGTCCAGCTGGTCAGATTATTCATTTGCAAAGCATTGCTAGTCAAACTAGTACAATTATCCGCGCTATTAATGGCGTATGCAGAACCATTCCAATACTGCATATAAAAAGGTAATGCCAAGCCATTATTTTCTGCCCCATTAACGCTTTCTAGCGTCAGGCGACCACTATAAACTTTAAATGCACTGGAATCTGGCGCCATAGGATTAAAGGTCAATGGTAAGAAGGATGTCGCTTTGACATCATCACTATCGGTCAATGTAGAGACCACCAGACTCGTTTCAAACGGTATTACTGGAGTACTGGTTTTACCGAAGGTGAACTGATCATTTGCCGAAAAGGTATACACCTGTGTAAATACATTGTCGGGTGTATTCCAGGAGCCGTCAGACCAACTGGCAGTACTGCTTAGCGAGTTCGCACTATTTTTCGGGGTCATAGCGGCTACAAAACCCGCACTGCCAGGCACTTTCATGTTGGTGATCTTGGCAAATTCACCCTGATAGTTTTTCATGATTGTCGAGCCATCATTGCCCAATGCAGTAACACTCAACATCGGTGCTGTCGAAAAGCGAAGTGGCTGACCGGTATAGCCTAATGTGGCAGAGACTTGGCTCGCGGCTACGCAGCCATCTGTGGTCAGTGAACCATTGGCGACAAGCGTTGCTTTTAACTGAGCCGGCACAAAACGCCCAACAGGATCACTCCAAGTTATCGGCACAGTAAGTTTTGTGACTTCATCTTGATAAGATGGATAAGGCACAAACGCTTTCTCACCGTCAGATGCCATGACACTGTATTGATAAACGCCGACATCACTCTCACTGAGTGACGCAGAAGCCGTTCCCGCGGCAAAGCTCAGACTGGTTGCAGCCAGTGCAGGCAATATTCCAGCTGATGGTGCCACCAATTTATGCTGCACTAATGGTAATGCGTTGACGGCCAGATGCGAGGTAGAAAAATTAGCAGTGGTGTTCCAGGAAGAGCCACTCAGATAACCGGCCTTGGCTGACAAAGTAAACGGCTGTCCAACTGTTTTATAGACTGCACAATCGGCATAATTTCCGGTGCAGACAGTCTGATCAGCAGCACTAAGTAAAATCTTGGCTGGCAATACCGCTACATTGTCGGTGCCGGAAACGGATAATGTCCCCGCCGCTGAATCAGTTATTGTCGTTTGAGCTGTGATCGCCAGCACGCCGGCATCTTGATAGGCCAAAATGATATGAGCTACTCCGGCGCTGTCAAAAGTCAGCGGTACGGGAGTATTCGTACTGATAGCCGTACCGTTTAATATCGGACTTTTTGAGCTGACCGTCGTTGGCAATATGTTTTGTCTGGAGAAATTAACATTCACCGTTTTCCCTGCGAATAATGTAGTGCAGCTGGAAGGATTCGTTGCTGATGCCAGCAATGCCCTTAATGTAACATCACGAATGTCACTACTATTACCACCTGCATAGAAGGTCGGAAAATCAAACGAAAATGCCGCCGCAACAAACGGTAACTGGCAGGAACTGTCTACCACCTCGTTTTTAAAACAGGTATATGATGTAGCGTTTAGTCCCAGCGTCACATTGCCAACCGCATAATGGTTCAGAAACACCTTTCCTGAGCCATTTGTTAACGTTACTGGGTTACTGCTCCAGCCGGATGTGGGAGCAGAGAGAGTAACGGTGGAACTGGCCGTTGTATCTTTTGTGCATGAACTGGTGTCACTGTTGGTGCAGGCATTAATAGTTATTTCTGCAGGTTCACAGGTGATATGGCTTGATGGATAGCGAATCTCATAGTGATCAATTGCCGATTTAGCCACTACTGCATCATTTATTGTGCCTTGATTTAACACTAATTTGTTTGTAGTCACCCGACCATAGATAACAGCGCTACTATTTAATGTGGTCACGGTATCACTGTCAGGGCGGGATCGCACTTTGTTAATGAAATTTGAACAGGCAGATCGTCTGTGATCTAATCGCGTCTCCATGCAGGAGGCACGCGCTATGACGTTGATTGAACACCTTACCCTTGTCGAAGAAACT
>JAYSBB010000087.1:0-3451 GCA_041915645.1 Tolumonas sp.
ATCGGCCACGTTGACCACGGTAAAACTACTCTGACTGCTGCCATCACCAACGTGCTGGCTAAAAAATTCGGTGGTCAAGCGCGTGCATTCGATCAGATCGACAACGCACCAGAAGAAAAAGCACGTGGTATCACCATCAACACTTCACACGTTGAATACGATACTGAATCACGTCACTACGCACACGTAGACTGCCCAGGCCACGCTGACTATGTTAAAAACATGATCACTGGTGCTGCACAGATGGACGGCGCGATCCTGGTAGTAGCAGCGACTGACGGCCCAATGCCACAGACTCGTGAACACATCCTGCTGGGTCGCCAAGTAGGCGTTCCATACATCATCGTGTTCCTGAACAAATGTGACATGGTAGACGACGAAGAGTTGTTGGACCTGGTTGAGATGGAAGTTCGTGAACTGCTGTCAGAATACAACTTCCCAGGCGATGACACTCCAGTTATCCGTGGTTCAGCACTGAAAGCGCTGGAAGGCGAAGCTCAGTGGGAAGAGAAGATCCTGGAACTGGCTGCGGCCCTGGATTCATACATTCCACAACCAGAACGTGCGATCGACAAGCCATTCCTGCTGCCAATCGAAGACGTATTCTCAATCGCAGGCCGTGGTACAGTAGTAACTGGTCGTGTTGAGCGCGGTATCATCAAAGTTGGTGAAGAAGTGTCAATCGTTGGTTTGAAAGAAACCACCAAGACCACTTGTACTGGCGTTGAAATGTTCCGTAAACTGCTGGATGAAGGTCGTGCAGGCGAGAACGTAGGTGTGTTGCTGCGTGGTACTAAACGTGATGACGTAGAACGTGGTCAAGTACTGGCTAAACCAGGTACCATCACTCCGCACACCAAATTCGAATCAGAAGTATACGTACTGTCAAAAGAAGAAGGTGGTCGTCACACTCCATTCTTCAAAGGCTACCGTCCACAGTTCTACTTCCGTACCACTGACGTGACCGGTACCATCGAACTGCCAGAAGGCGTAGAAATGGTAATGCCAGGCGACAACATCAAAATGGTAGTAACCCTGATCCACCCAATCGCGATGGATGATGGTCTGCGTTTTGCAATCCGTGAAGGCGGTCGTACCGTAGGCGCGGGTGTTGTTGCTAAAGTAATCGAATAATCGATTAATTTGCGCATACGCAATGTAATAAAGGGCGACTTAGGTCGCCCTTTATTTTTATCAAAAATATATACTGTGCAGCGCAAAATTAAGCACGACTAGATTATTTATCCGAGGGATTGGTATGGCGTTAATGACTCAACGTGAAATGGCTGGGCACAAACGTGTTGCTTTAGTGGCACACGACAATATGAAGCAGGCGCTGGTTGATTGGGTAAAGGTGCGTGCTGAAGAGTTGAAGTTACATCATCTGTATGCGACAGGGACAACAGGTACTCGTTTAAGTAAAGAAGCGGGGTTGCCGATCACTTGTTTGCTGTCTGGGCCAATGGGTGGCGATCAGCAATTAGGGGCTTTGATTGCAGAAGGAAAAATAGATGTATTAATTTTCTTCTGGGATCCACTCAATGCTGTACCTCATGATCCGGATGTTAAAGCATTATTACGTTTGGCTGCAGTATGGAATATTCCGATGGCAACCAATCAGGCAACGGCTGACTTCTTGATGGATTCGCCGAATATGAAAAAAGAATTCAGTATTGAAATTCCAGATTATGCTGGTTATTTGAAATCGCGGACTGAATAACATTTAACTCGTCGATCTGGTTAAATAAAAAAGCACCTTTGAAAGGTGCTTTTTTATTAATTAGGTATGGGATTAGCGCATCGAGTTTTTACTGACGTACTTTGGTCGTGCATTCATAATAATTTCGACTTGTTCTTCGCTCATTTTACCGTTACTCAAACCAAGGGCTTTGTAGGTCAGTAACGGACGGGCTTCTAATGCAATCATCAACGCTTTTATCTGACTTAAGTCATCGTTCAGCGGTTGGCCGTATGCAAAGTCAAGCACACCTGCGTCTAACAAATTTTTGACTGCTGGTTCGGTCAATGGCAAATTTATGACGCTTTTTCGTTGGATCACAAACTCGCGTAAAATAGCCTTTTCGGTGAAATCGAGGCACTCAATCATACGCTGCAAATTTTGCTGTTTCTGGCGTTCCAACCAATGCGTAAGTGCATGATCCCAACCAATCAGTAATAGCTGGCTGGCAAAATATGAGCAGGCAATTAACAAACCGAGACTAAAGAATACTCTGAATTGTATTAACCATTCCCCTGCGCTGTGTAAGCGTTCGACCGGAAATAATAGAATTGTGCAGCAGCAAAGCAGCATCCATATCATAAGCCAGTTCAGTGTGCGGTATTGGCTAAAGTGTCTATTCCACCGTCTCATAAAAATATCCCTGAATAACGTCTAGCGGGTATTTGTTAATGAGCAAAGGTTGTGCCAGTAATGAAGCTATTTTTTTGACGATCCGGAAGGATCAATGGGATCTTGAAAGGATAAACAGGACGATTTCAGCTAAAACCGTCCTGTTATATTGTATTAACGTTGGAATTGGTTGATCAGACGACATAAACCTTGCAGGCGTTCTACCAGTAACGCAATACGATCTACGGCCGTATGGCTGCTGGTTGTGCTGGTATCGGCTAATTCGCGAATGTTATGAATACTGCGATTAATATCTTCAGTCACATACGCTTGTTCTTCAACGGCGGTGGCAATCTGATGGCTGGCATCAGTCACGTGATGCAGCATATCATTAATTTGACCGAATACTTCACCTGCTGCATTGGCTTGTGTACGACAAGTCTCTGACAAATCAGCACCATGATCCATCGTCGTGACAGCGGTACTGGCACTGCTTTGCAGTTTCGAGATCATCTGCTGAATTTCATCGGTGGAGGTGCGTGTTTTCAATGCTAAAGAGCGGATCTCATCAGCAACGACCGCAAAACCTCGCCCTTGTTCTCCGGCTCTGGCGGCTTCGATCGCGGCATTGAGTGCTAATAGGTTGGTTTGATCGGCTATATTGGTAATGACATCAAGGATGCTGCCAATGTGTTTGGTGTTATCCGCTAATTCATTAATTACTTGTTTAGAGTTATCTAACTCATCATGCAAGGCATTTACCGCACTAACCGTTGCCTGGATACTTTTTTGACCCAGCTCGGCAGTTTGGCGTGCTTCGGCGGTTAATTCCGAAGTTGAGCTGGCACTGGTAGCCACTTCGCGGATCGAACTGCTCATTTCATTGATGGCAGTGGCCAGCTGCTCTGTTTCTGCCCGTTGTTGGTCGATGTTATTGGTGATGGACTGGATATTGCCAGCATCATCTTCCGCTGCTTGAAGAATGGTATTACAAGTATCGCCGGTTCGTCCGACAATGGCTCTTAATTCGGCTTTTTTCATTCTGAGCGCCAATTCGATCGCGGCAAGCTCATCGCGGCGACCGGTATATAACACTTGAGT
>JAYSBB010000087.1:3461-9224 GCA_041915645.1 Tolumonas sp.
ATCAAAGAACGCACAAAAATCACGACAAAGAAAATCTAAGAAAAATAGGACCTTAGATGGGATTTTTGAAACACTTAATTCTTAAGGTCCAGTCTATGAAGGTATATAACACTTGAGTAATATCGGTATTAAAATTTTCTTTAGCAATACTGGCCAGTGTTTTTAATTTTCTTCCCCACCAGATCGCAAAGATGGATTGTATTATTACTAAACCGATGGCGATGGATGAAAGCGGATTTATTTCCGATAACATCATATTCGCAATAATTGCGATAATAGTACCGAATGAAAGTAAAAGAGAAATAAACGAAATATTAAATGTAGGCAAACGTAATGCCCGTGGTAATTTTCCTTGGTTAATTTGTTGGTAATAACCGGCTGCTCTTTCTATATCTGCTCTGGAGGGTTTAGTGCGTACTGATTGATATTCAAATACATTACCGGTGTTATCTAAAATAGGTGTGACATAGGCATTAACCCAATAATGATCACCATTTTTACAACGATTTTTTACAACACCCATCCAGCTTTTTTTATCTTTTAGATGATCCCACATGTCTTTAAACGCGGCTTTCGGCATATCAGCATGGCGTACGACGTTGTGGTATTGGTTTTCGAGCTCATCCGGGTGATAGCCAGCGATATCGCAGAAATGTTCATTGGCGTAGGTGATACGGCTTTGGGTGTCAGTGGTAGAGATAAGATTATGTTGCTCAGAGAATTCTCTTTCTCTGCCTGCGGTTGATGCAAAATGGTTCATAGAGTTACATCCTGTACTGCTGACGGTGTGGCGAGAGCTATCATTCAACAGCCATCTTTTTCCTTCAATGGCGTGTTCATCTTATAAGATATAAATAAGTAATTAATATGATCTTTACGGTGAAATTTGAGTATAAAGCGATTTTTTTGATAAAAAAACATAATAAATATATTAGTTTTAACGTATTAACTTGTTTGTAACCAGTGGTTTACGTTAGGTATTTCCCATTTACAAATTACATTACATTTGCCCTTAAATGGTGTTTCATTTTGGCGCGCTGTAACAATAATTAGGCAAGCTAATTAATAAAAACTGTATTATTAATCTCAAATGAGTATTTTTATGCTGTTTTTGCGCTAATTTACTCTTGGCTTATGAATTGCATTAGTTTGGTTAGATAACGCACTTGATGTTTATGGCGTGCAAACGCTGGCTTCTGTGCCACAATTTGAAATGGATGACTAGGGTTCCGGCTTACTGAGTAAGTGTCTGGTCCGAGAGTTGTCGACCTTCCCTGAAGGTTACACGGCGGGACAAAAACCCGGGAGACAGCGGCGCACAGCCATGATCTCTTGTGTTTTAACCACGTGCTCCCAGGGAGGGAACCATGAAAAAATCTACTTTTAGCTCCTCATTCCGTAAATGGCTGTGTGTTGGCCTGTTACCGGTCTTTTTGTTTGGCTCTGTGCCAGCATTTGCAAAAGAGAAATTCAAAGTAGCCTGGACGATTTATGCCGGTTGGATGCCTTGGGATTATGCAGCGCAAAGCGGCATTATCAAAAAATGGGCAGACAAGTACGGTATTGATATTGATGTCGTGCAGGTGAACGACTACGTCGAGTCGATTAATCAGTATACCGCCGGTGGTTTTGATGGCTGTGTGATGACCAATATGGATGCGTTGACTATTCCGGCAGCCGGTGGCGTAGATTCCACCGCCATGATCATTGGTGATTATTCCAATGGTAATGACGGTGTGGTGCTGAAAGGCAAATCCGAACTGAAAGATATCAAAGGCCAGCCCGTTAATCTGGTGGAGCTGAGTGTGTCGCATTATCTGCTGGCGCGTGCGCTGGAAACGCAGGGCATGAATGAAAAAGACATCAAGATCGTTAACACCTCTGATGCCGATATCGTGTCTGCGTATGCGACTAAAGATGTTACGGCGACGGTAACCTGGAACCCGATGTTGTCAGAGGTAGTTAAACAACCGGGCAGCCACTTGGTGTTTGATTCCAGCAAGATCCCCGGTGAAATTCTCGATTTGCTGGTAGTGAAAACCGACAAGCTGAAAGCGCATCCGGAATTGGGTAAAGCGCTGGCAGGGGCCTGGTATGAAGTGATGTACACCATGTCTGGCAATGATGCTAAAGCTAAACAAGCTCGTACGGCGATGGCGAAAGCATCAGGCACCGATCTGGCGGGTTACGATGCGCAGTTGAAGGCTACCAAAATGTTCTACAACCCAGTTGATGCCTTGTCACAGGTACAAGACCCTCATCTGAAACTGACCATGCAGTTAGTATCGGAATTCTCATTGCAGCACGGTTTGCTGGGTGAAAATGCACCGAGCGCTGACTTCATCGGCATCGAAACTCCAGCGGGTATCTACGGCGACAAAAACAATGTGAAGCTGCGGTTTGATCCGACTTATATGCAAATGGCTGCCGACGGTAAGCTGTGATCTGCGTTGTAAAGGAGATTGGCGATGGCCCGACTCATTAATCGACAACCGGATCGCTTAGGTCGCTGGTTACTGGCACTGCTGCCATTCGTAGTGCTGCTGGTGCTGTATCTGATTAATTCAGAAGCGCGTCTGGCGGTGAATCCGAATGACAAACTGTTGCCGTCATTCCCAGTGATCTTCGATTCGATCATCCGCATGGCGTTTGAGCCAAGTCGTCGCAGCGGCGAGTATCTGCTGCTGGCGGATACACTTTCCAGCTTGAAGCTCTTGTTGATGGGGGTGGGGATCAGTGCCTTGTTGGGCTTGCTGGTTGGTCTGCTGAATGGCGGTATTCCGCTGTTCCGCACACCGGTTTCGCCATTGGTGACCGCGTTGTCGTTGATCCCGCCGATGGCGATCCTGCCGATCCTGTTCATCGTGTTTGGTTTAGGCGATTTGGCGAAAGTGATGCTGATTGTGATTGGCATTTGCCCGATCCTGATTCGTGATTTGCAGCTAAAAACCTTGAGCCTGCCGGAAGAACAGCTCATCAAAGCGCAGACGCTGGGGGCATCCACCTCGCAGATCTTATTGCGCATGATGCTGCCACAAGTGTTACCACGTCTGATTGAAGCCATTCGTCTGACGTTGGGTAGTGCCTGGTTGTTCCTGATTGCGGCGGAAGCCATTGCTGCTACCGAAGGGCTGGGTTACCGGATCTTCCTCGTGCGTCGTTATCTCGATATGTCGATCATCCTGCCGTATGTGGTTTGGATCACCTTGCTGGCGTTTGCGATGGACTGGATTTTAAAAGTGACCTCGCGGAAAGCATTTCCGTGGTATTTCGGTCGGAACGGGGAGGCGCAGGGATGAATACCTCAATGCCAATCCTGCAGGCGAAAAACTTCCGCCCAAGTGCGGGTTTAATCAGTGCGGTACAGTTCCCGGAACAGGATCGTCAATCGAGCCGTATCGATCATTGGCTGGATGCCGGTCTTGAAGTGCCGCCATTTTTTGACCCGATGTTGGCAAAACTGATTGCTTGGTCGGGCTCGCGTGCGCAAACCATCACAACACTGCTGACCATGCTGCATGACAGCACGGTGTATGGCATTGAAACCAATAAAGAATACCTCTGTGCATTGCTCAACAGTGACGTCGTGCAACAGGGCAAAGTGCTGACTCGTACGCTGAATGAGTTCAGTTATGAACCCTCCACCATTGATGTGCTTTCTGGCGGGACACAAACCACGATTCAGGATTTTCCCGGCCGTGTGGGCTACTGGGATATCGGTGTGCCACCGTCAGGCCCGATGGATAACTGGTCGTTCCGTCTGGGGAATCGTCTGCTGAACAATGATGCAGAGACGGCGGGTCTGGAAATTACGCTGTCAGGTCCAACGCTGAAATTTAATACTGCACGTCAGATCGTGCTGGCTGGTGCCACCATCGATGCCAAGTTGGATGGTGAAGCATTGCCGATGTGGCAAGTGATCACTGTGCCAGCCGGTGCAACCGTGCAACTCGGTAAAGTCGCAACGGCGGGCGCGCGCAGTTATCTGCTGCTGGCCGGTGGCATTGATTGCCCGCATTATCTCGGCAGTCGCTCGACCTTTACACTCGGTCAGTTTGGGGGCCATGTGGGGCGTTCGATTCAGGCAGGAGATGTACTGCATCTGCCAGTCGCCTCGACTTTGGTAGCTGAACAATCACTGCCAACTGAACTGCAGCCAGCAATTACGAATACATGGGAACTGCGCGTGATTTATGGTCCGCACGGTGCACCAGATTTCTTTACGGATCACGATATCGACACCTTCTTCGCGACCGATTACGAAGTGCATTACAACTCGAGCCGTACCGGTGTACGTCTGATTGGACCGAAACCGGAATGGGCGCGTGCCGATGGTGGCGAGGCAGGGTTACATCCATCGAATCTGCATGACAATGCTTATGCGATTGGAACGGTCGATTTCACCGGTGACATGCCGGTGATTCTGGGGCCGGATGGTCCGAGTCTGGGCGGTTTCGTTTGTCCAGCAACCATCGTCAAAGCCGATCTGTGGAAAATGGGTCAGCTGAAAGCGGGAGATAAAGTTCGCTTCATTCCGATCTCGATTGCGGATGCCGAAGTGTTGGATCGTGCGCAACTGGCTGAACTGGAAAGCCTGACGGCTCAACCCGTGTCTGTCTCGATTTCACTACCAACCACGCCGATTCTGAAAACACTGCCAGCGGAAAAATATGGCGAGAAAGTGGTCTATCGCCCAAGTGGTGATGACTATCTGCTGGTGGAATATGGCACGCAAGTGCTCGACATCCGCCTGCGTTTCCGTGCGCATGCGCTGATGTTATGGGTGCAAGAAGCTAGCATCGAAGGTGTATTGGAACTGACACCGGGCATTCGCTCCTTGCAGATCCACTACGACAATTTGCAATTGCCACTGACGCTTTTACTGGAACTGCTGGAACAGGCAGAAAGTGAACTGACGGATATTGAGCAGATCACAGTCCCTGCACGTATCGTTCATTTGCCATTGTCTTGGGATGATGAAGCAACCCGTCTGGCGATCCGCAAATACGACGAACTGGTGCGTAAAGATGCGCCATGGTGCCCATCGAACATTGAATTCATCCGTCGTATTAATGGACTTGATTCGATTGAGCAGGTCAAAGAGATTGTTTTCAACGCTAACTATCTGGTCATGGGCTTAGGCGATGTGTATCTCGGCGCACCGGTGGCAACGCCATTGGATCCGCGTCATCGTTTAGTGACCACCAAATACAACCCAGCGCGGACTTGGACACCGGAAAATGCGGTCGGGATTGGTGGCGCCTATCTGTGTGTTTACGGTATGGAAGGTCCGGGTGGTTATCAGTTTGTTGGTCGTACCCTGCAGATGTGGAACCGTTATCGTCAGACCGTTGAATTCAGTCAGCCATGGCTGCTGCGCTTCTTCGATCAAATCAAATTCTATGAAGTGGATGCGGATGAGCTATTGCGCATTCGTCGTGAATTCCCGCGCGGTCGTTACCCAATTCAGATCGAAGAGATCCAGTTCTCGCTGGCCGATTACAACAAGCTGGTGAATGAACACGCTGATGAAATCCTCGTGGCGAAAGAGCGTCAGCAAACGGCGTTTGAAGCCGAGCGTCAGCGTTGGCTCGAAACCGGACAAGCGAATTTCTCTGCCGATAGCGACATGATGATCGAAACCGGTGAGGAAGAAGCATTACCGGATCATCACAAAGCAGTGGAAAGTCTGGTCTCCGGCAACGTCTGGCAGGTGCTGGTCGAAGCAGGTCAAACCATCAAAGCGGGTCAGCCGTTGCTCAT
>JAYSBB010000088.1:0-9018 GCA_041915645.1 Tolumonas sp.
TGTTCCTGAAATCAGGCGTTCGTGCTATCGACTCTAAGTGTAAAATTGACACAGCTCCTGGTCAGCACGGTGCGCGTAAGCCACGTCTGTCTGACTACGGTGTACAGCTGCGTGAAAAACAGAAAGTCCGTCGTATTTACGGCATTCTGGAAAAACAATTCCGTAACTATTACCGTGAAGCGACTCGCATCAAAGGTAATACCGGTGAGAACCTACTGCAGTTGCTGGAAGGTCGTCTGGACAACGTAGTTTATCGTATGGGTTTTGCATCTACCCGTGCGGAAGCTCGCCAGCTGGTTAGCCATAAAGCTATCGTTATCAATGGCAAAGTGGTAAACATTCCTTCTTATAACGTTTCTCCTGAAGATGTAGTCACTGTTCGTGAGAAGGCGAAAAAACAAGCTCGTATCAAAGCCGCATTAGACGTGGCTGCGCAGCGTGAAAAGCCAACTTGGATTGAGATCAATGCAGACAAAATGGAAGGCGTTTACAAACGTCTGCCAGAGCGTTCAGATCTGTCTGCTGACATCAATGAACAGTTGATCGTCGAGCTTTACTCTAAGTAAGGCTTAGCTTCTAAGAGAGGACATAATGCTGGGTTCTGTAACAGATTTTCTCAAGCCACGTTTGGTTGATATCGAGCAACTCAGTCCGACTCATGCCAAGGTAACCCTTGAGCCGTTGGAGCGTGGTTTCGGTCATACTTTAGGTAATGCGTTACGACGCATTCTCCTGTCGTCCATGCCGGGATGTGCAGTTGCTGAGGTTGAGATCGACGGCGTATTGCACGAGTACAGCAGTAAAGAAGGTGTTCAGGAAGATATCCTGGAGATCTTGCTGAACTTAAAAGGCATTGCAGTAAAGCTGGAAGGTAAAGATGAAGTAATCCTTTCGCTGACCAAGTCTGGTGCGGGCCCGGTCACGGCAGGTGATATCATCCATGGTGATGATGTTGTCATTGTCAATCCGGAGCATGTGATTTGTCATCTGACCGGTGCTAATGCTGAAATCAGTATGCGTCTGCGTGTTCAACGTGGTCGTGGCTACGTTCCGGCATCAGCGCGTTTACATACAGATGATGAAGATCGTCCAATTGGTCGTTTGTTACTGGATGCGGCGTTCAGCCCTGTAGTGCGTATCGCCTACAATGTTGAAGCTGCTCGTGTGGAACAACGTACTGATCTGGATAAGTTGGTTATCGATATGGAAACCAACGGTACGCTAGATCCGGAAGAAGCCATTCGCCGTGCAGCTACTATTTTGGCTGAGCAGTTGGATGCCTTTGTTGATTTGCGTGATGTTTCCGTTCCAGAGAAGAAAGAAGACAAGCCGGAGTTCGATCCGATCCTGCTGCGTCCTGTTGATGATCTGGAATTGACAGTTCGTTCTGCGAACTGCCTGAAAGCAGAAGCAATCCATTATATTGGTGATCTGGTACAGCGCACTGAGGTGGAGTTGTTAAAAACTCCTAACCTGGGTAAGAAGTCTTTGACCGAAATCAAAGACGTGCTGGCTTCCCGTGGTTTGTCTCTGGGCATGCGTCTGGAGAATTGGCCGCCGGCAAGTCTGGCAGACAATTGATCCAGATTGCAGGTTCTACCGATTTTGTTAGAAGGATAAGGTCATGCGCCATCGTTTGAGTGGTCGTCAACTGAACCGGAATGCTAGCCATCGTCAGGCTATGTTCCGCAACATGGCCAGCTCCCTGGTTCGTCATGAGATCATCAAGACGACTTTGCCTAAAGCAAAGGAGCTACGTCGTGTAGTTGAGCCCTTGATTACTCTTGCTAAGAGTGACAGTGTTGCAAATCGCCGTTTGGCATTTGCTCGTACCCGCGACAGAGATGTTGTTGGTAAGCTGTTTACTGAACTTGGCCCACGTTTTCAAGGTCGTCCAGGTGGTTATACGCGCATTCTGAAATGCGGTTTCCGCGCTGGTGATAACGCACCAATGGCTTATATTGAGCTGGTTGGTCGTCCGGTAGATGCTGAAGCAGCTACCGAAGAATAAAATGAAGCCGGGGTAACCCGGCTTTATTTTTTCCGCGTTAATTGTCTATACCTTTCTGACTCAGATACCTCTTGATCTCACCTTATACTCAAGCTCCACCTTTGCTATAATATAACCGTTATTATCAGACTCTATTATCTTCATGTTTTCTAAGCAGAAGTTCATGATTGGTTTTAGTCATGTATACGCAGTGATCTGAAGGATGCAATGCTGACGTCTTCCCGAATTGAGTTAAAACCGCCATCACTGGACTGGGTTGAACCGCTGCGTCTGGCTTTATCCGAAAGTTATGAATTGCATCAACTGTTTCTTGATTGGGCGGAGCCCGATCCATCTATATTGACGGTAACCGCCAATATGAATGTAGCAAAAGAGCAATTTGAACGTAAAGAACATGAATTACGTTTTATGATTGTGCGGCGTGAAGATCAATTGTTGGTGGGTAGTATTAGTTTACATGTCAGGGATGTCTCCGTTCCCTATTATGAGATCGGTTATTGGGTGCGACAATCTGCAGCTGGTAAAGGTTACATAACAGAAGCGGTGTTGTTATTGGCGGATTATGCTTTTATTCATTTGCATGCTGCGCGACTTGAGATCCGAACCGCGGCGAGTAATGAAAAAAGTCGAGCTGTGGCAGAAAGAGCGGGTTTTAAGCTGGAAGCAACATTAAAAAACGCTTGTCGTTCGCAAGGTCATTTGGATGATACGTTGGTTTATAGTCGTATTGGGTATGAAGATATGATCCCGGAGATCGATCTGGTTGATATCTCTCCGGATGGACTCGATTTCTAAACGCTAATTAGCGGTTATTCATCGTATTTTTCGATAGGTTTGCCCATTTCCGTCATTATTTGCTGAACCATGAGCGGGATATCATCGGGACAATCTTTGCGTAAATCGTCATCAGCCGGTAGTGGTTGGCCGGTATAAGCGTGCAAAAATGCTTCACAAAGCAATTCACTGTTGGTGGCATGACGCAGATTATTTATTTGGCGGCGAGTACGTTCATCTGTCAGTATTTTTAATACTTTCAGCGGAATTGAAACCGTGATTTTTTTGACCTGTTCACTTTTTTTGCCGTGTTCTGCATACGGACTAATATATTCGCCATTCCACGCCGTTTTCATTGCTCACCTGTTATTCCAGTCAGACAAAGCATAGTAACCCGTATAGGCAGTAATGGCAATCCATAGGCAAAGCCATATGGACGTCTAGAAGTGTTGACGGCTTACATGTGGTGGGGTACCGTGATAGTACGCGCGACTATCAAGGAACTATCATGTCGGATTACCAACGAGAAACATACGCCGTCAAATCAGGAATTGCTGCTGATACTCAATTCGGTTCGGTTGTTCCGCCTATTTATTTATCCACAAACTATACCTTTGCCGGTTTCGGTGAAAAACGAGAGTTTGACTATAGTCGTTCCGGTAATCCGACCCGCAGTACGCTGGCGGGCGCATTGGCGGCATTAGAGGGTGGTGCGGGTGCAGTGTTTACCGGCAGCGGTATGGGCGCAATCAATCTGGTCACCGCCTTGTTGTCTTCCGATGATTTGTTGGTCGCGCCACATGATTGTTATGGTGGCACCTATCGGCTATTCCAACATGTTGCTGCGAAAGGTTCGTACCGGGTGTTATTTGTCGATCAAACCGATCCTGTCGCATTGGCACAGGCGTTGGCGCAAAAACCAAAATTAGTGTGGGTAGAAACACCATCAAATCCGTTATTACGCGTGGTCGATATCGCGGCTATTTGTCAGCAATCACAAGCGGTAGGTGCATTAGTGGCGGTGGATAACACGTTTTTGTCACCGCTCCTACAACAACCGTTGGCTCTGGGGGCTGATATTGTCGTGCATTCCACAACCAAATATCTGAACGGTCATTCGGATGTGGTTGGTGGTGCGGTAATTGCCAAAGAACCTGAATTGCATGAAAAACTGGCTTGGTGGGGTAACTGCCTTGGACATACTGGCGGTGCATTTGATGCGTATTTGACGCTGCGTGGTTTGCGTACTCTGGCACCGCGTATGCGAGCTCATCAGGAAAATGCGAATGCCGTTTTGGCTTATCTACAACAGCAACCGCGGGTGACTAAAATTTATCACCCGAGTTTGCCGGAGCATCCCGGGCACGAAATTGCAAAGCGTCAGCAACAAGGCTTTGGTGCAATGCTGAGTTTTGAAGTGGATTTTGATATAGAACAATTAAAGCAATTTTTGGGTGGTTTGCAGCTGTTTTGTCTGGCAGAGTCATTAGGTGGGGTGGAAAGTCTGGTCGCTCACCCGGCAAGTATGACGCATGCAGGGATGGATCCAGAAGCACGCCGGGTAGCGGGTATTTCTGATCAGCTACTGCGTTTCTCCATCGGGATTGAACATATCACTGATCTGCTGGCAGATTTAGATCGCGCGTTTGCCTGTGTTGCCAGCAAATAAAATAGTAAGACTAATACGGTCTCATTCGCCGTATTAAAAGATTAAGAGGTAACGAAGTATGCCGCACACAGCAACAGGCCACCTTCCTGGACGTCAGGTACATAAATTCGGTGGTAGCAGCCTGGCTGATCCCAATTGTTATCGTCGGGTGGCTGGACTGATCGAGCAGGAATCGGACCCCCGTGCATTGATCGTGGTTTCTGCGGCGGGTAAAACCACTAATCGCTTACTGCAAATTCTAGAATTAAGCGAGGCGGGTGATGATGCGGTTGTAGCGGCAATACAGGGTTTAAGAGCCTATCAGTTGGGCTTGATTGAAGGGGTATTAGACGGTCCCGCACGTCAGGCATTATCCCTGCAGTTGATGGAAGACATTGATACCATCGCAGGTGTCCTGAAAAAAAATTATGATCGTCATGAGCGCAATGGGATCTTGGCCAATGGTGAAGTCTGGTCGGCCCGTCTATTGGCGGCGTTATTGACGGAACGAGGTAATCTGGCGTCATGGCTGGATGCACGTCGTTTTCTTTCTGCGGAAGAAGGCGCGCTGGCTCGCGTTAATGAGGCGCTATCGCGGGAGAAATTACGCGAAGTGTTAGCTGGCACCGGTGAACAACGGGTGGTCGTAACCGGTTTTATCGCTGCCGATAATGAAGGGCGGACATTATTGCTGGGTCGTAATGGTTCTGATTACTCGGCGACCTTGCTCGGTGCTTTAGCAGAAGCGGAGTCTACCGCCATTTGGAGTGATGTCGCAGGTGTTTATTCCGCCGACCCGCGTTGTGTGAAAGATGCGAAGTTGCTTGAACGTTTATCACTGGCAGAAGCCAATGAATTAGCGCGACTTGGGGCTCCGGTTTTACATTCGCGAACCTTACAACCGTTAATGCACAGCCAGCAAAAACTGGTATTACGTTCGAGTTACGCGCCAACCGGTGGTGCTTCACATATTTTACGCCGTAAATCGCAGGTGAAAGGGGCGCGCATTGTCACCTCACTAGAGCAAATCGGGCTGATTGAACTGCGTATTCAGCCTGATTGCGACTATGAGCAGACTGTTGCACGTCTCGAAGCGTTATTGGCCACGCAGCAACTGTCTCCGTTGGTGAGCAAAAATCTGGCCGATCGCCGAATCGTCCGTTTAGCTTATACGCTGGAAATGGCGCCAGATGCTCATCAGTTTTTATTACAACAGCAAGAGTTGTCAGGCCTGAGAGATGTCGTGCGTCGTGATGGTTTCAGCCTGATCGGTCTGGTGGGAACCGGTGTTTGTGATAATGCCGAGCAGTGTCATCGTTTTTACCGGTTACTGGTCGATCAACCTCTGGAATTTATCTATACCGCGCCAGAAGGCTTAAGTCTGGTGGCAGTGGTGCGTGAAATTACGCTGGAACCGTTACTGATTGCTTTGCACCACGCCATGTTTCAGCAGACCAAACGTGTCGGTCTGGTGGTGTTAGGCAAAGGGAATATCGGTAGCCAGTGGTTAAAATTACTCGCCAAAGAGAAACACCATATTGAACAGGCGCACCAGCTGACACTGACTTTGTATGGCTTGTTTGATTCTCGTGGTGGCGTGTTGTGTGAGGAGGGATTAGATCCACTGCAGGTGCTGGATAGTTTTGACCCACAACCGGTTATTTGGGCGGAACTGCTGGTACAGCTGGAGCAACATCCGTTTGATGAGCTGATAGTGCTCGATCTGACTGCCAGCGAAACAGTGAGTAGTTACTACCCGGAGTTTGCGCAGATCGGTGCACATCTGATTACGGCGAATAAGTTTGCTGGCGCCGCGGAAAGTGCGTTTTATCAGCGTGTACGACAAAGCTTTGCTGAACATCAGGTGCAATGGCGTTATAACGCCACTGTTGGCGCCGGTTTGCCGGTACAAGCTTGTATTCGCATGATGCTGGAGTCAGGCGATCGGGTGCATGGCATCTCGGGCATTTTTTCCGGTACGCTGAGTTGGTTATTCCAACAATATGATGGTTCGGTTTCATTTTCCGAGCTGGTCGATCAAGCCTGGCAGCATGGCTTAACAGAGCCGGACCCGCGCGAAGATCTGACCGGGCATGATGTGCGACGTAAGCTGCTAATCCTGGCGCGTGAAGCGGGGTTAGAGCTCGAACCGGAACATATCTCTTTACAAAGTCTGGTGCCGGCTGGTTTGGCGGAGATCCCGCTGGAGAGCTTTTTTGAGCAATTGTCGGAATTAGACCATGCGGTAGAAACAGCGTTTGATGAGGCGAAAGCGCGCGGTAAGGTACTGCGTTATGTTGCCCGCTTAGACCGTGATGGTTCTGCACGGGTAGGGCTGGATATGCTGGCGGCGGATCATCCTTTTGCGAATTTGCGCCCTTGCGATAATATTTTCTCTATCGAGACTGATTTCTATCGCACCAACCCGCTGATCTTGCAAGGGCCGGGTGCTGGGCGCGAAGTGACCGCCGCAGCGGTACAAGCCGATCTATGGAAGATTTGTGCGACCTTAAAATAATTCAGTAGGCGCGGAATGAACCGCTGTTCGCCGCGCCGCTTCCCAGTTCATAAACTTCAATATAATCGACACTGGCGGTACGTGGTCCTGATTTCAGCCATTCAATCAGCTTATCCACGGCTTTGCTTTCGCCTTGCGCCACCACTTCGACTGAGCCATCGACCAGATTGGTGGCGTGACCGGATAACCCTAAACGATGGGCTTCCTGTTGTGTGAAATAACGAAAGCCAACACCTTGTACCATGCCGTATACCAGCACTTTTACACGCCGAGTTTGTGTCATGCGCTTAGCCCCGTTTATGCAGTTCATTGCCTTAAACTTAGTCATAATGCACGAGTACGACAAGTGTCTCAGGTTGTGAAAGCGATCTGAATCGAGCTTTGCTGCGTATTGCACAAGATTAATTCGATCGATCAATCGTTTACCTGTTCAGGACAGTATTATGCCGGAATTACCCGAAGTTGAAGTCAGCCGATTAGGGATCACGCCATGGATGGAAGGTGTGGTTGTTGAAAAAGTGGTGATCCGGCATCCGCGTTTGCGCTGGCCCATCCCGTCAGAAATCCATTTGTTGGAAGGGCAGCCATTACGTTCAATCGAAAGACGAGCGAAGTATTTATTATTACGTTCCACGTTGGGAACGGCGATTTTGCATCTGGGTATGTCTGGCCACCTGCGTATCCTTCCTATCGGTACACCAGCAGAAAAACATGACCATGTGGATCTGGAATTAGCCAATGGCAAGTTGCTGCGTTTTCATGATCCGCGTCGATTTGGTGCTTTATTGTGGACAACCGATGACCCGCATCAACATGCGTTATTAAAGAGCTTAGGGCCGGAACCGTTAACCGATGCATTCACAGCTGATTATCTGTGGCAACGCAGCCGCAAACCGCGCAGCGCGATCAAGCCGTGGCTAATGGATAACCATGTTGTGGTGGGGGTGGGGAATATCTACGCCAATGAAGCGCTGTTTATGGCGCACATTCATCCGAAACGGGCGGTGAATTCGCTGACGATAGAAGAGAGTCAGGCGTTAGTGGCAGCGGTGAAACAAGTGCTGGCTCGTGCCATCACCCAAGGTGGTACCACATTGCGCGATTTTATGCGCATCGATGGTAAATCGGGTTATTTTGTGCAGGAATTATTGGTGTATGGGCGGGCCGGGCAAGCCTGTCAGGTGTGCGCGCATCCACTGGAAGAGCTGCGCTTAGGGCAGCGCAGCAGTGTGTTTTGTCCGATTTGTCAGCCGTTTGTGGGTGGTTATGACTGAGTGAGCTGCAATTGCTTGGTTTTAATCGCTGCAGCGACATTGGGGGTAACAAATTGACCGGCATCGCCACCATGTAGGGCAATTTCCCGCACCAGTGTTGACGAAACAAAGGCATATTGTTCTGCGGGTGGCAAAAAGACAATCTCCATTTCCGGCATCATGCGGCGATACATTGCGGCCAGCTGTGATTCATATTCAAAATCACTACCCGTACGAATGCCACGTAACAAGATGGTAGCTTGTTGTTGCTTCATGAAATCGATCAACAGATTACTGAAACCGGTAATGGTGACATTGGGTAGCGATTGGCAAACTTCGGTCGCCAGCGCAATGCGCTCTTCTAACGTGAATAACGGCCGTTTCCCCGGGCTAGCAGCCACGGCAATAACGACGTCATCAAATAAGGCCGATGCGCGGCTGATCAGATCGAGATGTCCGCAAGTCAGCGGATCAAAGGTTCCGGGAAAAACAACTTTCTGATGCATGAGTACAATGCTCACTAAAGATTAATATCGACTATTATAAATGTGATATCGCTTGTTTAGATACCGTAGCAGAGGAGACTTTGCAAAACGAAAGCGACAGGTTATTGTTGCGGCGTATTAATATACCAAGGGGATAACGTATGTCTGTGTTTTGGGGTGTAGTAGTTCGTTTATTGGTCGTTTCTTTACCAGGGCGGGATCGCACTTTGTTAATGAAATTTGAACAGGCAGATCGTCTGTGATCTAATCGCGTCTCCATGCAGGAGGCACGCGCTATGACGTTGATTGAACACCTTACCCTTGTCGAA
>JAYSBB010000089.1:0-3777 GCA_041915645.1 Tolumonas sp.
CCTAAATCACTGCCATCAGCATAGTCTTTGTAATAACGCACACAACGGTAGCAGGCGATGCAGCGGTTCATTTCATGATTAATGAATGGGCCGAGATCCTGATTTTCATGCGTGCGTTTCGTGAAGCGGTATTTTCGGGTGTTATGGCCGGTCATGACCGTCATATCCTGCAGATGACAGGCGCCGCCTTCCTCACACACTGGGCAGTCATGTGGATGGTTTAGCATCATCCATTCGTTAACACTTTTCCGAAACTCAACCGCTTCGGCATCCTCGATGGAAATATAGGTTCCATCGCTGGCGGGTGCCATACATGACATGACCAGACGACCGCGTTTATCGTCCGGACCATTAAACTGTTTTACTGCACATTGCCGACATGCACCCACACTACCCAGTGCCGGATGCCAGCAGAAATAGGGCACATCTAACCCCAGAGACAAACACGCCTCCAGCAGGTTATCGGCGCCATTTACCTCATATTCTTTGCCGTCTACATGAATTGTGGCCATAGCTACATCATTTCCTTTTCTGTATGTCCGATGAGTCACTCATCGAACAGGCAATTACCAGCGCTCATTTAGCAGGTTAGGTTGGATTCCGGTTGGAATCGGTGATGCCAGCTGTGGCTCACTAGTGATCCCTGCTTCAAATTCTGATCTGAAATACTTGATGGCACTTTGCAGTGGTTCAACTGCACCGGGCGCGTGTGCACAGAAGGTTTTACCCGGCCCTAAATCGCGGCAGAGTTTCTCCAGTGTCTCGATATCGCCTTTTTGCCCTTCGCCATTATCGATGGCCTGCAGTAGCTTGACGCTCCATGGCAGACCTTCACGGCACGGTGTGCACCAGCCACAAGATTCACGGGCAAAGAATTTTTCCAGATTCAGTGTCAGCGACACCATGTTGACTTCGTTATCCACGGCCATCGCCAACGCGGTACCGAGACGGCTGCCCGCTTTACCGATAGAGTCAAAATCCATCGGTAAATCAAGGTGCTGTTCCAACAGAAAATCGGTGCCGGCACCACCGGGTTGCCAGGCTTTCAGTGTCAGGCCATCACGCATACCGCCGGCATAATCCTCCAGCACTTCACGGGCCGTAGTGCCAAATGGCAGTTCCCATAAACCCGGATTTTTGACCTTGCCGGAGAACCCCATTAGCTTAGTGCCTGCATCGTTACTTTTACCGGCAGACAGCCCTTTATACCAATCCACCCCATTCAGCATGATGGCGGGCACATTATTCAGTGTTTCGACGTTATTGACACAGGTTGGTTTGCCCCAGGCTCCAGCCAGCGCCGGGAACGGCGGTTTAGCGCGAGGGTTCGCACGGCGACCTTCCAGAGAGTTAATAAGTGCCGTTTCTTCACCGCAGATATAACGGCCAGCGCCGGTGTGGACAAACAATTCAAAGTTAAAGCCGGTACCGAGAATGTTTTTGCCGAGGAAACCCGCTTTGGTTGCTTCATCAATCGCATGACGCAGCCGTTCAGCCGCTACGACATACTCACCACGCAGGAAGATGTAACCACGATAAGCCTGCAGGGCATAGGCACCAATCAGCATGCCTTCAATCAACTGGTGAGGGAGCTGTTCCATCAACAGACGATCTTTGTAGGTGCCGGGCTCCATTTCATCGGCATTACACAGAATGTATTTTTTGTCGAATTTCGGGTCCATCGGCACCAGACTCCACTTCACACCAGTGGGGAAGCCTGCGCCACCACGGCCGCGTAATCCGGCATTTTTTACCTGATCAGTGACGGCTGTCGGTGCCATCGTCAGCGCTTTTTCCGCACCAACATAGCCCTGTTTAGCCCGGTATTCTTCAAACCAGACTGGCTGCTGATCTACACGCAACCGCCAGGTGAGGGGGTGAGATTCTGCGGTTCGGATCATGGGTATTGCTCCAGCAGTTCGTCGATTTTGTCCGCATCCAGATGACCGTGTAAATCATCATCAATCATCATGTTCGGGCCTTTATCGCAGTTTCCCAGACAACAGACCGGCAGCAATGTAAAACGCTGATCGGCCGTGGTCTGACCTGGTTTGATCCCCAGTTTTTGCTCCAGTTTTTGCTGGATGGTTTCATACCCATTGATGAAACACACCACGCTGTCACAGTAACGGATGATGTGACGGCCGACTGGCTGGCGGAAAATCTGGCTGTAGAAGGTCGCAACGCCTTCAACGTCTGAAGCGGGGATACCCAATACTTCAGCAATGGATGTAATGGCACCATCAGGTACCCAGCCGCGTTCCTTCTGCACAATTTTCAGTGCTTCGATACTGGCAGCACGCGGATCTTCATAGTGATGCATCTCGTGCTGTATAGCCGCTCGCTCGGAATCAGAAAGCACAAACGGCGTGTTTTGACATTGGCATTGATGACTCATAATTAGCGATCCACATCTGACATAACGAAATCGATACTACCCAGATACACAATCAGATCTGACACCAGTTGACCGCGGATCACTGACGGGATCTGCTGCAAATGGGCAAAACTTGGCGTTCTGATTCGGGTGCGGTAGCTCATAGTGCTGCCATCACTGGTCAGGTAGTAACTGTTGGCACCTTTGGTAGCTTCAATCATCTGGAACGACTCCTGTGCCGGCATGATCGGCCCCCAGGAAACCTGCAGGAAGTGATTGATCAGCGTTTCAATGTGCTGCAACGTACGCTCTTTCGGTGGCGGTGTCGTGAGCGGATGGTCGGCTTTGAATGGGCCTTCCGGCATGTTGTGCATGCACTGCTCAATGATGCGCATGCTCTGGCGGATCTCTTCCACGCGCACCATGGCACGATCATATGCGTCACCGTTTTGACCCACCGGTACATCGAAATCAAACATTTCGTAGCCGGAGTAAGGTCGCCATTTACGCAGGTCAAAGTTAAGCCCGGTTGCACGCAGACCGGCACCTGTTACGCCCCAGCTCAGTGCCTGTTCGGTGTTATAGGTTGCAACGCCGACGGTTCTGGCCATCAGTACGCTGTTTTTGAGAGCGGCTTTGACATAACTGTCCAGACGCTCTGGCAGCCAGTCGAGCAGGTTCTCTTTCACCAGCCGTTGCCAGCCTACGGGTAGATCGTGAGCCACACCGCCAATACGGAACCAGGAGGGGTGCATACGCGCACCAGTCACCGCCTCAATGATGTTGTAAATTTTCTGCCGGTCGGTGAAGGCATAGAACACCGGTGTCATGGCGCCGACGTCCTGAATGTAGGTACCGAGGAACAGCAGGTGACTGTTAATGCGGAACAGCTCCGACATCATGATGCGGATGTATTTCACGCGATCCGGCACTTCGATGCCGGCCAGTTTTTCTACTGACAAGACATATGGCAGGTTATTCATGACCCCGCCGAGGTATTCCACCCGGTCGGTGTAAGGGATGTAGCTGTGCCATGACTGGCGTTCACCCATTTTCTCGGCCCCACGATGGTGGTAACCAATATCCGGTACGCAATCGAGTATCTCTTCACCATCGAGCTGCAAGACGATACGGAAGGCACCGTGTGCGGAAGGGTGGTTCGGACCAAGGTTCAGGAACATGTAATCTTCGCTGCTGGTACCGCGTTTCATGCCCCATTCTTCCGGCTTGAATAGCAACTGTTCCTGCGCTTCATCCTGACGCATCTCGTCCAGCATGAAAGGTTCAAATTCGGTGGCGCGGGCAGGGTAATCTTTTCGCAGCGGATGTCCTTGCCAGTTACGCGGCATCATGATGCGGATCAGATGTGGGTGACCATCAAAGTGAATACCGAACAGATC
>JAYSBB010000089.1:3787-9016 GCA_041915645.1 Tolumonas sp.
ATTCACCGGTGATGGATGGCATCTTCAAATCACTTTCCATCAGCGGTACTTTCAAGATCACATCGCTGTTTCGCTCAATCGACAGCAAGTGGTAGAACATAGTGAATTCAGACGTCGGCAAACCCTGACGATGGGTACGCAGACGCTCATCTGTGGCATGCAGGTCGTATAGCATCACGAATGGCTTTGGCGCATGACGCAGATAACGGATGGCATTCAGCAGAACTTCCCGTTTGATCCAGACAACAGGAATGCCCATGCGGGTATCTTGCACATGCAGAATGTCATGCGGAAAACGGTGCAACAGTTCCTGAACGACAGGAGCATCCTGCAAATTACGGGTCTGCCATAGCTGCATGTCAGGATTAATCGGAAATTGTTGTGTCAGCTTGATCATAATTGGGCCCTTACAACTTATCCGGTGTTGGCAGATTGGTTACCGCAATGCGTTCACCACGGGAAAGTTCTTTTTCACAAGGCATCTGGGCGCGATAAACACCCTGATCACCGACAACCCATGACAATGGGCGGCGATCTTCACCAATCGATTTTTGCAGTAACAGTAAGGCCTGTAAGAAAGCTTCCGGACGGGGAGGGCAACCAGGAATATACACATCGACCGGCAGGAATTTATCAACGCCCTGTACAACCGAGTAAATGTCATACATACCGCCGGAATTAGCGCAGGCCCCCATGCTGATCACCCATTTAGGTTCCAGCAGTTGTTCATAAAGACGCTGAATAACCGGCGCCATTTTGATGAAAGGAGTACCGGCAATGACCATGAAATCCGCCTGACGAGGTGATGCACGAATAACTTCAGCACCAAAGCGAGCAACGTCATGCACCGCGGTAAATGCGGTGGTCATCTCTACATAACAGCAGGAGATACCAAAGTTATAAGGCCAGAGTGAATTCTTACGGCCCCAGTTCACAGTTGAGTGCAGTACGTCTTCTAATTTGCCGAGCAATATGCCTCGTCCAACTTCCTGCAAGGGATCATCAACGGTCTGTTTCTTCTCAGCCGGATAACGTTCGATCGGTGCATCCGGATCGATTCTGGTCAGGGTGTACTTCATGACAAGCCTCGCAGTTACTTGGATTGCTCAATATTGGAAGACGGCTGTTTTTTTGCCGGTGCCCAGTCCAAAGCGCCAATGCGCCATAGATAGACTAGCCCAACCAGTAACAGCACAATGAAAGTGGCTGCCTCAATAAATCCGATCCATCCGCTTTCGCGCACAGAGACAGACCAGGCAAAAAGAAAGAGTGCTTCAACGTCGAAAATAACGAAGAACATAGCAATCAGATAAAACTTTGCGGAGAAGCGAAGACGGGCGGTGCCTACAGAATCAACACCCGACTCGAAAGGTTTGTTTTTACTGCGGCCTTGGGCCCGGCCACCGAGAAAGGCTGCCAAACCAATCATGATGCTGCACAAGCCAATTGCAGCAATTATATAAAACAAAAAAGAGCCATTATGAGCCAGATCAGCCATATGCCACCTCAGTTAAAACCACTCTGTCGCTTTAATTATCTGTATCGGGATAAGACATCCTGTCACACAGGATCAGCAATTAACGGAGTCGGGCAGCCGGGTCATCGTGACAATGGCGGGGTTGCGGGCTCTGCACATCTTGATCCGAAGGCAGGTTATGTTGTCCACACGAGTTCCATTTCAGACTAGCTAAACACATTAAGCGTCGCCAGAGAGAATGTCAAAATCGTGAAGAAGAACAATTAAGCCTTATTCTGCATACACTTATTTGTGTTCATCATGGTACGGCCCCACAGAACAAAGGTGTATAGCGAATAATTGTTAATGTGAGTTGTGGCAACAAATTTATAACAAAAATCGAGATTTTTGTGTTTTCTGTATTGCAGCGAAATATGTTGTGGTTACGTTTACATTGAATCAATTCAAGTAGTTATAGATCGGTATTATCTTGTTGCTGGTGCTGATTGACTATCTTTTTCTAAATATTGTTAATTGTAACGCAATGTAACTTGGCGTTGATAGCTTGTGAATTCACGAAAAGCTAACAAAAAAGGCTGTTTATTAACATTTGTGTAATCGATACCATGATTTTGCTAAAAATATCGATACATCTGGCTACTGATGAGCCCGTATATCCCATAAAAGTGTTACCTGATTCCCGAAATTGAAGAATGCTCGTGTAAACGATTTCATATTGTTGAGGAGATCACAAAAGAATGGCAGGAAACTGAGTAATGTTATCTACGAACACGCTCAGTGACAGGAATGTCATTGAGAATTCCATAAAAGTGCTTTGCAGCAAAAATAAAAACTGGAGAAAACCCGAATGAAAAAGTTCTCTAAATTAGCTGTAATTTTAGCTGGTCTGACTATTGGTGCGGCTGCTCAGGCAGAAACCCTGTTGGGCTTCACTGTTTATAAGTACGATGACAACTTCATGTCAGCAGTTCGTAAAGCGATTGAGAAAGAAGGCGCTCAGTATAAAGACGTTGAATTACTGATGAACGACTCTCAGAACGACCAGTCCAAGCAGAATGACCAGATCGACGTATTGATTTCCAAAGGTGTAAAAGCACTGGCAATCAACCTGGTTGACCCTGCGGCTGCTCCGGTTGTTATTGAGAAAGCCAAAGAAAATGATATCCCGGTTGTGTTCTATAACAAAGAACCATCCAAGGAAGCATTGGCCAGCTACGACAAAGCTTATTATGTGGGTACTGATTCTAAAGAATCAGGCATCATTCAGGGTGACATCATTGCGAAGCAATGGAAAGCACATCCAGAGTGGGATCTGAACAAAGACGGCGTGATCGATTATGTTCTGCTGAAAGGCGAACCAGGTCATCCGGATGCTGAAGCTCGTACCACTTACGTGACCAAAACGCTGAACGAAAACCATAAAATCAAAACCAATGGTCTGAACGTTGATACTGCTATGTGGGATACCGCAATGGCAAAAGACAAAGCAGATGCATGGTTATCAGGCCCTAACGGTGCAAAAATTGAAGTTGTTATTGCGAACAACGACGCGATGGCAATGGGTGCAGTTGAAGCACTGAAAGCTCATGGTAATACCAAAACTCCGGTATTCGGCGTAGATGCGTTACCAGAAGCGCTGGCAATGGTAGGTAATGGCCAGATGGCGGGTACCGTACTGAACGATGCCAATAACCAGGCGAAAGCGACATTCGATCTGGCGAAAAACCTGGCTGAAGGTAAAGCTGCCGCTGAAGGTACTCAGTGGAACATCGTTAACAAAGTGGTTCGTGTACCATACGTTGGCGTAGATAAAGATAACCTGAGCCAGTTCAAGTAAGAAATAAACCCTTCAAAGTAGACCTAATAAGAGGAGGAGCCTCCTCCTCTTATTTCTTTATGGTTGTGGCAATATTATGGCTGATATCACAGTGAATTCATCTCAGGAATATCTGCTGGAAATGGCGGGTATTTGTAAAGAATTTCCAGGTGTAAAAGCTTTGGATAATGTGAATTTAAAAATTCGCCCATATTCAGTTCATGCTTTAATGGGTGAAAATGGTGCAGGTAAATCCACATTATTAAAATGTTTGTTTGGTATTTATGAAAAAGATGCCGGAACAATTATTTTCCAAGGTAAAGAAATTAATTTTCATTCTGCCAAAGAAGCATTAGATAATGGTGTTTCAATGGTGCACCAGGAATTAAACCAGGTAAGACAACGTTCCGTGATGGATAACATGTGGTTGGGGCGTTACCCGACAAAGGGCATGTTTATTGATCACACCAAAATGTATAACGATACGAAAGAGATATTTGATGAGCTTGGGATTGATATTGATCCTAAAGATAAAGTCGCTAATCTTTCTGTATCACAAATGCAAATGATTGAGATTGCTAAAGCATTCTCATATAACGCTAAAATTGTAATTATGGATGAACCAACATCTTCTTTGACAGAAAAAGAAGTTAGTCATCTGTTTACAATTATCAGAAAATTAAAAGACCGTGGGTGTGGTATTGTTTATATCTCTCACAAGATGGAAGAAATATTCCAGCTGTGTGATGAGATTACTATTCTTCGCGATGGACAATGGGTAAATACCTGTCCACTTGAAGGGTTGGACATGGATAAAATCATCGGCATGATGGTTGGCCGTGAACTGACTCAGCGTTTCCCGCCAAAAGTGAACCGCCCGAAAGAAGTGATCCTTGAAGTTGAAGGCTTGACTGCTTTGAATCAGCCATCAATTAAAGATGTGACCTTCCAGTTACGTAAAGGTGAAATATTAGGTATCGCCGGTCTGGTGGGGGCGAAACGAACTGAAATTGTAGAAACTATTTTCGGTATTCGTGAAAAAGCATCTGGGAAAATTAAATTGCATGGCAAAGAAGTGAATAACGTCGATGCGCACGATGCAATTCGTAATGGTTTCGCTTTGGTAACAGAAGAACGTCGTTCTACTGGTATTTACAGTCAGTTGGATATTGCATTCAACTCACTGATTGCCAACATGGATAATTACAAAGGTAAAACAGGTTTGCTTGATAATTCGCGCATGAAGAGTGATACCCAATGGGTTATTGACTCTATGCGTGTAAAAACACCAAGCCAGAAAACTGCCATTGGAACATTGTCGGGTGGTAATCAGCAAAAAGTTATTATTGGCCGTTGGTTGCTGACCCAGCCAGAAATATTAATGCTGGATGAACCAACGCGAGGTATTGATGTTGGTGCTAAATTTGAAATCTATCAACTGATGCTCGAATTAGCGAAGAAAGATAAAGGCATTATTATGATTTCATCTGAAATGCCTGAATTGTTAGGTATCACCGATCGTATTCTGGTTATGAGTAATGGTCGTGTGGCTGGTATCGTTGATACAGAAAAAACTGATCAGCAAGAAATTATGCGTTTAGCAGCTTTATATCTGTAATCCGGGGATATACATCATGAATGTATCAAAAACTTTAAACTACCTGAAAAATGGTGGTATTTATGTGGTTCTTTTTATTCTGTTAATGATTATTATCATAAAAGAACCTTCATTTTTAAGTCTGAATAACTTCAGTAATATCCTCACCCAATCAGCAGTACGCGTAATTATTGCGTTAGGTGTAGCTGGCCTGATTGTGACACAGGGTACTGACTTGTCAGCTGGTCGTCAGGTTGGTTTGGCTGCGATTATTGCTGCAACGTTGCTGCAGGCGATGACAAACGTCAACAAGGTGTTCCCATCCATTGGCGAAGTACC
>JAYSBB010000090.1:0-8949 GCA_041915645.1 Tolumonas sp.
ATCTGCTGCTGCCAAAAATCAGCACGTTCTTGAGTGGTCATAGTGAAAATCCAGCGAAGAGGTAATGGATTTCAAGTGTGACGAGCTGATTTTGGGAAAAAAAGATGCCGATTCAAGGGCGCTTACCAAATTTTCCTTCTGTCATAACTGCGTGAGGGTGTCTAATCCGCCAGCCATGTAGCAGGGTGTCTAAGCCAGCTACATTTAAAATCGTAGCTCTTTGGGTTTCATTAGGCAAGCCGAACCCATACGGACGAACCGCATTAATTGAAATATGCATGAATTTATCCCTTATGCTGCTGGTGGTAAGTCACTACTTTCAGGAAGGAAACCAGGACGTGGCCATTCAGGATTACCGAGTGAATAGAAAGCTGCACGCTTCCTAATCCGCCCACGAAATACTACTTCTGATTGAATATTCGTAATGACGTTAAACCCTTTGGCTCTTAAGTCATGAACCCTTGCAGCAGCCTCTGGAATTGCATAATCAGCAGTCAGAACAAAGCTTAATACAGGCCCTTTACGGAGAATTGATAAAACCTCTGCACATTGACCATCCACCATTGGTGTATTGGTAATATCGGCTATATACTCTGTTCCAGCGGTATTTGATTTATTGATTGAGGCTTGATCCTGTGGCGGGATTGAGCCTTTTTTATTATTGCTCATGCTCAACCTCCTCCTTAAGCTGCCAGCTTACGAGCTGCTTCTAATTCAGAAACCAACACTTTGATTTCGTCATCAGATTTACCTGCAACACGAGCAGCAAGAACTGCATCAATTTCATGCTCAGGCCAACCAACAGAATTAGCACCGATTTTCACCGGGGAAGGGAAGAGGCCTTGAGATACCTTTAAATAAATTGTCGAACGAGCGTAACCGGATCGTTCTTCAACTCGTTTACGTCTAGCAATCGAAATACCGTTCATATTTATAACTCCTTAACCAGCTTTGGACTTGGCTGGATTGAAGTTATTTTTCCAAATGCCTACCCTATCCCATCAACCGTGTACCCTATGCTTTTTTAGGGCATGGTCATGGTTCTTAAGGTACATGTTATATTTTATTCATTTGAAATTTGTACTTTCCCATAGGAGATTCTTTGATCTAATAACAATCTTGACCAAGCTTTATCAAAAGTAGATTTGGTAAATAAATAAGCTTTAGAGTCAATGAGATTATTTTTGATCTTGGCTTTAACTCCAGCCTTCCCATTTAGTTGTTTTGGCAGACTATTAGGGTTCAACCCCTGCTCTTTAATCGAAAGCAGAATCTGTTCTTCTTGAGCCTGAAATCTAGGAATAGGCTTACATCCTTTGTTATCTTTCCCATCAGTTAATTCATCATCAAATTGACTGACTCCAATCATAGGTTCTAACTCAGTTAATGAACTAACTTTAAACACGAGCAAAAATTCTTTATTTGATATATCCGTTTGCCTAATAGAAAAAATCCTACCTGCATCGTTGGTCAATAAATCAAAGCAATGTGGTAGTGTATCCAAAGCGCTAGTGGTCGGTTCATTATTTCTTAGTAATTCCATCATTAACTTAAAAACAAAATTCCTAGATAATCCAATCATTGGAATATCAAAAATCCCAATGATTCGTTTAATTACTGAAGACGATATTCTTGTTCTTAGATAGGCAGGAATACTCAAATAGTCATTCGCGATAACCCCTGATTCAACATCATCGTTATCTAAGCTATATACAACTGACTCGTACGTTTCAAGGTCACATTCTGATTCGCAGGCGTTTACCCCATTTGGAAAATAAACAGACATTGTGATTTGGCTTTCTAGAACAAGCTGTAACAGATCCGCTTCGGTGACATTCTCTCCAAATATTGAAGATAAATATCTCGCTGAATCGGCTATTGTGAGCCACTTCTTGAGTGTCAATAAATTAAGCATATTCCGCTACCCTAGCGCCCTGTTTAACAATCGGGTCAGGCTGACAGGGTATTCAGCTTTTCGATTGGCCGATCTAGGCCCGATTGATTCAGATGTGGGGTTATTTCTAAGCCACAAATTGGCGAGGTTAACACCGGATGTGATCGGATTCCAGTGGACACCGGAAGACCGTAGAATTGTTATTGATTACCTCGTTTTGCTTGGCTGATTGGAGTTACGTTGTAATCCTTTCCCTCAATCAACACCTCAAGTAATCCCGCCCATTTATTTAAGGCGTCTTTCCGTTCTTCAAAGTATTGGTGACGGTTATAGATCCCCTCAACGCCTCTGATTTTATGGTTCAGGCAACGTTCAGCGACAACCGGATCAACACCCAAAGCAGCAAGGTGAGTACGTGCGGTACGGCGCAAATCATGAACAGTGAACCATTCCATGCCGACCAGATGTGGTTTTAACTTAGACATAGCAACAGGCAATGTGCTTTCAACAATGTGGGGAACCATTCTGTTCTGCATTTTTCTTGCTGGCAGCACCCAAGAACTACCACATGACATCCGTTTCAATTCAGTCAGCCACTCAATAGCAATTCGGGGTAACGGAATATCAATCCCCTCACCAGTTTTTGTTCTTTCACCAGGTAACGCCCAAATACCTTTCTCTAAATCAAATTCAGACCATGGCGCACCGCATAATTCCATTTTCCGGCAACACAGCAACAGCATCAGTTTAATGGTGATATCGTTCTGAATACTGAATCCCTTGGCAATTCGCATTGCTTGAAACACTCGGATCAACTCTTCACGGCTCAAAGCCCGTTCTCTTGACGTTTCTTTGCCACCAGCATCAGCTATTTCAAAAGCAGCAGCAGGGTTAACTTCCAGCATGTGACGCTTTATCCCGTAGTTAAACATGCGGCGAGTCCATCGGAGTACATCATTAGCAATCGTTGGCGCGCCACGTTTCACAATAGATTGAAGCATGTCATCAATGTGGAGAGGTTTTACATCTTCGACTTTCAGATGTCCTATTGATGGACGGATATCTTTATCAATACGCCGCCGAACAATGTCAGGATGTTTCCAGCGTCCGAGGATCTGCCGTTCAAAATACTCCTCTGCAAGATCTGATACCCGCAGAGCATTTTTATCAGCTTCCATTTTTGCCAATGCTTCAGCTTTACGTTCTTGTTTCTCTCCTGCAACGTCATAACCAAGAGCAACCCGGGCAGACAGTTCTCTGGCTAACTTCCTGGCTTCTGCCAGAGACAGCTCAGCATAAGACCCCATCCACATCGATCTGGCTGTACCAGCAAATTTATAGCGGAACTTCCATCGCGGAATATTGAAGGTTGAGCGATAGCTGAGATACAAGCCATCACCATCAGCTTTACCTTCAAAGCGTTCATCTGCCTTTATCCAAGCCTTGATCTGAATATCCGTCAACTTACCCATAGCGCACCCTGAATATTGAATAGCCCGTGTACCAAAACTTTTGTACCGAAACAGCATTTGGTACACCTTTTGGTACACGCTAAAACGTGACTTCCTTTGGAATAGTATGGCACACAATGGAATAAAAAAACCCGCTGGAATGCGGGTTTAGTGTGATTGATTAGATTTCTATGGAAGTGCTTGGACACTACTCAACGTTTTGGATCTGTTCTCGCATCTGTTCAATCAATACTTTTAGCTCAACCGCTGCTTGGGTGACTTCGGCATTAATCGATTTGGATGCCAGTGTGTTCGATTCACGGTTAAATTCTTGCATCATGAAATCCAGACGACGACCACAGGCCCCACCTTTGCTGATGATCTTGCGTGTTTCGGTGACGTGCATGTCCAGACGATCCAGCTCTTCGGCAACATCGATTTTTTGCGCCAGCATGACAATTTCCTGCTCTACGCGGGTGGCTTCCAGCTCGACCTTGGCTTCAGCCAGACGGTCTAACAAACGTTGACGCTGCCAGTTCAGGATCGCCGGCATATGTTCACGCACTTTCGCTGCTTCAACCGCCACACTTTCCAGACGTTGTTCCAGCAGGGCTTTTAATTTGTCACCTTCGGAACGACGCGCGGCGATGAACTCCTTGAACACTTCATCAAATGCCGCGAGCAACGTGACATTCAACGCATCCATGTCTTGCTCTTCGCCTTCCATAACGCCCGGCCACCGCAGAATATCCACAGGGTTTAACTGCCCCTGCCCGGCACGGTCAATGACCCACAACGCATTATCAATCAGCTGTTCCGCCAGCACTTCATTAATTTGCAGCTGGCCTTGGCTAACCTGACTTTCAAAACGCAGATTACATTCAATTTTGCCGCGCTCTAACCCTTGACGGAAACGCTCACGCAATACCGCCTCCAGATTGCGGAACGATTCCGGCAAGCGGAAGTAGGTTTCCAGATAACGTTGATTAACGGAGCGGATTTCCCAGACTGCCGTTCCCCAGTCACCTTTGAATTCTTTGCGGGCGTAACCGGTCATACTATGGATCATGGCGTGCTCTTTGATTGGCGTGAAATTAGGCCGATTATACTCATCCCGCACTACGGCGTCAGTAGCCATGCAATGAAGACATAGATCACGTATAATTCATGGCAATTTAATCAGCCAGGAATCATCATGCGTCCAAGCGGAAGAACGCCGGAACAACTACGCCCTATCACTATTACCCGTCAATTTACCTGTCATGCCGAAGGTTCTGTATTGGTTGAATTTGGTCGCACTAAAGTACTGTGCACCGCCACAGTGACCGAAGGTGTACCGCGTTTTCTGAAAGGAAAAGGCCAGGGTTGGGTAACTGCTGAATATGGCATGCTGCCACGCTCTACTCATTCACGCATGCATCGTGAAGCAGCTTCCGGTAAACAAGGTGGCCGAACTCTGGAAATTCAACGCCTGATCGCGCGCTCCCTGCGTGCCGCCGTTGACCTAAAACAACTCGGTGAAAATACCATTACCGTGGACTGTGATGTGTTGCAGGCCGATGGTGGCACCCGTACTGCGTCGATTACCGGCGCGTGTGTGGCATTAGTGGATGCGCTGAACTGGTTACAAGCCAAAGGCACACTGAAAACCAACCCGCTGAACTTCATGGTTGCCGCAGTGTCTGTTGGTATTTATGACGGAGTTCCGGTTTGCGATCTGGATTATGACGAAGATTCCAGCGCCGAAACCGACATGAATCTGGTGATGACGGAAACCGGCAAACTGATCGAAGTGCAAGGCACGGCGGAAGGTGCGCCGTTCTCGCAAGAAGAGCTGATGCAATTGTTGGAATTGGGTAAACAGGGTATTCAGCAGATCATTTCGCAACAACATCAGGCATTAGCTTAATTTAACGTTTTAAGTAACAAGGAATGACATCACGATGAAGGCATATCAGCGCGAGTTTATTGAATTTGCCCTGGAAAAACAGGTTCTTAAATTTGGCGAATTCACCCTGAAATCAGGTCGGAAAAGCCCGTATTTCTTTAATGCCGGTTTGTTTAACTCTGGCCGGGATCTGGCAAAACTAGGTCGTTATTATGCTGCAGCACTGGTAGACAGTGGCATTTCTTACAGTGTGCTGTTTGGGCCGGCGTATAAAGGTATTCCGATTGCTTCGGCGACCGCGGTGCAATTAGCTGAATTGCATGATCAGGATGTGCCTTGGTGTTTCAACCGCAAAGAAGCCAAAGATCACGGTGAAGGCGGCAATTTGGTCGGTAGCCCGTTAAAAGGCCGCATCATGCTGGTCGATGATGTGATCACCGCAGGCACTGCTATTCGTGAGTCGATGGATCTGATCCATGCGAATGGTGCGGAACTGGCCGGAGTCTTGATTGCGTTAGATCGTCAGGAAAAAGGCAAAGGGGAACTGTCCGCAATTCAGGAAGTGCAACGTGATTACAATGCACCCGTCATTGCGATCATTACGCTGGGTGATCTGATTAGTTACTTAGAAACACAGCCTGAAATGGCGGTGTATTTAGAAAAAGTAAAAGAGTATCGCGCCAATTACGGCGTTTAGGGCTTAAAAATACGGGCTGGTTACGACTGGCCTGTATATCTCATGCAAAAGCTACATGCCCAGCCATTTCATTAACATCAGAATAAAATCAACCATCTGACATTCTCCCTGTATCTGCAATACATAACTTGTCGAAAACTATACAAATTATGACATAAAGAAGAGTGAGCAATCACTCTTCTTTACACTTGCACCAGCAGGAAATTAGTGGCGGCCAGACGAGCCAAAACCACCTTCGCCGCGTTCTGACGAATCAAACTCATCCACGATGTTAAAACTCGCCTGCACCACTGGCATAAAGACTAATTGTGCAATGCGCTCACCCGGTTGAATGGTAAACGTGGTATTACCACGATTCCATACTGATACCATCAACTGACCTTGGTAGTCAGAATCGATCAAACCGACCAAATTCCCTAACACAATACCGTGTTTATGACCTAGACCAGAACGTGGCAGAATAGTGGCGCACAGGCTCGGATCAGCAATATGGATAGCCAGCCCGGTAGGGATCAGTTTGGTATCACCAGGCACCAGTTCGACTGATTCATCGAGACAAGCGCGCAGATCTAAACCCGCAGAACCAGGTGTCGCGTATTCAGGTAATGGAAATTCGTTGCCGATGCGAGCATCGAGGATCTTAAGTTCAATCTGTTTCATGTTGATAGCGCTGCATAATGAGTGAAATAAGTTGTTGAGCCACTTGTTGTTTGCTGGCCAGTGGCAATTCTTGCTGTGCATTTTTCCAGAACACAGTTAAGGCATTCTGCTCGGCATTAAAGCCCTGCTCTGCGCGGCTGACATCGTTTGCGGCG
This sequence comes from Tolumonas sp., assembly GCA_041915645.1. Taxonomy (GTDB): domain Bacteria; phylum Pseudomonadota; class Gammaproteobacteria; order Enterobacterales; family Aeromonadaceae; genus Tolumonas. The sequence continues at coordinate 6,746 of JAYSBB010000090.1, forward strand.
ATCATATCCAACCCCTTACGTTGCAATTTATCCAGCGCATAACGGGCCACATCCTGTGTTTCGGCGGCGAAGCCTACCACAAACGGTTTATCTGCGCGCGCCGCAACACCGGCAATAATGTCAGGATTTTTTACCAACTGGAGTGTCAGTGTATCGCTGTCAGCCTGTTTCTTCATTTTCTGTGCAGCCACCGATTCCATTCGGTAATCCGCTACTGCGGCACAACCGATAAAAATAGAATGATCAGCCACTTGTGCTTCAACTGCGGCTTGCATATCAAGCGCACTTTCTACATCAATACGCACTACACCTTTCGGTGTTGGCAGATTAACCGGCCCAGCCACTAGCGTCACCTTCGCACCAGTCGCTGCTGCAGCTTCAGCCAGCGCAAATCCCATTTTGCCAGAGCTGTGATTACTGATATACCGCACAGGATCGATCGCCTCGCGAGTCGGACCTGCGGTAATCAGAAAAGAGAGTTCACTATGCGGTGCCGGTTGGAAAAATTTCACCACTTCTGCCACGATATCCAGCGGATCTAACATCCGCCCTGGGCCGACGTCACCGCAGGCCTGACTGCCGATCCCTGGCCCCCAGATCTGCACACCGCGACCTGCCAATATCTGTAAATTACTTTGTGTGGCAGCATGCAAATACATCTGCATATTCATCGCTGGCGCAATCGCTAACGGAGCAGTACTAGCCAGGCACAGAGTAGTCAATAATTCATCACCCATACCGATGGTCAGGCGGGAAATAACGTTGGCTGTCGCCGGCGCTACCACCACTAAATCGGCCCATTTCGCCAGCTCAATATGCCCCATCCCCGCTTCCGCTTGCGGATCAAACATACTGTTGGCCACGATATGGCCGGATACTGCCTGTAAGGTCAGCGGAGTAATAAATTCTTTCGCGGCATCGGTCATGACCACCCGCACGTCTGCGCCCTGTTCCCGCAGACGACGAATGATCTCAGCCGCTTTGTATGCGGCGATCCCGCCAGTCACGCCCAGCAGGATCCGTTTATCTTGCAATTGCATCAGCATGCACCCCAGATCCATAAAAACTGGCCAAGATAGTACACAATGCCTGTCGGTGTTCACAGGCATTTACCACCATTAACATCGCTTAAAGTACACTTTTCTGCACAAAAAATAGGGAAATGCATGGCGATCTGTGACTGGCCGGAAAATGAACGACCACGCGAGAAATTACTACAACGTGGTGCCAATGCCCTCAGCGAGGCGGAATTATTAGCCATCTTTTTGCGTACCGGCGTTGCCGGTTGTAATGCCATTGAGCTGGCCAGAAAGCTGTTGCAGGAATTTGGTTCGCTGCGCGCACTGCTTGGCGCAGAACAAGCCCAATTTTGTCAGGCGCATGGTTTGGGGCCGGCCAAATATGTGCAACTACAAGCGGTGTTAGAGATGAGTAACCGCTACCTGAATGAATGCCTGCAACGAGGCGATGCCTTAACGAGCCCCTTATTAGTTCGCCGTTATTTACAAGCCCAGTTACGCGATCGCCCGCGCGAAGTCTTTGCCATGTTGTTGCTGGATAATCAGCACCGGGTATTGCAGTTTTGCGAATTATTTTTTGGAACAATCGATGCTGCCAGCGTTTACCCGCGGGAAATCGTGCACACTGTGTTAAAACATAATGCTGCAGCAGTCATTCTCTGTCATAATCACCCATCAGGCGTAGCCGAACCAAGTCACGCCGATCGCCATATCACTGAGCGCATTTGTGCCGCTTTGCGTCTGATCGACGTGCGAGTGCTCGATCACTTTGTGATAGGAGATGGAAACCCCGTCTCTTTTGCCGAACGCGGATGGTTATAAAACGATCCTGATAAGGGCATTTTGCTTGATCTTGTCGGGGCGATGCTGTATAAAATGCCGCCTTCTATCTATGTGCTCTGCTATACGGCAGCGGGGCAACAGAAAATGCGCGAGCAGAAGTAAGATTTTTGGAGAGACAACATGTCTAGAGTGTGTCAAGTAACCGGTAAGCGTCCAACCGTGGGGAACAATCGTTCTCACGCTAAAAACGCGACCCGTCGCCGTTTCCTGCCTAACCTGCAATCTCACCGTTTCTGGGTTGAAGGCGAGAAGCGTTTTGTTACCCTGCGTTTAACACCGAAGGGTATGCGTATTATCGACAAGCTGGGTATCGAAGCTGTTCTGGCTGATATCCGTGCTCGT
>JAYSBB010000091.1:0-8818 GCA_041915645.1 Tolumonas sp.
AGGCATTGCTGACCCTGAGTTGAAACGTAAAGCGATCGGCCGTGTGTTCGTTGAAGTGTTCGATGATGAATCGAAAAAACTGAAGAACGCCAAATGGTTAGCTCAGGGCACTATCTACCCTGACGTGATTGAATCGGCCGCGTCTAAAACCGGCAAAGCACATGTGATCAAATCACATCATAACGTAGGCGGTCTGCCTGACGATATGAAAATGGGCTTGGTTGAACCCCTGCGTGAACTGTTTAAAGATGAAGTTCGCCGTGTTGGTTTGGAACTGGGTCTGCCGTACAACATGCTTTACCGTCATCCGTTCCCAGGCCCTGGCTTAGGTGTTCGTGTGCTGGGTGAAGTGAAGAAAGAGTATTGCGACTTACTGCGTCGTGCCGATGCTATCTTCATCGAAGAACTGCACAAAGCTGAGCTGTACCACAAAGTTAGCCAGGCGTTCACCGTATTCCTGCCGGTTCGTTCCGTCGGTGTTATGGGCGATGGCCGTAAATATGATTGGGTTGTTTCACTGCGTGCGGTAGAAACGATCGACTTTATGACTGCTCACTGGGCACATCTGCCATATGATTTCTTAGGTCATGTTTCTAACCGAATCATCAATGAGATCAATGGTATCAGCCGTGTGGTTTACGATATCTCTGGTAAACCGCCAGCAACGATCGAGTGGGAATAATCGCTCGTTAAGTGTTTTAAAAAGCCCGCTTTATGCGGGCTTTGTTTATGAGGTTGTGTGATGCAAACAATCGACCAGCTCCGATCAGGCGAACTGGCGGGTGTCCGACGTCTGAATTTATGCTGTGGATTAACGCAGTTTCCGCCGGAAATATTTGATCTGGCGGATACGTTGGAGATCCTCGATCTGTCGGGAAATGCTTTATCTGAATTGCCGGATGATCTTTATCGATTGCATAAATTGCGGATCATCTTTTGTTCGAATAATCAATTTATCGAGTTGCCGGAAGTGTTGGGGCGCTGCGCTGAGTTGAGCATGATTGGTTTTAAAGCGAATAAGATCCGTCGCGTTTCGGCTAAATCACTACCGGCAAAACTGCGTTGGTTAACGCTGACGGATAACGAAATAGAGGCATTACCGCAAGAGATCGGTGATTGCCATTATCTGCAAAAGTTGATGCTGGCAGGGAATCGGCTGTAGACCTTACCGTCGACGCTGGTTAACTGTAAACGGCTCGAATTATTGCGTATTGCCGCCAATCAACTGCATACATTTCCAACCTGGTTGCTTTCTTTACCGCGGTTATCCTGGCTAGCATATTCCGGTAATCCATTCAGTGCTGCGTTGGAGGCTGGGGCTCTAGCCGATTCATCCCTTGATGATATTCATTGGGATAGTCTGGAGCTTGACCGGTTATTGGGGGAAGGGGCGTCAGGCGTCATTCATCGGGCGAAGTATGGTGTTCCTAACGACGATACTACCCATGTTGCAGTAAAGTTGTTTAAAGGTGACGTGACCAGTGACGGTTTACCGCAATCTGAAATGGCGGCCTCAGTCAGTGCGGGAGAACACCCGAATCTAATCAATGTACTCGGCAGAGTGACTGAACATCCATCAGGCATCAATGGTTTAGTGATGGCATTGATCGATGCAGAATTTAGTAATCTGGCCGGCCCGCCGAGTTTGGAGTCTTGCACTCGCGATATTTACCCGGCCGATACCCGCTTTGAATTGCCAGTCGTGTTGCGTATTGCCCAGAGTATTGTTGCTGTTGCGCAGCATTTGCATCAGCAAGGGATCATGCACGGTGATCTCTACGGGCATAATATTCTGCATTGTGGCGAAGGGAGAACCTTGCTCGGTGATTTCGGTGCCGCTTCATTTTATGCCACCGATGATCGAACATTAGCTGGTGCATTACAAAAGTTGGAAGTAAGGGCGTTTGGTTGCATATTGGAAGAGCTGATTGAGCGATGTTCCGTATCTGAGCTGACGCAACATGTACTTTACCAACTGAACGCTTTAATGTCGGCTTGTGTTCGCGAGGAAAATCAGTTGCGGCCTGATTTTGATGAAATAGGTCGGCAGCTTGCGGCTATCAGCAGAACGTATGAGCTAAAAACTGAACTTGCCGGTCCAATATGAGGCGTTAAGTTAAGATTACTCATCATCAAATAACGGTAGTGTTGGCATTTCATCTGATGCTGGCGCTGCCGTTTCATTTTTGGCAGCCAATAAGCGGCGATATTTACGTTGGCGGCACAACCGAATAATTTCGCGTTGTTGTGCGGGGCTATATTTTAGCCATTGAAAGCGTTCTTCACGCGAACGAAAACACCCCAAGCAATAACCCTTGTTATCAGTTTCACAGTAACCGATACAAGGGCTGGGGATAGGAAACAGCTCTAATTGCTCGTGATGATTTGGTTCACCCATATTGCGACGCTGCCATCATCTTTTATTTCACTCAAAAACGATAGATCACCACCATACCATAAGTTGATTCGCCATCTTTACGATTTACACGTGGTGCTACATACCACTTGTCGGTTGCATACGAGCCAACGGCTGCACCGAATGTACCAACTGCAACATCAAGCCAGGAAAGATGCCCGCCTAAAGCATAATCACCGACTTCGCCAAGAAATGCCTCTGATGCGCTGACCGCAAAACCGGTCCAAGCGGGTTCTTGCACGGTAGGCCAATATTTATCAACAATAACTGTGGTTGCACTGGCTAGTGCAGCGTTACCGGCAAAATGGCTGAATTCTGCATTAAAACTGTCGTTGGCTTGTGCCGCTGATGTCATAAGCAAACCGCTGAGCATGATCCATGTAATTGACTTCATCATGTTTCCCTCATGCAAGGAGTAAATGAACTTCTTGTTACAAGTAATAATAGAACTCTTTTGGCGATACCCATCCCATTTCTGAGGAAATTTACTAATTTTGCCAAATGGAACACAGGATCATTTCTAACATTAACGTATTGATAATGATGTGAGAAAAATTCTGGCTTGGATCAGAAGTTCCGGGCTTGAGGGATACCGGAGTTTAATCAGGGGACCTTTAGCATGAATGAAATAGCGTTATCCATTTGTATATTATCGCTGGTGGCCATCATTGGATTATGGATGGGCAACTGGCGTATCTATGGTGTAGGGCTTGGGATCGGGGGGGTGTTATTTGGTGGGATAGCCGTAGGCCATTTTGCCAAACAATATGGATTAGTCGTTGATTTTCATACACTTGATTTTATTCGTGAATTCGGTCTTATCTTATTTGTCTACACCATCGGCATACAAGTTGGCCCTGGTTTTTTTGCATCGTTACGTTCGTCAGGATTAAAACTCAATGCCTTTGCCGCTTTGCTGGTAATTTTGGGCTGCATCGTTGCTGTCATTTTGCACAAAGTTTGGGGCATTCCATTACCGGTTATTTTGGGCACCTATTCGGGCGCTGTTACAAATACACCTTCATTGGGTGCTGGTCAGCTGATGCTCACTGAATTGGGTGCTGACGCGAATATGATGACGCTGAGTTATGCAGTGGCATATCCGTTTGGAATCTGTGGAATTTTGCTGTCGATGTGGCTGATCCGGTTTATTTTTCGCATCAACGTTGATAGTGAAGCGCGGCTTTATCAGCAACAGTCGGGGTTGGGACATGGCAACCTGCAGACCATGAATGTGGAGATCCGTAATAGTAATTTGAGTGGTCTGACGTTACAGGAGATCCCCGATCTGGAAGAAGGGGAAGTGGTTTGTTCCCGCTTAAAACGTGGGGATGAACTGATGGTGCCGAAACCTGACACCATCGTACAGCTGGGTGATTTGTTGCATCTGGTCGGGGATAAAAAAGCACTGCGCAAAGTCAGGCTCGTGATCGGGGAGGAAGTTGCTGTTTCATTATCGACGCAAGGTACGGAGCTTCGGGTTGAGCGTGTGGTGGTGACCAATGAAAAAGTGCTGGGCAAAACGCTCGGTGATCTTGAGCTAAAAAGTAAATATGACGTTGTGGTATCTCGCCTAAATCGTGCTGGGATCGAATTGGTGCCAGGCAGTGGTTCCAGTTTGCAGTTTGGCGACATTCTGAATCTGGTGGGGCGGCCTGAATCCATAGATGCTGTTGCTGGTTTGGTGGGTAACGCTCAGCATAAATTGCAGCAAGTCCAGATGTTACCTGTGTTTATTGGTATTGGTCTGGGGGTGATTGTTGGTTCTGTTCCTTTTTATATTCCAGGATTTTCTGCGGCGCTAAAATTAGGTTTAGCGGGGGGGCCACTGGTTGTGGCGTTGATATTGTCACGTATTGGTAGCATCGGTAAGTTGTATTGGTTTATGCCACCGAGCGCTAACCTAGCCTTGCGTGAAATTGGCATTGTACTGTTCCTGTCTGTGGTCGGTTTGAAATCAGGTGGAGAATTTGTATCAACATTAGTTGATGGCGATGGTTTGTTATGGATGGCCTGTGGTGCGGTGATTACCTTGTTACCACTGCTGGTGGTGGGGGTTTTAGCGCGTGTGTTTGGGCATATTAATTATTTGTCGATATGTGGTTTGCTGGCCGGTTCCATGACAGATCCTCCGGCACTGGCATTTGCGAATGCGATGCATCCAACCAGTGATGCGGCAGCATTATCGTATGCGACGGTTTACCCGATGGTGATGTTCTTGCGTATTATTTCGCCACAACTCCTGGTGATTTTATTGTGGAGCGGTGGATAGTTTGGTGGATGGCTTTGAAACAAACAGCCAGTCGTTAAAAAAAAAGCCACCAGTCTCGGTGGCTTTTTTTATATGGGAAACGAGATGGTGGGATGGATTAAGCCAGCAACGCTCGTGCTTTTGCTAACACGTTTTCGTCACTAAACCCAAACAGCTTAAACAGCTGGTCCGCCGGAGCGGATTCCCCAAAGCTTGTCATGCCAATCACGTCACCATCAAGCCCCGTGTAACGCTGCCAATAATCGGCAATGCTGGCTTCAATCGCTAAACGCGCGCGGCCGGCTTTCGGCAACACCTGCTCTTTGTACTCTGCCGCTTGCTTGTCAAAACGTTCGGTACAAGGCAGTGAAACCACGCGTACTTTTTTACCTTCGGCGGTCAGTGTGTTGGCTGCGTTCACTGCGAGGCTGACTTCAGAACCGGTCGCCATGATGATAAGTTCTGGTGTGCCCTCACAATCTTTCAGGATGTAACCACCCTTCTCGATATCACTGACTTGTTGGCTGCTGCGTGGCTGTTGTGTCAGGTTTTGACGTGAGAATATCAGCGCACTCGGGCCATTCTGCCGTTCAATCGCCGCTTTCCAGCTCACCGCCGATTCCACCTGGTCACACGGGCGCCAGGTTTCCATGTTCGGTGTTAAGCGTAATGAGGCGAGTTGTTCCACCGGTTGATGCGTTGTGCCGTCTTCGCCTAAGCCAATCGAGTCGTGGGTGTAGACAAAGATAGATCGCTGTTTCATCAGTGCCGCCATCCGCACCGCGTTACGCGCATATTCCATAAACATCAGGAAGGTGCCGCCGTACGGGATGAAACCACCGTGTAGGGTGACGCCGTTCATGATGGCTGACATTCCGAACTCACGCACGCCGTAGTGCATGTAGTTGCCTTGCGGCGTTTCTGCAGAAACGTCGAGTGCACTAGTGTGACGGGTCAGGTTCGATGGCGCTAAATCCGCCGAACCACCGAGTAATTCCGGTAAGATTTTCGCGTATTCGTTCAAGGCTTTCTGGCTGGCCTGACGAGAAGCAATATTTGCTGGGTTTGCTTGCAGGTCAGCGATGTACGCATTGGCCTTGTCAGCCCAATCGGCGGTTAAGGTGCCGGCACTGCGACGCAGCAACTCAGCGGCTTCTTGTGGGAAGACTTCCTGATAAGCGGCGAACTGTTTGTTCCATTCTTGCTGAATCTGTTGACCCTTAGCTTTGGCATCCCAGGCTTGATAAATGTCTTGTGGAATTTCAAACGGCGCATGAGGCCAGTTGAGGAATTCACGCACTTTAGTGACTTCATCTTTACCCAGTGGAGCACCGTGGCAATCGTGACTGCCGGATTTATTCGGTGAGCCATAACCGATGATGGTTTTACAGCAAATCAGCGTAGGCTGGGTGGTGTTGGCTTTGGCTTCCCGAATGGCGGCATCCAGTGCACGTGGGTCGTGACCATCGACCGAGTCAATCACCTGCCAGCCATAAGCACGGAAACGGGCTGGGGTATCGTCAGTAAACCAGCCATCAACATGACCATCAATCGAGATACCGTTGTCATCCCAAAACGCAATCAGCTTGCCCAGCTCTAAGGTGCCGGCCAGCGAACAGACTTCATGCGAAATACCTTCCATCAGACAACCATCGCCCATAAACGCATAGGTGTAATGGTCGACAATATCGTGGTTTGGTTTATTAAACTGTGCCGCTAAGGTTTTTTCCGCCAATGCCATCCCTACCGCATTGGCAATGCCCTGACCCAACGGGCCGGTGGTAGTTTCCACACCCGGTGCATAACCGTATTCCGGATGGCCCGGTGTTTTAGAGTGCAGTTGGCGGAACTGTTTTAACTCTGACAGTGGCAGGTCATAACCGGTGAGATGCAGTAAGGAGTACAGCAACATCGAACCATGACCATTCGAGAGCACAAAGCGGTCGCGGTTTATCCAGGCTGGGTCGGTCGGGTTGTGTTTTAAATGGTGACGCCACAGCACTTCGGCGATATCGGCCATACCCATCGGCGCACCGGGGTGGCCGGAGTTGGCTTGTTGTACGGCATCGACACTGAGCATACGCACGGCGTTAGCGAGGGTTTTGGGGTCTAAACTCATGAGCGGGGCTCCGTAAAAGAATGAAAGAAAAGGCTTTAAAAATAAGGAAGTGAGAGTAAGGCGACCAATAAGGACATCGCTGCCTGACACGCCGTAAACCCATCCATGGCGCAGAGGGTCAGCATCAATGTCCTTATCATCCGCCCCGAATTCGTGACGACTAAGCTAAGAAAACTAAATCAAGCCAATCGCGTCGCCAGCAACTGTTCTAACTTCACCTGGTCAATTGCAAAGTTACGGATGCCTTCCGCCAGCTTCTCGGTCGCCATGGCGTCTTCGTTATGCTGCCAGCGGAATACGGCTTCGGTCAACGGGGCGGGGCGCGCCACACGCATGCCGTTATCGGTCAGTGCGCGCACTAATTCGCCGCTGTTTTCTTCTAACTCTTGTAACAGATTCGGGCTGATAGTCAGGCGGTCACAACCGGCCAGCGCTAACACTTCATCCAGATTACGGAAGCTCGCCCCCATCACCACCGTCGGGTAGCCATGCTGTTTGTAATACTGATAAATAGCGCGCACCGACAGCACACCCGGGTCAGTTTCCGCGGTATAAGTTTGACCGGTTTTGGCTTTGTACCAATCGAGAATTCGACCGACAAACGGCGAAATCAAATACGCACCGGCTTCGGCACAGGCACGGGCTTGCGCGAAACTAAACAACAAGGTCAGGTTGCAGTTAATGCCCTCTTTTTCCAACTGCTCTGCGGCACGAATCCCTTCCCATGTGGAGGCAATCTTAATCAGCACGCGAGAACGCGGAATACCCTGATATTCATACAAACCAATCAGTTTGCGGGCTTTTTCGATGGTAGCGGCGGTATCAAACGACAGTCGCGCATCGACTTCGGTGGAGATACGGCCCGGTACATGTTTTAACACTTCACAACCAATCGCCACAATCAGGCGGTCGGCGGCTTCTTCAACCTGCACAGCGACATCAGCCGACAGTGGTTTCGCCTGTGCAATCACGCTTTCCAGCAGCGGCGCATATTCGGGGCTGGCAACGGCTTTCAAAATCAGGGATGGATTAGTGGTCGCATCTTCCGGTGAATACAATTTAATGGCGGGTAACTCGCCCGTGTCGGCGACGACCGTAGTAACGGCACGTAATTGTTGTAACAAACTGCTCACGATAGCTCCTTGTCGCTCTGAAAGACCATACCCTTCGCACTTGAAGTTGCAGCTGCGTTGATGGCGTTCTCTCACCCCAATCACATAGTCTATCTATGCTCATGGGGATTCATTCTCTTGTCGCCTTGCTGCAACGCCAATTCCTTTGGGTATATGTCGAGGTTTATACAGAGGTTATACCCCCGTTAGGTAACGAGGGTGTTAAATTTATTTACAAAGTTTGTAATAGACCTCATTCCAGAGAATTTCTTTCTTCAATTCAGGGATGGTGGTGTTTTCATCGATCAGCAGGAATTCAATACCAGCCATCTCAGCGTAGATACGCAGATATTCGGCATCTACCGCCTGACTGAACACGGAGTGGTGTGCTGCACCCGCTAAGATCCATGCTTCTGCGCCAACTTCCAGATTTGGTTTTGGTTTCCACAATGCACACGCAACCGGCAGTTTTGGCAGTGCGTGAGGCAGATCAACGACATCCAGATTGTTCACAACCAGACGGAAACGGTTGCCCATGTCGATCAGGCTGGCATTCACTGCTTTGCCGGCAGGGGCCGCGAACAGCAAACGGGCTGGCGGTGCTTTTTTACCAATGCCTAAGTGTTGTACGTCGAGCACCGGTTTTTTGCTGGCAATCGATGGGCAAACTTCCAACATATGTGCACCCAGCACCAGATTTTTACCGTCTTCCAAATGGTAGGTGTAATCTTCCATGAACGATGTGCCGCCTGGCAGACCGTGTCCCATCACTTTTAACGTTCTGAGCAGTGCAGCGGTTTTCCAGTCGCCTTCGCCACCGAAACCGTAACCTTGTTGCATCAGACGTTGGCAAGCCAAGCCTGGTAACTGGTGAATGCCGTACAGATCTTCAAAGGTGGTAGTGAACGCGCCGAAATTAC
>JAYSBB010000092.1:0-8785 GCA_041915645.1 Tolumonas sp.
CCAGAATCCGACAGGTTGCTTGCTCCAGTGTTTGATCGTGCTCTTCCAACACCCAGCCACCGGGTAGGGCCCATTCACCGGCAAAGGCACGGCTATCCTGTGGTCGTTGCCAGAGCAATACCTGTAATTCATTCTCAGCAATGCGCAGTAATACGGTATCAATCGTGCTGATCATAAGGTCGAGCCACCGTAGACAGGATGGGTAGCTAAGAAATCAGCTACGCTGGGCGTGGTCATCTCGGTGATAGATTTATGTTGTTGTAACGCGGTACGTATTTTTGTACTCCGCACAGAAATGCGTTCTTTGACCACCAGTAATTGCCAGCGCTGGCGAATATCACTGGCGCGGTAAAATTTATCAAAGGCTGCGGCGTTATCCGGCCCGATAACAAGCAGTAGCTGGTCATCCGGCTGAATTCGTGTTTGTAATGCTGCCAGCAAGTCAAAGCTATAGACGGGCTTGTCACTGGCAATTTCATGTTCAATGGCACACAAGCTGACACGCGGATCGGCGATATCTTCCACAAACTGTTTTACCATTTCACAGCGTTGCGGATAGGGCGCCATACTTTTTCCCCACGCATGACGGAAGGCCGGCACCAGCCAAACCTGATCGCATTGCTTTAACGCCTGTTCCACCACATCTTTGTGGCCGAGCGACGGCGGATTAAAAGCAGAACCCATCACGGCAATTCGGGACATTTCTAGACCTTATTTATTTTGCTTCTGGGAAATAATAATTGACACATTGGTTCCTCTGCAATACCTTTCTTTTCATTGGTATCTCATAGGAACCAAATTGGTAGAATCCCCTATGTCTGACACTCTCTGTGTGCAAAGTCTGACCGACACCGATTTTTATAAACTCACCATGCAGCAGGCTTATTTACATCAATTGCCTAATGCGGAAGGGGTTTGGGAATTTCGCTGTCGCACCGATGAAGACTTAACACCTTATGCCGCGCAAATTCGTGAGCAATTAGCCGCGTTGGCGGATCTGCGCGTCACTGAAAACCAGCTCGATTATCTGCGTAGCCGCGCACCGTATTTGAAAGATGATTATCTCGCCTTCTTGCGTCTATTTCGCTTTAACATGGCGCAACTGGATGTCAGCATCGACAGAGGTAGCCTGGCTATCAAGGTGCAAGGGCCACAATTGCATGTTTCGCCGTTTGAAATTCCAGTTATGGCGACGGTGAGCGAAATCCGCAATAAAATACGTTATCCGGAAGTTGATGAAGCGCAAATCCGTAACAGCACGCAACACAAAATTGAACAACTGACACGCCTTGGGGATGACGTTGATTTAAGTGATTTCCGCTTTTTTGATTTTGGTACACGCCGTCGCTTCAGTTATCGCGCACAATACATCGTTGCCAATATGTTGAAACAAGCCTTACCACAGCAATTTGGCGGCACCAGTAATCCGCATCTGGCGCAGGAGTTACAGTTACCGTTTTTAGGCACTATGGCACACGAGTGGCTGCAAACGCACCAAGGTCTCAATTATCGTCTGGTCGATAGCCAGAAAGCGGCGCTGGAAAACTGGGTGCGGGAATATCGCGGCGATTTGGGTGTGGCACTGACCGATGTGATTGGTGTTGATGCGTTTTGCCGCGATTTAGACCGTTATTTCGCTAAACTGTATGATGGATTTCGCCATGACAGTGGCGATCCGATGGTTTGGGGTGAGAAAATCATTGCGCGCTTGGAAGAGCTGCGTGTTGATCCGACCCGTAAAATGCTGGTGTTTTCTGATGGGCTGGATTTCACGCGCGCCGTACAAATTTACAAACACTTCAAAGGGCGCATACAAACGTCATTTGGCATTGGCACCTGGCTGATGGCTGATTTTGAAGTGAATAAACCACTGAATGTGGTGATGAAAATGGTCAGTCTCGGCGGACAACCGGTGGCGAAAATATCCGATAGCCCCGGAAAAACCATGTGCCACGATCGCGCATTTCTGACCTATTTAATGGACGTTTTTGCAGTTGATGCCGGTGTGCGTGAGCATGTGTTGCTCCACGCCGGACAGGGAGTATAACGAATTATGCGTCAAACACTGACAATCGCTACCGCGAGTATTAACACCACACCGCTCGATCTCGACGGCAATCTGGCGTTGATCCGCGCTGCGGTCGCTTCAGCGGTTCAACAACAAGCCGACTTATTGCTATTGCCGGAACTGGTGCTGACCGGTTATGGCTGCGAAGACATGTTTTTCTCCGCCGATTGGATTGAAACCATCCCTGATTATCTGAATCAGTTAGCGGAATCTTTACCTCCTTCGTTGATGGTCGCGGTCGGTTTTCCGTTGTTGATCACCGGTGGGCAAGTCTTTAATGCCGTCGCCTTGCTGAGCCAATACCAAATTCATGGTGTGGTGTGTAAACAACATCTGGCGCGCAATGGCATTCACTACGAACCGCGCTGGTTTACGCCGTGGCCAGCCGGTGAAGTGATGACGCTCGATCTGGCAGGGCAAACTGTACCGGTTGGCGACATCGTGTTTGAGGTGGAAGGCATTCGTCTGGGCTTTGAGATCTGTGAGGACTCCTGGGTGGCGTCGCGTCCGGGCCGCAGTTTGTATGAACGTCAGGTTGATGTGATTTTGAACCCTTCCGCCAGCCATTTTGCCTTGGGTAAACAAAAGGTACGTCGCCAGTTTGTCTGCGAAGGTTCGCGTGCCTATGGCGCGGTATACGTGTATACCAACCTGCTGGGTTGTGAAGCCGGTCGTGCGGTATATGACGGCGATGCCATGATTGCCAGCAATGGCGAGCTGGTGATGAGTTCCGATCGTCTTAGTTTTGCACCGTGGCGTGTGCAGTCGGCGACGGTTGATATCGGGTTGAACCGTTCGCAACGTATGATCAGCAGCCAGCGCCTGCAACCCGCCGAACAGCGCGGCATCATTGAAGTGCCGTTTAACTGGCATGCCGAAGATTACAGCCGCGCGTTATCGCCACAAACTACGTTTGCGGATGAAGATCCGCATGCGGCGGCTTGTCGTGCGATCGCGTTAGGCTTGTGGGACTGGCAGCGGAAAACCTACACCAGCGGTTATGCGTTAAGTCTCAGTGGTGGCGCTGATTCGGCGCTGTGCGGCACCTTGGTGTGGTTTGCTCAGGTGCAGGCTGCGCTGACATTAGGCGAAGAGACCTACCGTCAGCTGCTGGCACAAGGGCGTATCGATGTCCCCGTGCGTGGTGATAAACCGCTGCTGGCGTGGATCCACGATGATGTGATGCCGAATGTGCTGACGACTGTGTATCAAGGTTCGGCGCACAGCGGCAATGTGACCCGCAGTGCCGCCGCCGGTTTGGCCGATGAGATGGGGGCACAACATCACGACTGGTCGATTGCCGAATTGGTGGCGGGTTATCTGAAACTGGTCAACGATCTCACGCCTGAGAACCCAATGACGTGGGAAAAAGACGATCTGGCGCTGCAAAACATTCAGGCGCGGGTGCGCTCACCGGGTATTTGGCTGATTGCGAACCGTCAGAATAAGTTGCTGATGGCGACCTCGAATCTGTCAGAGGCCAGTGTCGGTTATTGCACGATGGATGGTGATACCTCTGGTGTATTGTCACCGATTGGTGGTGTCAGCAAATCGCGCGTGTTGCAGATCAACCGCTATATCATGGAGCAGGGCATTCCGCTGCAAGACAGCCCCGATCTGCCGCGTCTGGCATTAGCCGCCATGGAAGCAATTGTGCATCAGGCACCAACGGCAGAATTGCGCCCAGTGGAACAAACTGATGAAGCCGATCTGATGCCTTATCCGGTGATGGATGCCATCCGTCGTATTAATCAAACCCAGAATGTGACACCGAAAGGGGTGCTGCAGGTGTTGTTACGCGGTGAATATGCGCAGATGTATTCCAAAGAACAGCTGGTGGCGTGGATCAAACGTTACTTTGGTCTGTATTGCCGCAACCAGTGGAAACGTGAACGTATCGCGGCCAGTTTCCATATTGAAGCCGACAGTGCTGATCCTAAAACCTATCGCCGTTTCCCGATTTTGGCCAATCAGTTAAAACGGGAGCTCGCCGAAATGGAAGCGTTCGCGCGTCAGATCTAGCTGAATGTCTGAGGGCATGCGGGTCATGCCCTCGATACTCTTCGTACTTGCAGTTGCCGCGTCGCCAAATGCCAACTACTTTGGGTTGCAATCAACCGATCAGATCAACGCAGGGGTGTAGCCTGCATCATCCAGCAATGCGATTAATGCATCCGCTGTTAATGTTCCTTCCACCGCCACTTTATGCTGGCTTAAATCAATCTCAATCTTGGCGTTTTGATCTGCTTGTTGGATCAGCTTGGTGATCGTAGCAACACAATGCTGGCAAGTCATGTCAGGTACGTGCAGTGTGGTCATGGTGTTTCTCCTCTGGTCTTTTTATTACTTTGCACCTTCCCATCGTTGGAAGGTCAAGCCGGAATAACAGAAAAAATTGTTTAAATAACCAACTTGACCTTGCCATGATGTCAAGGCTGAAGCTATCACTATAGCAAGCGGGTTGGAGATAAATCATGACCGAACATAAAACACAGCGAGTCGTCACCTTACAGATCAAGGGGATGCATTGTGCCGCGTGCGTGACACGACTGGAAAAAGTCTTACGCCGCGAACAGGGCGTTATTTCGGCGGTGGTCAATCTGGCGACTGAAAAAGCCCGCATTCAAGCAGTCGTTGATGTTAGCGACGCGCAGTTGTTGCAAGCGATCTCGCGGGCCGGATATGAAGGTCTGTTGCCTGACACTAACAACGCAGCCGCTGCCGCAGAAGATAAAAATAAGCGTGATACCGATCGCGACTGGTTGATTGTCGGTGCGCTTTGTACCATTCCCTTGTTGTTACCGATGCTGGCTGGATTGTGGGGGACGCAATTCCAGCTGCCGGTGTTCTGGCAATGGTTGCTGGCTTCGCTGGTGCAGTTTGGGCTAGGTTGGCGCTTCTACCGTGGTGCCTGGGCGGCCGTGCGGGTGAGCAGCAGCAATATGGATGTGTTAGTCGCGTTAGGAACGACCGCAGCCTACGGCTTGTCGCTCTATCAGTGGTTATTGCAGGCGCATCATGCTCATCTCTATTTTGAATCCTCCGCGACGGTAATTACGCTGGTCTGGTTTGGTAAATGGCTGGAGCAGCGTGCCAAACGGCAGACCAGTGAAGCGATCCGCGCATTACAGGCATTGCGCCCAGAACAGGCATGGGTGGAACGCGATGGGCAGGCACAATGGCTGGCTTTGGCGCTGTTACAACTAGGCGATCGGGTGCGGGTACGTGCCGGTGAACGCATTCCCGTTGATGGCGTCATTGTCGATGGTGCCAGCCATCTCGATGAATCGTTACTGACCGGCGAAAGTTTACCCGTCAGTAAACAGGCCGGCGATAGTGTCAGTACGGGGGCGATGAATGGCGAAGGCTTGCTGTGGCTGAAAACGACAGCGTTGGGTGAAAATACCTTACTGGCGCGGATCATCGCCCGTGTCGAACAAGCGCAGATGGCGAAGCCGCCAATCCAGCAAAAAGTTGATCAGATCAGTGCAGTGTTTGTTCCGATCGTATTGGTTTTGGCACTGCTCACCGTTACTGGTTGGTATTTGTTTACCGGCTTAGGCGAACCGGCACTCATTCATGCGGTTTCGGTGCTGGTTATTGCTTGCCCTTGCGCACTGGGCTTAGCAACGCCGGCGGCCATTATGGCAGGAACCGGTACGGCAGCGCGGCATGGCATTTTGATCCGCGATGCGGAGGTGCTGGAAAAAGCCGAAAAAGTGAATATGGTGGTGTTTGATAAAACCGGCACTCTGACGCAAGGACATCCGGCATTATGCGCTCAGCAAGCAATTGGTATTAGTGAGCAACAAGCATTGTTACTGGCGGCGGCATTACAACAGGGCAGCGCGCATCCGCTTGGGGTGGCATTACAAAATGCGGCCCAACAGCAAGCCTTAGATTTACCGACCTTGTCAGAGTTGAGCACGACGGCGGGGATTGGCGTACACGGCCAATGGCAAAATGTCACTTATGCGCTGGTCGGCGGGCAAGGATTAATACAACGCCAACTAACACCAGAAAGCACCTTACAAGCTGGGGTGGAATTACAATATCAGCAAGGGCGAACCGTCTCCTGGCTGATTGCTGGTGAGCAAGTGGTGGCTTGGTTTGCCTTTCAGGATCCACCGAAAGCAGAAGCCGCTGCGGCCATCAAAACACTGCAACAGCAGGGCATAAAAGTAGCGCTGCTGAGTGGTGATCATCAACAAAGCGTGCAGCAGATGGCAAATCTGCTCGGTATTGATGAAATGGCGGCACAAGTGTTACCAGAGCAGAAAGCCGAAGCGATCGTGCGCTGGCGTAAACAAGGTTTTGTCGTCGCTATGGTCGGCGATGGCATTAACGATGCGCCCGCGTTGGCGGAATCAGATCTTGGTATAGCGATGGGGTCGGGTACCGATGTGGCGATGGCCAGTGCCGCGATGACCTTAATGCGTAACGATCCGCGCGCGGTAGCGGATGCCTTAGTGATTGCCCGTTTAACCAGTCGCAAGATCCGGCAAAATCTGTTTTGGGCGTTTATCTACAATGTGGTGGCGTTACCATTAGCGGTATTGGGTTTTCTCGACCCCATGTTGGCGGGAGCGGCGATGGCATTCAGCTCGGTCAGTGTGGTGACGAATGCCTTGTGGTTAACCCGCTGGCAACCTAAATGGGCGATTGGAAAGGCTGTGTTGTAGAAGGAAAGGGAGTAGTAAGTTATGTCTGAACTTTTTCTGACCATCGGTGAAATGGCCAAACGCAGTGGACTGACCGCCAAGATGATCCGGCACTATGAAAGTCTAGGGTTGTTGCCACCGGCAGTGCGCAGTGAAGCGGGTTACCGGCATTATCAGGAAGCGGATGTGCAGCAACTGCGTTTTATCCGACAGGCCCGAGAGCTGGGTTTTTCGTTACCGCAAATCGGTGAGCTGCTTAATTTATGGCATGATCAGCAGCGGCCCAGCAGTAAAGTGAAGCAGGTCGCACAGCAGCATATCGCGGTATTAGAGCAAAAAATTACTGAATTGACGCAGATGAAAAGTGCGCTGGAAACACTGGTTAGTCGTTGCCATGGCGATGACAGTTCTGATTGTCCAATCTTAGATGAGTTGGCCCAGCCATCGAGTGCTTGTTGTCATACCCTTCGTACTTGAAATTGCAGCGTCGTTAACGGTGTTCACTCACCCCAATCACATAGCCGACTATGCTCATGGGGATTCGTTCACTTGTCGCCTTGCTGCAATTCCAATTACTTTGGGTATAAGCAGGAAGGATAGCGGCATGATTGAGCATGCCGCTATGGAGATATTAATGGCGGGTCGGCAATGTATAACTGCGGACCATCTCATCCATCACTTGGGCATGGTGGCTTAATGTTTTACTGGCTTGTGCTAAATCAGTGACCACCTGCTCAGTTTCTTCCACCGAATCACGAATAGCGACCAAGCTATCGGCAACCTGATCGGCAACCACACCTTGTTCTTCGGCTGACGCCGCAATCATCTCACTGCGTTCCGCTAATTGGCCGGTCTGTGCCGCAATTTCTTCAAAGCCGGTGCTGGCTTTCTGGGCATTTTCGACTGCCATATTGGCGGCATCAATACTGTTTTGCATCAGTGAGACGGCCTGCCGCGTGCCTTGTTGCAGGCCTGCGATCATATTGGCGATTTCCTGCGTGGCTTGCTGTGTACGACTGGCCAAGGTACGAACTTCATCCGCCACCACGGCAAAACCACGACCTTGTTCACCTGCACGAGCTGCTTCAATTGCTGCGTTCAGTGCCAACAGATTGGTTTGTTCGGAAATGCCGCGAATTGTATCAACGACCGAGCCGATAACCGCGACCTTTTGCTCAACACCATTTACGGAATCCGCGCTGGTAGACAGGTTATCAAACAGGGTGTTCATTGAATTAATCGCATCACGGATCTGTTTCACCCCAGAAGCGGCGAGATGGTCGGTATTCCGTGTGGCATCCGACGCATCATTGGCATTACGTGCCACTTCACGCACAGTGGTGGCCATCTCTTCCATGGACGCGGCGACAGAATCCAGGCGCAGGCGTTCATCCCGCACCGCATGATCAACCTGACTCATACCGGTGTTCATTTGTGCCGAGGCGCTGGCCAGAGAAAGTGACATCTCTTGTTGTTGCAGCAGCATTTGCGCCAGATTATTCCGGGTTTCTTCTACCGCTCGGTCAATTTGGGCAAACTCATCTTTCCCGCTGCTTTTTTGTGACTGACTTAAATTGCGTTGCGTAATACGACTTAGTGCCTGCAACGAAGCGTGTACTTGCTGGCCAATTGCCTTACTAAACAGCGTAATAACGCCGCCGATCAACAACAGCATGATGGCGATTAGCACGGCACTTTGTTTCAGATAATTGGTAAAGGCGCGATCAGCTCGATCAACGTAAACACCGGAAACCAGCATGTAATCCCCTAACGGGTAAACATGGGCAACCTTAAGAATACGTTCGGTCGTGCCTGGTTTTACATAAGGGTAAACAATCGATTCGGGGGTATTACCTTGACCAATACGTGCAAAGGCTTGGTTTACATTTTCATCACGGCCTTCGACTTGGACGGGATCTAACATCCCGCCTTCACGGCTGGCACTGGGTGGATAAATAAGAAGTGTTCCCTGACGGTCAGTCAGAAAAGCATAACCAGATTGATCTTTTTCCCAACGCGTATTCATCAGTGTTTGGCGAGCTATGGGCATAAATTT
>JAYSBB010000093.1:0-8669 GCA_041915645.1 Tolumonas sp.
TGGATGTCTGTAAAACCGAAAAACTCCTGATTTTACCGGTCGATATGCCCTATATGACCAGTGAGCTGTTGCAGCTGCTAATGCGCTTTACGTTTGCAGGCAATGGCATCAGTTATGCCGATGCGCAATTCCCGTTACTGCTGCTGAATAACGATGCGAACCGTGAAATTCTGGCCGGATTATTAGCGCCAGAAACACCCGCCAATCAGCGCAGTATGCATCAGTTCTGTCATGCCGCGCTTATCATCGAATTGCCGATATCGCCGAAATATCAATACTGTTTTGAAAACACCAATACGCCGGAAGAGTGGCAGTTATGCCAACGCCGTCTTAACGAAACTAATCATGAAGGACAATTATTATGAGTCACGCGGCAACCGACTTTGTGCCATTAAACATTGCAGTGTTAACTGTGTCTGATACCCGCAACGAAGAGACAGACACCTCCGGTCGTTCACTGGTAGATAATCTACAATCAGCCGGGCACCATCTGGTGGAAAAACAGATCGTCATTGACGACAAATATGACATCCGCGCCATTCTTTCGCGTTGGATCGCCGATAAAAACGTACAGGTGGTGTTAGTCACTGGTGGCACCGGTTTTACGGGCCGTGATATCACGCCCGAAGCGGTAGCGCCGCTGTTTGATAAAACTATCGAAGGCTTTGGCGAGCTGTTCCGACAGGTATCTTTTAATGAAATCGGCACTTCCACCATTCAAAGTCGCGCGCTGGCGGGCATGGCCAACAAGACGCTGATTTTCTGCATGCCGGGTTCAACGAATGCTTGTCGTACGGCTTGGGATCACATCATTCAGTCACAGCTCGATTCCCGCCATAAACCTTGTAACTTCGTGCCTCATCTGCGTCGCTAAGGAAACGTCATGAGTTTAACTGGAAACCAACTGACGCATATCAACAGCAGTGGCGAAGCGCATATGGTCGATGTCAGTGATAAAGAGATCACCACTCGCACCGCGCGCGCTGAAGCGATTGTATCCATGTCAGCTGAAACGCTGCGCATCGTCATGGCGGGTGATCATCATAAGGGTGATGTGTTTGCGACTGCCCGTATCGCTGGGATTATGGCGGCGAAAAAGACCTCTGATCTGATCCCGCTGTGTCATCCACTGGCACTGACTAAAGTTGAAGTCGATTTAACTGCCGACACACAACGCAATCAGGTGCGCATCGAAACGCTGTGCAAACTGAACGGCAAAACCGGGGTGGAAATGGAAGCACTGACTGCAGCATCAGTCGCTGCACTGACCATCTATGACATGTGCAAAGCGTTGCAAAAAGACATGGTGATTGAATCGGTGCGTTTATTGACCAAAACTGGTGGTAAATCCGGTGATTTTTCGGCTGAGAGTTGATCTCTAAAAACTGAGCGATCTGAAATTTTGAAAGAGTGAGGTCATGGATGAAAGTTTTATTTTTTGCTCAAACCCGTGAGCTGGTGGGGGTCGACGAGTTAACCATCACCGAGCCCTTTGTTACCGCACAAGCTTTGCGCGAGCATCTGGCAACCCGTGGCGATAAATGGCAGTTAGCGTTACAAGAATCCCCATTACTGGTGGCGGTCAATCAGTGTCTGGTGCCGTGGGATACACCGTTATCCGCCGATGATGAAGTCGCTTTTTTTCCGCCGGTAACAGGGGGTTGATATGAGCAACAAAATCCTAGTCCAGCAGGAAGACTTTGATGTAGCTGCGGAATATGCCCGTCTGAGTGATAATCCAGAAACCGGTGCCATCGTCAGTTTTATCGGCAAAGTGCGGAATTTTAACCAGAACAGCGATGTAACCGGGTTACATCTTGAACATTATCCGGCCATGACGCAGCTCAGTCTGGAAAAACTGGTGGCAGAAGCTCACACTCGGTGGCCAATCCAAGGTTGCACGCTGATCCATCGAATAGGGGAGCTGACTATCAACGATCAAATCGTACTGATTCTGGTCGCCAGTGCGCACCGTAAGGCGGCATTTGCAGCTTGTGAATTCCTGATCGATGAACTCAAAACCAGTGCGCCATTTTGGAAAAAAGAACGGCGCACTGATGGTTCATTACGGTGGGTTCATGCGGAATAGGTTTTCATGCATCCTGATTGAATCAGATTTCCCGCTGCGGTTGCCGCAGGAAATTCAGATTCAATTTGGAAATCGACAGCCCAGCCAAAACCACCACCATGCCCAATATCTGATCTAAGGTCAGTGGCTGACCAAACAGATATGAAACGAGAGCGGCAAAGACAGGTAACAGGTTATAAAACACCGAAGTTCGCGCGGCACCCAGATGTTTAACGCCGTTTATCCAGAATAAATAGCCGAGAACGGTCGCAAAAATGCTGATATAGAGTAACAGAATCAGTGAAAAAGCAGGGAGTTGCAGCATCTCTGTCATAGGTGAAACGTGTGATGTCAGGCATATCACCAGCAGCGCTAACGTACCGGTAATCATGGTGATTAGCGTAAACATAATGGGGGACATCACGGTCATCATGCGTTGAGAGAATAGCGTGTAACAACACCAGGTCAGCATGGCCGCCATGATGTATAAATCCCCTTGGTTGATCTGTAATTTCACCAACTGTGACAGATGACCGTGAGTGATCACGATGCAAACACCCAGCAGGCTGACCAGTAAACTGATCCCCTGTTTTAATGAGGGTAATTTTCCTGCCATCAGCGCACTTAGTAAGGTGGTGGTCAACGGGCTTAACGCCATGATCAGCGCACCGTTGGTTGGCGTAGTGGTTTTTAACCCGCTGAACAACCCCATATTAAATCCGCCGATCCCGATAATGCCGAGTAAGGTTAAGGCCAAATAGTGCTGTATCGTCAGAGTCGGCCATTTTTCCCGGGTGATCAGGCAATATATGCCTAACCCAGCAATACTGATGATAAAACGCAAAACGGCCAGAGAAACATTACTCATATCAGTGAGAATGATTTTAGCAACCGGGAATACACTTCCCCAAAAAAATACACATAGGATCAATAACAGCACGGTCGTGGTTTGACGTGACGTTTGCATAAGTAACTCCCGTTAAAAAACACTCCGCCAGTTTATTGATTTCATTTATGATTAAAACAAGCATTTATGAGATCAATGATTCCAATTATGAAACCTGACTATTCATTAGATGACTTGCGCTTATTCTGGCTGGTGGCACGCTCCGGCAGTTATAAAAAAGCGTCGCAAGAATCGGGTGTGCCGCTTTCGACACTCAGTCGCCGGATCAGTGTATTGGAAGACGCACTGACTGTCCGGTTGCTGGAAAGAAACGCGCACCGCGTAACATTAACCGAAAGCGGCGAAGAATATCTGGATCGTTGCGGCCCGTTGTTTGACGAGTTGAATGATATCACGCACCAGCTTTACAGCGCGAAACAGTCGGCAAAAGGCAAGTTACACGTTGCGGCGCCGATTAATCTTGCCCAGCAGTGGTTTGTGTCGTTATTGAGCCGCTTTATGCTGCAATATCCACAGATTGACATTGAGTTGACCATATCGAATAAAAACATTGATTTGATCGAGAATCACGTTGATTTGGCGATCCGCGTTGGTGAAATGACAACGCCCGACTGGATTGTCCGCCACCTGACCGATATCCCGTTTTGCCTGTGCATGAGCACAGAAATGGCGACGAACTCAGCGGTTTCACTATCGCACCCACAGGCGCTTATTCATTATCCGGTGGTGGTTTCTAAGCCGGTTCAGCACTGGCGTCTCATTCATTCTGTGACGCAGGAAGAGTTCAACTTTGATGTGGCGGCTAAAGCCCGGTTTAAGGTAGATGATCTACATACCGCCATGAACGCCACGCTGGCCGGAATAGGGATCGGGCTGTTTCCGGTTACCATGGTTGCACCCTATATCGCCGCTGGAAAATTGCAGATAGTGCTACCGGAATGGCAGGGGCGTAGGCGACCGGTTTATCTGCTTTATCGCGATCGGGTCAATATGCCACACCGCTTACGATTACTGATCGACTTTATCCTTGAGCAAATACCGGCAGAAATCCACTATCGTGGTCAGAGTTGCTGATAGCTTTCATCCTGCAACGTAAACTTAAACTGCCGTTGCGATGAGAGAATTACTTGCCTTTGTTTAGTAACAAAAATGGCTTCGATATGGGGAATCGTAGCAAGGTAATTCAGTGCTTTCTCGACTCCCATGCCATAGAGCAGGGTGGTATAGATATCGCCATCAATCGAATCATCAGAAATGACCGTGACACTCAAGATCTCATTATCTAACGGATAGCCGGTTTTCGGGTCGAGAATATGATGGTAAATCTTGCCGTCAATTTTAAAATGGCGTTCATAAACGCCTGATGTTACTACAGATTTTGCCACCACATCGATCACGCCAATGGTTGCATCTGTTTCCCCAAAGGGTCTCTTTAATCCGATAGCCCATGAGGTTGCACCATACAACGGCGCACCAATGGTCAGCACATTGCCGCCCAAATTAATTAACGCATGGTGAATGCCCAAGCGGTGCAGTTCATCTCGCACGCGATCAGCAATATAGCCTTTCGCGATGGCCCCAAGATCGATCTCCATGCCTTGCTGCGCTAAAAAAACAGAACAAGTTTGAGGATCGAGAATGACTTCCTTTGGATTAATAAGTCGCTGTAGCGATGCAATGTCAGCTTCTGCTGGCACAGAGTTACCAGAAAAACCGATCTTCCACCGTTTCACCAACGGCCCAATCGCTAAATTAAAACAACTGTTGGCAAGTAAACTGACGGCTTTAGCTTGCTTGATCAAATCAAAAACAGGTTGGCTTACTACAACAGGGTGTAAGCCAGCAGCGTGGTTAACGGCCATGAGTTGAGATTGAGCACGATTCACCGTCAGCAGGTTTTCTTGTTGTTTAATCAGGCGGAAAACAGAAACTGCAACGTGTTGATTATCTTCAAAGAGTTTTAGCAGGATGGGGGAGCCCATGAGCACGGCAGAATAGGAATAAACACGTTGTTCTGCAGGCATATGAGCACCCTAAATCAGAGAAGGAAAAAGCCGATGTGCTGTACGGAACACACCGGCTTTTGGTTATTACTGTTTTGCCCAGTTTGCTGCGTGGCGACCAGCCATGGTGCCGAAAACGATGATATCGGCGACCGCATTACCGCCGATACGGTTACGGCCATGCAGCCCGCCTGCTACTTCACCTGCAGCAAATACATCCGGAATCACGTTACCGTTTACATCCAACACTTTTGTATCTGCGTTAATGGTGACACCACCCATAGTGTGATGTACCCCCGGTGCGATACGGATCGCGTAGAACGGGCCTTCATGAATAGGGTGACGCAGCGCTGTTGTGCGGCCAAAGTCTGCATCATGCTGTTTTTCAACAAAGAGATTATAGCGTTCTAATGTTGCCAGAAACGTATGCATGTCAAGGCCCAGTTTATCAGCCAATACGCGCGGGCTATCAGCACTGACCACAAACCCTTTGCCGATATACTCATCGGCAGCTTTGTTGTTACGGCGTACCTGCTCATCAAAAATGATGTATGAGTAATGTTCTGGCAAATTGATTATCGCTGCAGAGACTTTGTCACGCGTTTCCAATTCGTTGACGAACCGTTCACCTTTTTGATTGACCAGAATGGCACCACCGCCACGGATCGCTTCTGAAATCAGATAAGAAGTGGTTTGTTCAACCGTAGGGTGGATCTGAATTTCACCCATATCGACAGTGCCGGCACCAATTCGTTCCAGCAAAGCAATACCAGTGCCGGTCGCGCCTTTGTGGTTGGTAGTCACGAAACCTTTCAGGTCTGGGCGGTATTTCACTACCATTTCCTGATTGGCACTGAAACCTCCGGTTGCCATGACGATACTTTTCGCGCGAATAGTGAGTTCTTCATTTTCATCATTTTTCACGCGCAGGCCACTAACTGCACCGTTTTCCATCAAAATCTCAAGCACATCGGTATCTAACATTACATCAATATCACGTTGAGTGATGTTGCGTTGCAGGCCGCTGATCAAGAAACCACCCACTGCAGAGCGGTCAGCCGGGCGATGCGTACGATCGGTGCTTATGCCACCGGTGATGGTAATGTCGTTCAGCTCAATACCGCGATCGGCCAGCCATTCAATCGCTTCCGGTGCATTATTGACAAAACTACGCAGCAGTTCTGGGTTATTGGTACCTTGACCACCTTTGAGACTTTCCTGATAGAACTTCTCTTTGCAGTCATGAATGCCTTTTAATTTTTGGAATCGGGTGCCTGCTGCATTCATACCAACCGAGGCTTTAATGGTGTTACCACCAATCGTGGGCATTTTTTCAACTAACAATACACTGGTGTCGCGGTCACTGGCTTGAATCGCTGCCGCTAAACCAGTACCGCCGCTACCGATCACGACTACGTCATAGCAAGGAGGTTCCAGGCTGCCACCATCTTCCAAAGCCATCGCTTTGCAAGATTTAGCCATGGCTTTGGTTACGGCTTTTTTCACGGCTTCACTTTGTGTTGTCGCACCAGAAACAGCATCCACGTGAGGGGTGTTAGCATCCAGAATTCGGGTACGGATCTCTTCAAAGCTGGTATTGAACGTGACATCCAGATTGTCGGCAGTTTCCAATTCAATATCGGCGATACGATCAGTTTCCAGACTCACGTTGAGCATCAGCTCATGTGCTTCATCTTGAATTTTTTCTTGGAACACGCCGCTTTTGAATTTGCCGGTTGGCATGCTGCTCAGATCACGGATCATGGCGTCAACCAGCGAAAAGCGCCACAGCGGCTCAGGAATAGTCAATGCTTCACGTTGGGTGCTGTCGATGAATAGTTCAAGCGTTTCACCGCGAGCGATACGGTCTGTCCAGTCTGGGTAGGCGATACAGGCTTTACCCACAGCAACTAAGTCATAACCGTGTTCGATAGCAGCTTCTGCATCAGATTTATTGACGATACCACCAACACCCACCATCGGGATCAATGCCAGTTTTTCAGAACGCATAGCGGTATATTTCTGAATCAATGGTGTCGGATCGTGCTTATCAACAATCGATGGGCGCAATGTATAGCCCATTGAGAAATGCAAGTAATGCAAGCCGAGATCGGCGAGTCGTTCCAGCAAATATAGGGTGTCATCGAAACGAATACCCGGTACTTCCAACTCTTCTGGCGAGAAACGATAACCGATGATGAAAGAAGGGTCGGCATACTGGCGTACCATTTTCTGGGTAATTTCCAGCACCGCCAGCGGGAAGCGGGCGCGATTTTCGCGAGAACCACCCCATTTATCATCACGCTGATTTGAATTTGGTGAAAAGAATTGCTGGATCAAGTAAGTGTTGGCACCATGAATTTCGACACCATCAAAGCCCGCTTTAATAGCGCGACGCACACCTTCACCAAATTTGGTGATCATGTCATCCACTTCTTCTGATGTCAGCGCGACAGGCGTTGCAGCACCTTCGCGTGGTGCAGCAATGGCGCTTGGTCCGACGGGCGTTCTGCCACCAATCAACTCAGGCTCGACCATCCGGCCGCCATGATAAATCTGTAAAACAGCCTTGGAGCCTTTGGATTGAATGGCATCGACGATTTTAGCCAACCCTTCGATTTTGTTGTCGTGATCAACACCGATTGCTCCGGGGAATGCTAACCCTCGGTCATCGATGAAACCACACTCAACGATCACTGTACCGATGCTGCCAGCGCGTTCGCGATAATATTCAACCAGTTCATTGGTCACACTACCGTCGAAATAACCAGTACAAGTGGTCATAGGCGCCATCAGGATACGGTTTTTAAGTTGTATGCCATTAGGAAGGGTAAATGGACTCAGAACATCATTGTGCAGAATTTCATTGTGAGAGTGCATAAGTATCAACTCCAAACTAAAAACTCATAGATTTAAGAAACAGTAGATTTAAGAAACAGATTCCCGAAGATTGTTTTTATAATTTCAGACTAGTATTGGGGTAATTCTTATTGCAATAAAAACTAATTTTTAACTGGCTTTCTCTCATGAATTTTCGAGAGTTTAATAATGTTGGTTAAATCTAATTAACACATGCAATTAATAATATTTCATTTTCATATTTAATCTTGCTTACTTTATTTGCAAAACTATTTTTTTTGTTTATTAATGGCTATTTATTAAATGTGTAGTTTTATTCTTGTTTCGTTTAACAATATCTTTAAAAAATAAACATTATGATAACAATTTGCCTTTGGTTAAGTATTTTTAATGTGCATCTTGTTATTAACTTATTGATATAGAAATATTTATATCTTTTCTTATAAAGGAAGGGATTCTTTTGTAGACAGTGAGTTTAGCTGTGTTTTTATTGTTTCCTTGATTCTTTCTCTATAAGTCAAAGTGCATTTTTGTCTGATGGAATATTTTATTTAATATTATTAATTTTCTGGTTGTTTGTTATTTTTGATCAAGATCAACTGTCTGTATTTTTAAAAATGATTATACTAAACATATAAGCGCGGAATGCTCTTGTTTGTTCCGTTTTAAATGCCTTTATCAGAAAAAATAATTTGTCACTATTTTGTAATTAAATTAATTAAAAAACTAAGTACTCAAGTTATACCTAAATAATTGAGCATGTCATAGCTTGCCAGTTGTATTCCTTCCGGAATCGGAGTGAATTGGCGATTCCGGAATTCCCGGATATGAA
>JAYSBB010000094.1:0-8612 GCA_041915645.1 Tolumonas sp.
ACTAAGGATTATTCATGAAGGGTGCAACGGCGCAGATTGATTCTCAGGCATTACAACACAATCTTGCGGTAGTCCGAGCTCAGATCCCGGTTAATACAAAAGTGGTGGCGGTTGTTAAAGCGAATGCTTACGGCCACGGTTTGGTGCAGGTAGCAAAGACGCTGTCATCAGCAGATGCGTATGCGGTAGCTCGTCTGGAAGAGGCGCTGATCCTGCGTTCCAGTGGTATCGTGAAACCGATCATCATGCTGGAAGGTTTTTTCAGCCCGGACGATCTGCCTGTGCTGGCGGCGAACAATATTCAAACGGCGGTACATTCGGTTGAACAGCTTGATGCACTGGAGCAAATGCAGTTATCCAATCCTGTTACTGTCTGGTTAAAACTGGATACTGGCATGCACCGCCTTGGTGTCCGGCCGGAAGAGGCTGAAGCCTTTTGTGAGCGATTGGCGAAATGCCGGAATGTGGTACAACCGTTCAACTTTATTACCCATTTCAGTCGAGCTGATGAGCTGAATGACATGACCACCACCAGGCAAATTGAGCTGTTTAATCAGCTGACACAGAAATATCCGGGTGAGTGTTCTCTGGCGAGTTCAGCGGGCATCATGGAGTGGCATGATGCGCATGCTGACTGGATCCGTCCTGGGATCATGCTGTATGGCGCTTCGCCGTTCGAGGGTAAAACCGGTGTTGATCATGGGTTAAAACCGGTGATGACGCTGAAAAGTAGTCTGATAGCGGTACGTTTGGTAAAACAAGGCGAGCCGGTTGGCTATGGTGCTAAATGGGTGGCACAGCAGGATACGAAAATCGGTGTTGTTGCGATTGGCTATGGTGATGGTTACCCTCGCATGGCGCCGAGTGGTGTGCCAGTGTTAGTCAATGGCCGGATCGTGCCACTGGTTGGCCGGGTTTCGATGGATATGCTGACAATTGATCTCGGGCCGGATGCCAAAGATCAAGTTGGTGATGATGTGACTCTGTGGGGCGATGGTTTACCAGTCGAAACAGTGGCGGAAGCTATTGGTACAATACCTTATGAATTGATAACTAAGTTAACGCCCCGCGTTATTATGGAATATAAATAAAACAGATAATCCTCCGGATTTGCTGGAGGGATTAATCTAAGTGATAAAAACAAAACACCGACATGAAGTCGGTGTTTTGTTTTTACGTGATTACATGTTGGGAAGGCTTGGCATCTCTTCCTCTGGTGGATCTTTGTGCCATTTTACTGTTCCGGGTGTCCAGTAAAAATAAAGCCATGGTTCGTCGGTTTGCCATTGAGGAAAAATAATTTCGAGGCTGTTTTCATCTTCTTTATAGATAGAACTCTCAAAATTGATTTCTGAACAACCCAACACCGCAACTAACGCAATAAATGCCCAGAAAAATAATTTGCTAAACATATGTCATATCCCTGATCCAGCGGTGATCTTATTCAAAGCAGATTTCAATGGTGGCGCAGCCGAATTCACATTCAAAAGGCATCAGGATCTTGGGAGCATTTCCTTTATGGCTGATGGTGTGATTGGCGCCGGAAACTACGATCGGAGTCGCCATATCAAAATCGTAACCTTTTTCGCCTAATATACGCTTGGCACCGCCGGTAACCATATTGGTAATTTCGCCGACCATATCAGTGACTTCATCGTTAATTGTCGTTGGGGCTTCACCCAGCATTCGGCGCATCACTTCCAGTGCAAGTGATTTATCAAAAGTAATCGAAAATGAGCCTTTGGTTTGCGGACCGACCATACCGATCAAGCCAGAGACATCGCCACGCGCGACATCATCGTTTTTCTTGCGAGGAGCACCGGGCTTCAGTTCAACCTGAGCCATCGTGCTCATTACATTCATTAGTGATAACAGAAACGGATTAACAAATTCTGCGCGCATATCTGTGGGTATTCCTTTAATTGCTATACATAAACTCTAACATACCGAGTGTTAAGTGGTAGCCGAAGAGATGATTATTTCTGTGAGATGTTAGAAGAAAAGTATATTTTTACATATTGCAACCTTCTGCTCGAATGATTGCAATAGCCAGATTCTCACGTAACATATCGGCCTTTTCGCAATGACAGGTTATACAGGCATGCCCGATCAGAAGTTCTCTGTTGGTAACGTTTCCGGTTATCCGCTTAATCGTTTTTCTATTGCGCCGATGCTGGATTGGACGGATCGGCATTGCCGCTATTTTCACCGTCTGCTAACCAGGAATACCTTGTTGTATACGGAAATGGTAACGACGGGCGCGATCCTATTCGGGAAAGGGGACTATCTGCAGTACAGCGCGGACGAACATCCTATTGCTTTACAGTTGGGCGGTTCAGATCCTGATGCACTGGCAAAATGCGCCCGGATTGCGGAAGAACGTGGCTATGATGAAATCAATCTGAATGTGGGTTGCCCTTCGGATCGGGTGCAGAATGGTCGGTTTGGTGCCTGTCTGATGGCTTCGTCACAGCTGGTTGCGGATTGTGTTGCTGCTATGCGTGCTGAAGTCAGTATTCCGGTGACAGTGAAATCGCGGATCGGGATTGATGACCTGGATTCGTATGAATTTCTTTGCGATTTTATTGAGACAGTAAAACAGTCTGGCTGTGATACTTTCATTGTGCATGCCCGTAAAGCCTGGCTAAGTGGTTTAAGCCCGAAAGAAAACCGGGATATCCCGCCGCTGGATTATGAACGGGTTTATCAGTTAAAACGCGATTATCCGCAGCTGACCATTGCGATTAATGGAGGCATTACCGATTTAGCGCAGATCAAAGAGCATTTGTTGCATGTGGATGGTGTTATGGTAGGGCGGGAAGCGTATCAGAACCCCTATATGCTGGCACACATTGATGCGGAACTGTTTGCCGATCATCATGCCATTTCATCGCGTCATGACATTATTATGCAAATGCTGCCTTATATTGAGCAACATTTACAAAGTGGTGGCTATCTGTCTCATATTACCCGCCATATGCTTGGTCTGTTCCAGGGGGTTCCGGGAGCAAGAGCATGGCGGCGTTATCTGAGTGAGAATGCAACACGTAAAGGCGCAGGCACAGAAGTTTTATTGGCTGCACTGGGTCATGTACAGGAATGTGATCTTGCTGACTAAAATTTAGTCAAATTCATCTATAGTCATGAGACCTTTGTATTGGAGGTCTCACTATGTCTTACTCTCTGGCGTATGAGTTTCCCGATTTGGCAGCCCATTTTGATCGTCTGAGTAAAAGTGATCAGGAGTTTGCGGCACAACTGGCCTCCTATTATGCCGTTGATGCCAGGATCACCTCATTATCCGGTACTGATGCGGGAGCATTACTTTCCGATCTGGCTGACCAACGTTTACGACTCAAAGAATCACTGTTCCGACAGTTGCTGGAAAAATAAAGTTTGCGGAAATTTTGTGATATCGGTCGCTTTTATCTATTGTCTGTTTTCCCCTGATATAAAAACTATCTGACACTGCATACCTATTTCTGCACAAAGGACTGAAGAATGAAGTTGCGTGGTGTTGTCTTTGATTTCAACGGGGTTTTGCTATGGGATACGCATCTGCATGAACAGGCCTGGCAACTGTTTTCGAAACGTCTGCGTGGTCAGGCATTTACTGTCGAAGAGATGGATCTGCATGTACACGGCCGGAATAATTTGCATACGTTGACTTATCTGGCAGGGCGTGAGCTGACTGAACCGGAGTTGAAGTCTCTGATAGAGCAAAAAGAACGAACCTACCATGAGCTGGCGATAGCCGCAGGGGATCAATATCGTTTTTCTCCAGGGGCAATCTCGTTGCTGGGGCAACTGTCCAATCGGGAAATTCCTTTCACCATCGCGACAGCTTCTCCAAAAATCAACGTTGATTTCTATTACCAGCAATTAGGGCTGGCTTGCTGGTTTGACAGATCAAAACTGATCTATGACGATGGTTCCCGCCCAGGGAAACCAGATCCGGCCCTGTTTTTGGCTGCTGCTAAACAGATCGAAACGCCGTTCAGTCAGTGTCTGTTAATTGAAGATTCACTTTCTGGCCTGGAAGCAGCCAGACGCGGTGGTGCAGGTTATATTGTGGCTTTGGGGCCACAAGAGAAACATGAGCGTTTGCAGGCAACCGAAGGCGTCAATCAGGTTATTTCCCGGCTGGATGAGCTGGATGTTGCTGCGTTGTTTGATGAGTAGTATTGCGTCATGGGAGATAAAGCAGGTCAGTTATATTTCTGACCTGCCAGTACCCACTTACAGGTAGTCTTCTGACTTACGATGTTGTAACCAGAGGCCGATGACTAAAGCCAGACCGCAGAAGATAAACAGTGGCACTGATCCCCATCGGGTGTAAGGTGTGACGCCGGTGGTCGGTCTGGCGTCGACGCGGAGCACCTTCTGCTCAAACTGAGGCAGGATGCCAAGCGTTTTTCCCTGATGATCAAAGACGACCGTGACACCGCTGTTGGTGGCCCGGATCACGGCTTTACCAAACTCCATCGCTCGCATGCGGGCAATTTCCATGTGCTGCCATGGACCGCCGGAGGTGCCGAACCAGCTGTCATTAGACACATTCACAATAAACTGCGTATCGTCGTGAATGTTTTGTCGCAGTTCATCTGAATATTCCATTTCATAACAGATTGACGTAGCAAATTTGTAACCGGCAGACATCAGGTTTTCCTGCACGGCATCGCCACGAGAGAACGAAGACATCGGCAGATCGAAGAACGGTGCTATCGGGCGCAGCAGATCACCAAATGGTACAAACTCACCAATCGGCAGCAGATGATGTTTATACCAGCGATTGCCTTGTCCGTATTGATAAGTTTGTTTGCCGTCTTTATCAATCAGGCCACTACCAATGACGCCGTTGTAGTAACGATCCTGTGATTGATCGTAATACTGGATACCGGTGATAAATCCGGTTTTCTGGCTACGCAACGCATCATCAATATTGGTCATGAATTCGCGCATATCATTTTCCAACGCCGGTACTGCAGATTCCGGCCACACGATAATATCCGCGCCTTTGCTTTCCTTGGTCAGATCCAGGTAACGAACCAGGGTTGGCTTGATGAAGTTGGGATCCCACTTGGAGGACTGCGGAATATTCCCCTGAGCTAAGGCGAAATTGACGGGTTTGCCCGGTGTGGTCCAGACTTTCTGTTGCAGACCGTAACCGGTAAAGAAGAGAACGGCAGGAACTAACAGCCACAATATTTGCCGTTTTTGCCAGCAAAGCAGGACAGCCGCAGCACTCCATAACACAGCTAAGGTGATACTCTGTACGCCGAATAATGGAGCAAACCCGGTCAGCCAGGTATCAATCTGGCTGTAGCCCAGCCACATCCAGGGGAAGCCGGTCATGACATGCCCCATCGACCAGTCGCTGATCAGCCATAACGCCGGGAAGGCCAGCAGCAGACGGGTAACTCCGTTTTTGGGAAACAGCCAGTTGAGTAATGCGGCGGCCAGTGCCGGATACAGTGAGAGATAAGCGCAAAGGATCGCGACTAGTGCAAATGCAGCAGGTAGAGGTATGCCGCCAAACTGGGTCATGCTGACATGGATCCACCACAAGCTGGGCAGGTTCATCGCCATGGCAAACAGCCAGGTCAGACGGAAAGCGCGTTTTGCCGTTTGCTGATGTAAAGAGAGCAATAAGCCCAACATGGCAACAAAGGCTAACGGCCAGATTTTATAGGGGGCGAAAGCAGCACCACACAATAAGCCAGACAACAACGCGCCCCAGAGAGCGCGTTGTGAAGCTGGACGGCGGAAACCGTCGGTATTATTCCAATTCATTATTATCTGTTCGCTGTTCAGGAAGAGTAACTTGTAGCTGGATCAGGCGGCGGCGATCGACCTGTAGAATTTTGAAATCGAAGCCGGACAATTCAATATTTTCACCACGTTTTGGCAGATGGCCAAATCCGTGCATCACCAAGCCACCAATAGTATCGACATCATCATCGCTAAACTGACTGCTGAAATAGTCGTTGAAATCTTCAATCGGTGTCAGTGCGTTGACGGAGTAACGGTTAGCCTCTAACGGGCGGATCAACTGCTGCGCCTGTTCCTGGTCATCGTATTCATCTTCGATTTCACCGACGATCAGTTCCAGAATATCCTCGATGGTTACCAGACCAGAGACACTGCCAAATTCATCCACAACAATTGCCATATGATAGCGCTCCTGCTGGAACTCTTTTAGCAGCCGATCGACCCGCTTACTTTCTGGCACAACCACGGCTGGCCGCATAATTTTATCGAAATCGAAGGGTTCAGTGGTTAACCCAAAACCATAAGGCAGTAAATCTTTAGCCAGCAGAATGCCTTCGACATGATCTTTGTCTTCGTTGATGACCGGAAAGCGTGAATGCGCAGATTTAATGATCAACGGTAAAAAGGCAGAGACAGGCTGATCGCGGCGAATCGTGATCATTTGCGTACGGGGGATCATGATATCCCGCACCCGCAGTTCGGATACTTCCAGTACGCCTTCAATCATCGCTTTGGTATCTTCATCGATGACGTCGCGTTCTTCAGCATCCTGAATTACTTCGACCAGATCAT
The DNA here is from genome assembly GCA_041915645.1 of Tolumonas sp. Taxonomy (GTDB): domain Bacteria; phylum Pseudomonadota; class Gammaproteobacteria; order Enterobacterales; family Aeromonadaceae; genus Tolumonas. Next base: position 6,565 of record JAYSBB010000094.1, read on the forward strand.
TACGATCTTTCGGTTCACCCTGAAACAAATGGCTTAGGCGTTCTAACCATTTTTTCCGTGGTGAACCGTGACTAGTATGAGGGTTGTCATCACTCATGATGTCATTAATCCTTAAATTTCATCATCTTTATAGGGATCAGGATAACCGAGAGCTTGCATGAACTCTTTTTCCAATGCTTCCATCTCTTCGGCTTCGTCATCTTCTATATGGTCATAACCAAGTAAATGCAAGCTACCATGAATCACCATGTGCGCCCAGTGGGATTCCAGTGTCTTTTCCTGCTCTTTAGCTTCCAGCTCTACAACCTGACGGCAAATGATCAGATCGCCTAGCAGCGGGAAGTCTTCTACGCCTGGCGGGCATTCAAACGGAAACGAGAGCACGTTTGTCGGTTTATCCTTTCCCCGGTAAGTCAGGTTCAGTTCATGACTTTCGGGTTCATCCACCAGACGAATAGTGACTTCGGCTTCCTGCTGGAATGGTAGAACGGCTGTGTCCAGCCATTGCTGAAATTGGGCTTCTGAAGGTAGACCGGCCGTGTCAGCACAGGCCAGTTGCAGATCAAGCGTGATGCTCATGACGATGATTCCTCGCGGCCTGCTATTTTACTTTCAGCGGCTGCTTTTTGTTGTTCAAATTTTTCGTAAGCCTGCACGATGCGTGCGACCACCGGATGACGAACCACATCAGTGGCCTGGAAGAAATTAAAAGACAGTCCATCCACACCATTCAGAACTTCGATGGAGTGGCGCAGACCCGATTTCACGTTCCTAGGCAGGTCAATCTGGGTGATGTCACCGGTAATGACAGCTTTAGAATTAAAACCAATACGTGTCAGGAACATCTTCATCTGCTCGACCGTGGTGTTCTGACCTTCGTCGAGAATGATAAAGGCATCGTTCAGCGTGCGGCCGCGCATGTAAGCAAGCGGCGCAATCTCGATGACGTTGCGCTCGATCAGTTTTTCTACCCGTTCAAAGCCCAGCATCTCAAACAGCGCGTCGTAAAGCGGACGCAGATACGGATCGACCTTCTGGCTGAGATCGCCGGGCAGAAAGCCCAGTTTCTCACCGGCTTCAACGGCAGGGCGGGTCAGCAGGATACGTCGGATCTCCTGACGCTCCAGCGCATCCACCGCTGCAGCAACGGCCAGATAGGTTTTACCGGTACCGGCCGGGCCAATACCAAAGGTAATATCATGCGTGACGATATTATTGATGTACTGCGCCTGATTCGGCGAACGTGGTTTGACCATGCCACGTTTGGTTTTGATGTTCATCTCTTTGCCATGCGAAACGGCATACGGTGATGCGTCAGTCTCTTCGTTTTGTTCCAGCATATGGCACTGCTGAATCGCCAGATGGACTTGATCTGGTGTCAGGTCAACGACTTTCTGACCCCGAACCGGTTGGGTGTCGACATACAGCTGCTTGAGTAGATCCACAACCACCAATGCGACATTGCCTTTACCGACCACCTGAAAATGGTTGTTGCGGTAAATGATCTCAACCCCCATACGGCGTTCAATCTGTTTGATATTGTCGTCAAAAGGGCCGCACAAACTGGCGAGGCGCTGACTGTCGGCAGGTTCAAGATGAATATCGAGGGTAGCAATCTGTCTGCTCATGAAGTTCCTCTTCAGGATAAAAGGCCACCCTAACGGTGGCCTGCATAATCAGCAATCAAGGACGGAACTGAGCTACACCCAGGTCATCCGCCACACCATCAGGGCGACGGGCCAGAATGTCAGCTGGTTTGACGGACTGACGCAGATCCATTTCCGCTTCAGTTCGCACGATCGTGCCGCGCAGTGAATGCGGTAAGGCTTCGGTAATTTCTACATCGACGAACTGACCAATCAGACGGGCATCACCGGCAAAGTTTACGACTCGGTTATTTTCAGTACGGCCACGCAGTTCCATAATGTTCTGGCTGGACGGCCCTTCCACCAGAATGCGCTGTACCGTGCCGTGCATCTGACGGCTGTATTGCATCGCCTGATGATTGATCGTCTGCTGTAAGCGATACAGACGTTCTTTTTTAACCT
>JAYSBB010000095.1:0-8482 GCA_041915645.1 Tolumonas sp.
GCGTTATCGAGGATAAATTACCGTCCGAAAAAGTGTTTAGGATTTAAGCAGCCAGCCAAGGTTTTTGAAGAAATGAGGCTAGCCGCTTAAATTGGAGAGTGTCGCACTTCGGACTTGAATTCGGGAAGAACCGTCATTTTTAAGCTTAAATAACTTTAGTAACATCCTTACCCAATCTTCTGTACGCGTTATTATTGCGTTAGGTGTGGCAGGTTTGATTGTTACGCAAGGCACTGACTTGTCTGCTGGTCGTCAGGTTGGTTTAGCGGCAATTGTCGCTGCAACTATGTTGCAGGCGATGACCAACGTTAATAAGGTATTTCCTTCCATCGGCGAAGTACCAATTCCTGTTGTTATCCTAATTGTCTGCGTAATTGGTGCTTTTATCGGTTTTGTGAACGGTTTTATCATTGCAAAACTGAACGTAACGCCATTTATTACTACCTTGGGTACCATGATCATCGTGTACGGTGTGAACTCCCTGTATTACGATTTAGCAGGTGCATCACCAATTGCTGGTTTTGATCCTCGTTTCTCTAGCTTCACCCAAGGGTTCTTTAAATTAGGTACCTTTAAGCTGTCTTATCTGGTTATTTACGCCGCTATTGCTACCGCCTTTATCTGGGTGCTGTGGAATAAAACCAAATTCGGTAAAAACATCTTCGCTATCGGTGGTAACCCAGAAGCAGCAAAAGTATCTGGTGTTAACGTAACTGTTAACCTGATCCTGATTTATATGCTGTCAGGTGTGTTTTATGCCTTCGGTGGTATGTTGGAAGCAGGCCGTATCGGTAGTGCGACTAACAACTTGGGTTTCATGTATGAGTTGGATGCTATCGCGGCGTGCGTGGTGGGTGGTGTGTCATTCAGCGGTGGTGTGGGCACTGTACTGGGCGTAATTACCGGTGTAATCATCTTCACTGTTATCAACTACGGTATGACCTACATCGGCGTAAACCCTTACTGGCAGTTCATCATCAAGGGCGCAATCATCATTATGGCTGTTGCACTTGACTCGCTGAAATACGCCAAGAAAAAATAAGTTTGTTTCACCCCTTAGATATGAATCGGACTCCCCGGCAACGCGGAGTCCGAAATTTTTTGTAAGCGAAACATTCACCAACGAATTAAAAAATGAATAAAAGTAATCCGGCTGAAAATATTCAGCCGGATTACTTTAATCGAAGAGGATTAACGTGTTTCTTGTGGTGCTGCAGCGGATGATTGGCGTCTAACCAATACCGGGCGGAAAACCTGAGCGGTTGTTTCCGGTGCTTCGCCAGTGGCCAGTTGTAATGCCATTTGAGTGGCTTTGGTTGCCATCATGGAGATAGGGTAACGCATGGTGGTTAATTTTGGCCGTGAGAAACGAGCAAAAATAACATCATCAAAACCGACGACGGAAACATCTTCCGGCACGCGGAAACCATTATCGATCAAAACAGAAATAATCCCTGTCGCCATTGCATCGTTATAGGCGACAACTGCAGTGAACGGCATTCCACGACCCAGTAGATCTTGAATGGCTTGTTCGCCACCTTCCTCATTAGGCTCTGCACGTTCAATGGTAATTTCATCCGGGTCAAGACCTGATTCCTGCAGCGCATCCCGATAACCGCGAATTCGCTCATAGGCGTCTTCGATGTCGTATTTTGATGCAACACAAGCAATGTGTTTATGGCCTAGTTCAATCAGATGCTGAGTGACGGTGTAACTGCCGTAATAGTTATCTAACCAGATACAGCGGGAGGGAAGGTCAGGCAATAATCGATTTATGAAAATCATACCTGGGGACTTTTCAGCATACGCAGTCAGCTCTTCATTACTCAGCGCTTTACTGTGGATTATTAGTGCTTCACAACGCTTACTGATTAAAAGTTCAATCGTTTCACGTTCTTGGGCGGCATCGTGTGAACCGTTACCGATCAGTAAATGTTTATGATGAGCCCGACACTCTATTTCAATCGCTTTTACCATGGCGCCGAAAAATGGGTCAGCCACATCAAAAACCATGCATCCAATGGTATCGTTTACTCGGCTAACTAATGCTCTGGCATTAGGATCGGGACGGTAATTTAATTCTTCCATTGCGCGGTTTACTGCGGCTCTTGCTGACTCTCCCGTTTTCGGTGAGTGATTGATTACTCTAGAAACGGTTGCAATAGAGACGCCAGCGAGTTTAGCGACGTCTTTTATAGTTGCCATAATGCAAATCTCTCATCCAATGCGCGTAGTTTCCATACCGACTAGCTGCAATATATCAGGGATAGTGATGCTATCTCCAGTATAAATCCTCACTAATCATAGGTTATCTGAAAGAGAATAAATGTAAACGTTTACATTTTGTTTGTCAGATCACAGTCTGACGGAATACACTCTTCTAGACTAAGGGACAACAAATATACCGACAGGTGTGTTGTCGTTTTTACGAGGAGAGAACATGAAAATTCTGGTCACCGGCGGGACAGGCTACATAGGTAGTCACACTTGTCTGGCGTTAATAGCGGCAGGTTTAGAGCCAGTCATTCTCGATAATCTGTGTAACAGCAAGTTATCGGTACTGAAAAGAATAGAAGAAGTGGCGGGAAAGTGTCCTATTTTCTATCAAGGCGATGTCCGTGATCCGGTGATATTAGACCGCATTTTTCAGGAACAACAAATCGCCGGTGTTATTCATTTCGCGGCATTAAAAGCGGTCGGTGAATCAACACAAAAACCGTATGAATATTTTGAAAACAACATTTCCGGCACGCTGAGTTTGCTTGGCGCAATGCGTCGTGCTGGTTGTTACCGCTTTATTTTTAGCTCATCTGCAACTGTGTATGGCGATCCACATGCTGTGCCTATTACAGAAGATTTCCCTCGTTCCACCATGAGCCCATATGGTCAGACAAAACTTATGGTTGAACAAATACTGGAAGATATGCAAAAAGCCGATCCACGCTGGAGCATCACTTTACTGCGCTATTTCAACCCAATTGGCGCACATGAATCGGGTCGTATGGGTGAAGATCCGCAAGGCATTCCTAACAACTTGATGCCGTATATCACGCAAGTAGCGATTGGTCGCCGTGATTGCCTGAATATTTTTGGCAGTGATTATCCGACGAAAGATGGCACCTGTGTCCGCGATTACATCCATGTCATGGATCTGGCCGAAGGCCACGTAAAAGCATGGCAGGTTTGTGGCGAGAAAGCGGGTTTGCATATCTACAATCTAGGAACCGGGCAGGGCGTGAGTGTGCTTGAAATGGTACAAGCCTTTGCGCGTGCCAGTGGTTTAGACATCAACTATAAACTGGTAGACCGTCGTCCTGGTGATGTTGCGGAATGCTGGGCTGATCCGGCAAAAGCACAACGAGAATTGGGCTGGAATGCCAGTCGGACTATTGATGATATGACACGCGACAGCTGGCGCTGGCAGCAAGCTAATCCTAATGGTTACGAGGAATAAACCATGTTCAATCCGATAGATCATCCTCATCGTCGTTTTAACCCGCTGACCGGTCAATGGGTATTAGTGTCACCACATCGAGCGAAGCGCCCATGGCAAGGGCAGATAGAAAAAGCGGCACCAGACGATCGTCCGGCCCATGATCCTGACTGTTTTTTATGTGCAGGTAACACTCGTGTGAATGGGGAAAAAAACCCAGATTATAAAAACACCTTTGTGTTCACTAACGACTTTGCTGCACTGATGACCGATACACCGGCGTCACCGCATTCTGCTGACCCATTGTTCCAATGTGAATCAGCACGAGGCACCAGTCGCGTTATATGTTTTTCTCCGGATCACAGTAAAACATTGCCTGAGTTACCAGTGCCAGCTATCCGATCTGTCATTGATACTTGGTGTGAACAAGTGACCGATCTGGCAAAAGATTATCTGTGGGTGCAAGTATTTGAAAATAAGGGTGCTGCGATGGGGTGCTCTAATCCTCATCCGCACGGCCAGATCTGGGCCAATAATTTTCTGCCCAATGAACTAGCCCGTGAAGAACAAACTCAAAAGCAGTGGCTGGCCGAAAAGGGATCACCGTTGTTATTGCAATATGCGCAGAAAGAACAGGCCTCTGGCGAACGCACTGTGGTGGAAACAGAACACTGGATTGCGGTTGTACCTTATTGGGCTGCCTGGCCTTTTGAAACGCTATTGCTGCCAAAAGCGCATGTGCTTCGTCTCACCGAATTGAATAATGCGCAAAAACAAGATCTGGCGCTGGCGCTGAAATTACTTACCAGCCGTTATGACAACTTGTTCCAGTGTTCTTTCCCGTATTCCATGGGGTGGCATGGTGCGCCTCATCAGGAAGGCAACATGGAACACTGGCAATTGCATGCCCATTTTTATCCGCCGCTATTACGTTCCGCGACGGTGCGCAAATTTATGGTGGGTTATGAAATGCTGGCGGAAACCCAGCGCGATCTGACTCCAGAACAAGCCGCAGAACGTCTGCGTGCTGTCAGCGATATTCATTACAAAGAACAAGCTTGAGGAAAACTGCTATGTCATTAAAAGAAAAAGTTCTCGCTGTATTTCAAACCAGTTTTGGCTGCGAACCTGACTTGTTTGTTCGTGCACCGGGTCGAGTCAATCTGATTGGTGAGCATACTGATTATAACGATGGTTTTGTGCTGCCTTGCGCGATTGATTATGAAACTGTAGTTGCGATACAACGTCGTGATGATGACCAAGTTGTAGTGATCGCTGCCGATTATGCTAACCAGCGCGATGAGTTTTCACTGGTGCAACCGATTGAGCCGCACGCTGATCAGCTGTGGAGCAACTACATTCGTGGTGTCGTGAAATATTTGCTGGAAAAAAACGTTAGCCTGAAAGGGCTGAACATGGTGGTTGCGGGTAATGTGCCACAAGGTGCTGGCTTGAGTTCTTCTGCGTCATTGGAAGTGGCGATCGGTGAATCTTTCAATCAGGCCTATCAGTTAGGTTTGAGCCCAGCAGCTATTGCACTGAATGGCCAAGAAGCAGAAAACAAGTTTGTTGGTTGTAACTGCGGCATCATGGATCAAATGATCTCCGCCAGTGGTCAGAAAGATCACGCTCTGTTGTTAGATTGCCGTTCACTGGAAACCCGACTGGTTAAAATGCCCGATGATTTGGCGGTGCTGATCGTGCATTCCAATGTGAAACGCGGTCTGGTTGATAGTGAATACAATACTCGCCGTAAACAATGTGAACTGGTCGCCGACTTTTTTGGCGTGAAAGCACTGCGTGATGTGTCGCTGGCACAACTACAGTCCGCTGCAGAACAAGGCAAGCTGGAACCTGTGGTTTATCAACGTGCTCGTCATGTGATCACTGAAAATGCACGCACACTGGAAGCGGCTGATGCATTGGAATCAGGCAACCTGGAAAAAATGGGTGTCCTGATGGCGGAATCGCATAACTCGATGCGCGATGATTTCGCTATCACCGTTCCTGCCATTGATGCACTGGTCGAAATCCTGCAAAAACATATCGGTACAGATGGCGGTGCTCGTATGACCGGTGGTGGTTTTGGTGGTTGTGTGGTGGCGTTATTGCGCCCGGCTCGAGTGGCAGAGGTTATTGCGGCGGTGGAAGCGGAATATCCGCTGAAAAGTGGCCTGAAGCCAACTTGTTATGTTTGCAAAGCCAGTGCGGGTGCCGGCCAATTTTAATCGGAGCAGTTCATGACACAACTCATCGAGTTAGAAAATGACACCGGATTGCAGCTGAAATTGATGACAACAGGCGCTGCCCTGTTGTCATTGAATGTGCCAGTCGGTGATAGCTACCGGAATGTGCTGCTAGGTTGTCAGCCAGAGCAATATGCCAGCCAGCAGGTGTACCTGAATGCCATGGTGGGTCGCTTTGCCAATCGTATTGGCGGATCGGTGTTGCATTATCAAGGTCAAACACATCACTTGGTTCCGAGTCAGGGCGAAAATTGCCTGCATGGTGGTAAAGACGGGTTTGATCGTAGAGAGTGGCATATTGTCAGCCAGCTGGCTGATAAAGTCGTGCTGTCATTGCATTCCCCAGATGGTGATCAAGGCTTCCCTGGTGACTTCGACACCAAGTTGACATACTCATTGCAAGGCTCTGATTTGTTAATAGAGATTGAAGCTCAAGTCTCTAAACCTTGTCCGGTGAATATGACTTGTCATGGCTATTTTAATCTCGATGGAAAGCGCAGTGATGTTCGCGATCATGAGTTGATGGTGAATGCGAATGACTATCTGCCAATTGATGGCATGGGCATTCCTTTATCCGCTCCGCAACCAGTAGAAGCAGCGCTGGATTTACGACATCAGCGTTGTTTACGTGATCAGTGGTTGAGTCATCCCCAGTTGATGTCTGCGAAAGGCTTTGATCATTGCTACGTATTAGCAACCGATGGCCCTGAGCAAGTCGCTGCACATCTGGTTTCTGCCGATAAAAAGCTGGCGATGGATGTTCTGACTGATCAGCCGGGCTTACAGATTTATACCGGTAACTATTTGGCGGGTGCCCCCGCGGGTAACGAAGAACCCTATCATGACTATGAAGGTATTTGTCTGGAAACGCAGTTATTTCCAGATAGCCCGAATCGTCCTGAGTTGGGTGATCCTTGGTTATTGCCAGGGCAAACGTATCGCCATCTAACCCGTTATCGTTTTATTGCGCAATAAATTCTGCCTACTGTATTAAAGCCGGAACATTTTCCGGCTTTTCCTTCTGCCTATCCGTACATTTAGTTAAAATAGCCGACCTTATTCTGAGCGCCTCCGGAGACACCATGCCGCATCACGGGCAACCCATAACTCTTTCTATCGATACTCTTACTGATAAGGGTGATGGCATTGCCAATTGGCATGACCGCAAGGTTTTCATTCCCGGCACACTTCCTGGTGAGCAGGTAGAGGTGACGTTGCATGGCATTAAACCTAAATACGCGCAGGCTGATCTGATCCGTATCATTCAACCGCATCCACAACGAATAGAACCACATTGCAACTATGCGGAATGCGGTGGTTGCCAACTGGCCTATCTGGCTTACAGCGAACAATTAAAAATCAAACAGCAACAGGTTGTTGCCGCATTACAGAGTAAAGGCATTACAAGTCAGGTTGAACCATGCCTTGGTATGTCGCAGCCACTCGCATTCCGTAATAAAGCGGTTTATGCCGTGCGCACCGAAAACGGTGAGCCGCAAATTGGCTTTTATCGTAAGAATAGTCATCAAATTGTCGATATCACAACTTGTCCTGTGCAGCACGAGCAGACAACAGCAATTACGGCTGCAATCCGTCAATGGATGAAGACATTTCATATCGCGGGTTACGATGAGGCTAATCATACCGGTTGTCTGCGTTATGTCATGATCCGTCATGGCTTTAAAACTGGCTTATGCATGGTGGTGCTGGTAACACTGACTGACGATTTACCAAAGGAAGCAGAATTACTGACGGCTTTGGGGTCGATCGACGGCATTGATAGCGTGATCCACAATGTGAACCCAGATCCGGTTAATCGTATCTTAGGGATACAACAACGTGTGTGTTATGGCAGTGAAAGCATAGAAGATGAACTGCATGGTTTAACCTTTAGTATCTCGGCACATTCGTTCTATCAGGTTAACCCACAACAAACCGACCAACTCTATGCGACGGCGCTGCATTTTGCAGAGCTCAGAGGGAATGAGACGGTATTTGATATTTACTGCGGCATTGGCACCATTTCATTGTATCTGGCACAGCAAGCACAAAAAGTGATTGGTATTGAAATCGTGCCACAGGCCATTGATGATGCTCGTGCTAATGCGCAGCGCAATCAGTTAGCCAATACAGAATTTTATGTTGGTAAAGCGGAAGAGGTGGTTCCTGCACTTTATACACAGGGAATGCGTGCCGATGTTGTGGTAGTTGATCCGCCGCGAAAGGGCTGTGAATTGTCAGTGTTAAACACCATGCTCGCGATGTCACCGCAGCGTATCGTTTATGTATCGTGTGAACCGGTATCATTAGCCAGAGATTTAGCTGTGCTGCAGAAGGGCGGATATCACATCACCAAAGTGCAGCCGGTCGATATGTTCCCGCATTCGATGCATGTAGAAACAGTTGTACAGTTAATTAAAAAATAAAATATCAGCATGGAACATGAACCTATGTATCCATGCTGTTTACGACCTAGATTTAGCCCTCTTCACGCGCTTTGCGCTGGTGCTCTTTTTTATCAAGCCAACTCACTGATTTACTCACGGCATCTTGTACCCGCAATTCCATCTCATCACGTTGAGCTGGTGTAGTGAAATAAATCATATCTACATTATGACGAATATAGTGAGCGGGTAGTTGATTTAAAACTAAGCAGGATAGATCCGCTAGGTAATCTTCATCGCGAGTTTGATGTAATTCGAGCGCTTGAATATGTTGTTGCAGCAGATCTTCATAAAAATTATGAACATCATCGGGGATCAGAGCCATCGACTTATTCCTTCAGTCAAACAAATAACGTAAT
>JAYSBB010000096.1:0-8402 GCA_041915645.1 Tolumonas sp.
CCTGGCAGACTTTGGTTGAGTGTGGCGTGACCCGTTACTTCAAGATCACGGATAAGTTGCCCCGGCATGACAATACGTGCCGCAGCTAGTCGCAACGCTAAGACGGGTGCTTTGGCTGGGCCATTCAGACGAAAATCACCATCGACACCGCCATCCCATTGTGAATTAATCGCGGATAGTTTTTGCGCACGCAGTTTTCCGGCTAATGACCACTGTTTATCTAATTTGCCGTTTAGCGTCAAAGTATTCGGGCCATTTTCGATCGCTATTTGTTGGAATTGCCAATTGCCCTGTTCATCTCCTTGAATGGAACCTTGGGTCGTTAGCGGAAAACCATTCCATTTACCTTTCAAATCGATATTCGATAAATTGCCTTGCCAGCGATCATCTTGCCAATGCAATTCCTGCTTTAGTCCACCAGCAACACTCGCTTTGGTATCCGGTAGCCAACGATTTACCTCCGGTAATTGCAGCTGCGATTGCCCTTGCCAGTGTAATCCTTTTTGCCAACTTAACTGACCAGCCACATCCAGTTGATTCACACCATCACCCAGCAGCAACCGCTGCAACTCCAGTTTTTCTGTTGTGCCTCGCAACGCTAACTGCAGACGGGTTGAGGGTAAATCAAGCCATTTACCATTACTTTCCAGATTGAACTGGTAGTTAGTTAATGAACCATGTAAATCAAGTTTGCCTTTTTCTACCGATAATCCAGCCAATGATGCGGGTAATGGCAATTGCAACCAGTCACCCGTCAGCTCAAAAGGTAAATGATCAGTCAGAGGTTTCAGTTTGCCCTGTAACTGGAGCTTTTCTTTCCCTTCCAGCGCAGCATTAAACGTTAATTGCTGCAAATCACCTTTTATTGCAAGAGTAAGCACCCGTGCTGTTTCCGGTGATATAACAGGTAAAGCAGCCTGAGCTTTTAAGGTGGCATCCAACAAATAGTGTTGAATAAAAGTCATCTGGCCTGATAGTTCAACGCTACGCTTTTCTTGTTTAACCGCCAGTTTCTGCACTGTCAGCGCGGTACCATCAAAACGCGCCTGCAAGCCGATATCTAACTGACCGGTATCAAAATCTTGCTGGTGGTAACGCCCATTTTTTAAATCTAATTGCACCAAATTTATATCAAATGGCACAAACACTTCCGGTAATTCTGAGCCTGTTGCTTTAGTTTTCTCTGCTTTAGCAGACGGCTTTGCAGGTACGCTTGGTTTTAGCCAAACATCGACAGTTTCTGATTGCGAAGGGTTAATAGTAATGCGATGCGCCTGCCATTCCGCCGCAGTAGCCAACTGTTGGAGTTTGACCCTAACCACCGGATCGTCATAGGTAAAATCTGATAATTGCAGTTGATGTAATACAATGGGCAGCGGTGTTGAAATATAGGTATTGGCGGCCACTACTGTTGGTGTTGCAGGCTCAACCACATCCCGACGAGTAACAATCAAACCATCGACTATCAGTGAATTAATCTCAACCTCGCCGGCCAGCAAAGAGGCCAGTTTCCACTGTGCCTGACCTTGTTTTAGTGAAACGGTGATTTCTTTGTTTTGCCATTTCAGATCATGCACTTGCCAGCCATCAGCCAGAGAACCTGAAACTAACTCGCCTTTCAGATCCGGTACAACTCGGACTAACTGATTCCATACCAATTGGCTGCCAAACGCAGAGAAAAGCAGAAAAAATACGATAGCCACTAAGAAGGCCATCAACAAGATAGAAGAAGCAACCCAGCGTCGACTTCTCAGACTCATAACTCAGGCCCCAACGCAAAGTGCAAACGGAATGGCACCTGTTGCTCCGATACACCAAAAGCTAAATCAAACCGTAATTGACCAACGGGGGTTAACCAACGACCACCAACACCAGTCCCAATTTTCCAAGGATCTTTGTAGTCATTCGTTGCGGTGCCCGCATCAACAAAAGTCGCTATTCGCCATTTCGGTGCGATCTGATAGTTATATTCCAGACTTCCCGCACTGACATTCAACGCGCCAGAAAGCTTACCGGAAGAGTCCAATGGCGAGATACTGTCATAACCAAAACCACGTACCGTTTGATCACCACCGGTAAAGAAACGCTGTGAGGCTGGAATTTCACTCAGATTTCCCCATAACAACGCACCTTGTTCTGCACGGAAGATTAATCGATGTTTACTGGCGTAAGTCCGCAGCCATTTGGTGCGCCCCCACACTTTCACAAAGCGGGTATCTGACCCCCAGGTAGGATCAGAAAACATCACAGAAACAGTCTGTTGATCGCCCCAATACGGATCTATCCCACCCTGACTGCGAACGCGGGTAATGGAAGCGCCAGGCATGAATAACAAACTATTGCCGGTATCCTCACCTTGTTCATATTTTTCATATGCAGTCTTGAAAAAATAATCTCGTTGCCATCGTCCAAGCAACGTTGTCCAGTAATGTAACCCCGTCTCAATTTTCTGCGAACGCGTATCATCTTGATCCACATTGGCATAGGTGGTCTGCAGCTGATAATAATCATCAATCGGATTTTTATTGGGAATGCGGTAGCTGAAATCAACAGTTTGTATGGTTTGTGCCACCTTGATCTGTGAGGAAAAACGATGCCCGTCATCATTCACCCACGGGCGTTCCCAGTTCCACTGTACCCGAGGGCCTTCATCGGTCGAAAAGCCGATACCGGTTTCCATCTGATTCGGCTTTTTCTTCTCTAAATGCACGATTACCGGGATCACAAAATCGCTGTTTTCTGTCATTTGCGGGTGAACATCGACCACCTGAAAATAGCGGGTTTGCGACAATGCCTGACTCAGCTCTGCCAATTTCCGCGTATCGTAAAAATCACCTTGTTTAAAATGCAACAGCGGCTGGATCACACTCGTTTGTGCAATACCATCCACCGTAATCGCTCCAAAACGATAGCGGTGACCGCTGTTGAAAATGATATGAATATCAGCCGCCCGATCATTGGGATAGAGTTGGACGTCAGCTTTTTCCATCTTGGCATCAAAATAGCCGTGGGTAGCCGCCAGTGTTTTTAAGCGACGTTTGATATTTTCATATTTACCGTGATGCATAACGTCGCCAACGTCTAAATCCATCGACGATAAAATTTTCAGAAAATCAGGATCTTTCTGGGCATCGCCTTCTAATTCGACTTGAAGCTGGCGAATTAACACGGGTTTACCCGCGTCGATTTGTATCTGTAGCCGGTTATCTTTATCTGCAGGATAGGTGAAGTTGATGCGAGGAGAATAATAGCCAATCGCTTGCATGGCTTGCCGAACGGCCAGCTCAATTTTCTTTGCCCGACCTTCAATTTTCTGGCTATCAATGGCTGGTAATGCCGCCAGATAATAACGCACATTATCCAATGATTCGCCTTTAACACCGCGAATATCATAGACAACGGGCTTCGCCTGCACAGCCGAAATACAGCCCAAAAACAGACTGCCAGCAATCAGGTAATTTCGGTATTTTTTATATTTCAACGAATCTCCGCTCATTCCCGTGCACCATAAGGGTAGATTTGTTAATACACTGTAACACCGTCAATCCTATCACAGCCCTGCTTCGGATGAGTCAGAAAAACGGTATATGTTTCAACTCTATTGCTTGGATTTTATGAATTTTGGGACTAACCTAGCAGAGCATATTCTCAGGGCGGGGTGAAAGTCCCCACCGGCGGTATACAGTCAGGAATGGTTCCCGACTGAAAGCCCGCGAGCGGTTAAAACAAATCATTGTTTTAATGTCAGCAGATCCGGTGTAATTCCGGGGCCGACGGTTATAGTCCGGATGAAAGAGAATACAAGCCTCCGCGTCTCGCGGAGGCTCTGTTATTCCATGCCCTGATTCTGGTAACAATACATAGGAGTATTACCATGAATCAGTCTTTACTGACCCCGTTTGGCACCCAATTTCAACGCGTAGAACGAGCTTTGACTGCACTGCAACAAGGCCATGGCGTATTAGTCGTTGATGACGAAGATCGAGAAAATGAAGGCGATCTCATCTTTTCTGCTGAAAAAATGACCCCGCAACAGATGGCTCTGATGATCCGTGAATGTTCCGGCATTGTGTGTTTGTGTCTGACGGAAGAGCGTGTGCGCCAACTGGCCTTGCCTATGATGGTGGAACATAACACCAGCGCTTATCAAACAGGTTTCACTGTCACTATTGAAGCAGCGCACGGTGTCACTACCGGTGTTTCAGCCCAAGATCGCATCACGACCATTCGGACCGCTACCGCCGATGGTGCCGTTGCAGCTGATTTGCATCGCCCAGGGCATGTTTTCCCTCTGCGCGCCCGTGCTGGTGGTGTCTTAACCCGCCGAGGGCATACCGAAGCGACTGTCGATTTAATGAAACTCGCCGGTTTGAAACCGTATGGTGTGTTGTGTGAGTTACAGAATGAAGACGGTTCAATGGCTCGTTTACCAGAGATTGTAAAATTTGCCGATAAACACGATATGCCAGTGCTGTGTATCGAAGATTTGGTGACTTATCTGACCGAAAACGCAAAAGAAGCGGGTTAATCATTTTTTGCTAAAAAATAATCGATAGAAATAAAAAAGGTCGCTCATAACATAGCGACCTTTTTTCATTTTATGAGCTATTAACGCATGTCGCGTAACGCCTGAATACGTTTTTCCAATGGTGGATGGCTCATGAACAGTTCAGTCATTGCCGTTTTACCATTGATACCAAATGCCATCATAGTGCCATCCAGTTGCGATTCATGTCCGCGAGCTAATCGTTCTAGTGCAGCAATCATCTTCTCTTTACCGACTAGTTTTGCTGAACCGGCATCCGCACGGAACTCACGTTGACGAGAGAACCACATCACTATCACCGATGCTAAAACACCAAATACTAACTCCAGCACCATTGAGATAGCAAAGTAAGCCATACCACCGCCAAAGCTGGACTCTTCATCATCCGAGCGGGACACATTACTGATAATACCAGCCAGTAAACGCGACAGGTAAATTACGAAGGTGTTCACCACGCCCTGAATTAACGTCAGCGTAACCATGTCACCATTGGCAACATGGCTTATTTCATGCGCCAAAACAGCTTCCGCTTCATCACGGCTCATGCTGTAAAGCAAACCAGAGCTGACCGCTACTAACGCCTCGTTACGGTTAGCGCCAGTCGCGAATGCATTCATATCCGGTGCGTCATAAATACCCACCTCCGGCATGCCAATACCTGCTTGTTCTGCCTGACGTTTAACCGTATTGACCAACCAATATTCAACTTCATTGCGTGGCTGTTCAATCGGCTGAATGCCATAGGCGCGCTTGGCCATCCATTTTGACATCAGCAGAGAAATAATTGAGCCGCCGAAACCAAACACCATCGCCATCAGCAATAAACCGGATGAACCGCGGGTGTTGATACCAAAAAAACTACTTAACAGACTCAATACGATTGACAGTACCAGCATTACTGCCAGGTTTGTCGCAAGAAACAGCACAATGCGTTTCATTTCAGCTCCTTTCAACGTGCGTTAATGTGCATACGCACACAACCTGATCATAGGGGTGCCAACAGGAATTTCAAGTAAATGAAATGTAAGAAATACAATGCATATTATTCGAATAAACCGAGGTATTTATAAAAACACCTCGGTTATACGCATAAGATTACAAAAGAGAAGAGATATCGAGGTACTGCCCGAGATTATGCTCATAAGGCTTATTGATGTAAGGGATTTCCCCCAAGAACGGTGCAGGTAATAAGCTCTTTAATGTTTCGAGATTAGATTGGTAGTGGCTCATGGCTGGATTAATACGATTCATGCACCAACCCGCCAGCTGCAACATGTCATGATGGATCGCTTCTTGTGTTAGCACTGCATGGTTAATACAACCTAACCGCGCACCAACCACCATGATCACGGGCAGGTTTTCATACTTCACCCAGTCAGAGAGAAAATGCCCATGACCAATCGGAACGCGCCAGCCGCCCGCACCTTCGACAAAAATAATATCCGCGTTGGTTTTTTGTTGCAGATAGGCAAGCCCTTCCGACAGCACATCTAATTTGATAGTCGTGCCCGACTCTTCAGCAGCAATGTGAGGGGAAGAAAATGCCTCGAAAGAATAACCAACCACCTGATCATAACTTAATTGCAAAGAGCTGTTCTTTTGCAATAACAAGACATCCTGATTACACAGGCCATCTTCCATAATCTCACAACCGGCGGCGACTGGTTTGTAAGCAACCGCTTTTAATCCTTGTGCTGCAGCTGCATGTAATAAAGCCAGCGTACTCGTTGTTTTACCTACATCGGTATCAGTGCCGGTAACAAAAAAGGTTTTGCTCATCGATGTAAAACTCCGTAACACACGTTATAGGTGACCGGAAGCAGTCCCGTGGGTAACCGATATCGTTCATATGCCTGCTGCAAGCACTGCAATTTCTGTCTGGTTAATAATCCCTGACTGCGCTGACCATTAACCTGACTCGCACCAATTCGCTTCAGACTCTGCAAGATGGCATTCACATCTGCGTAATACATAACATGGCGTTGCACCTGCCAGGTTTTACATTGTATTTCCGCTTGCTGTAACACTGAACGAAGCTCCAGCTCCTCCATGAACTGATTAATATGTTCATGGTCATCCACCGCCATCCATGCTTCCCGTAGCTCAAATAAACTTCCCGAATTAAGCGTAGCAAACAGCGCGTAACCCTGTGACGTTAATACCCTTTTTATTTCCCTGAAAGCTTGCGCTGGATCATGGCACCACTGCAAACTGGAGAACACCAGATCCAACGACTCACTCCGCAGCGGTAAGGCTTCCGCATCACCACAAACATAGCCTTGAGCTTTGTCACGCAAAGAGGCCTGTTTCAGCATGCCGGGTGAAATATCAAGCGCCAGCAGGTAGTTACATAATTGTTGCAAATCAGGCAAAAAAAAGCCGGAGCCACATCCCAGATCGAGACCATTCCCATATTTTTCATCAGGAATAAGACTCAATAGATTACGACCAACTTCTTTTTGTAACAAGGCATATTGATCATACGATTGCGCTGCTTTGCTAAAACGCTGTGCCACCGCCTGTTTATCTACCGGTTCAAGCATCTGTCACACACTCTTTTAACTCGTTAAGCAGAAGGGATACATCTGATAACTGATGTGCCGCAGTTAGCGTAATACGCAACCGGGCTGTCCCTTTCGGTACTGTAGGCGGGCGGATCGCGGTTACCCACAAGCCTCGTTCACGTAATTTATTCGCTACCGCCACGGCTTTATCAGCATCACCGATTATTAGCGGTTGGATCGCCGTTGAGGATTCCCCGGCAACCAAACCTAATTCAGCGATACCTGTTTTAAATTGCTGGATCAACGCCTGCAAATGCGCACGTTCCGCATCGGCTTGTTTCACCCATGCCACAGCGGCACTAATAGCATGCGCCTGTGCGGGCGGCATATGAGTGCTGTAGACATAATCACGCGCGAAATTAACCAGATAATCGGTGAGCTGTCGGCTACCGCCAACAAATGCACCAGCGACACCCAGCGCTTTACCAAACGTTGCCATGCGGATATGCACGCTGTCGGGGACAACGCCCTGCTGCGCTAACGTGCCCCGCCCTTGTGCACCCAGCACACCGATGCCATGCGCATCATCAAGCATCAGCCAGTTACCGCTCTGCGCAGCAAGTTCTGCTAGCTGTTGGCAAGGCGCCTGATCGCCATCCATGCTGAACACACCTTCGCTCATGATCAAACCAGAACGCGGTTGTAACAGCGATTCCAGATGAGCCATATCGTTATGCCGAAAACGCAGCATTTTAGCTGGCGATTGCGCACCCGCTTCCTGCAGCGAAGCATGATTGAGGCGGTCTTGATACTGGATATGCTCTTTCTGCAATAACGCTTTTATTACAGCCTGATTAGCACCAAAACCAGTAGAAAACAGCAGTACTGACTCAACCTGCAACCACTCCGCCAGCGTCTGCTCAAGTTTGGCATGCGCTTCGGTATAACCGGTCACCAGTGGCGAAGCTCCCGCACCAACGCCCCAGCGATCCAGACCTTCCTGCCAGGCTTTGATCAAAAACGGCTTGGCAGCTAAACCCAGATAATCATTACTGGAAAAATTGAGATAGCGTCTGTCATTCAGCGTGATATAACGCCCTTGCCCCGATTGCAATGTCTGCCGCTGACGAAGCAGGCCCTGTTGGGCCCGTTCATTTAGCTCGGTTTGTAGATCAAACGGCATTAGCCGGTGCCTTTGGTTTGCTGGCATCGTAAAACAATGCGACTTCAGCCTGATCAGCAATAGCTTCCATCAATGCATGCTCTTCCACCATATCTGGTTTCTGTGCACGCGCTTCAGGTTTCAGACCTAAACGGGCAAACAGCTGCATGTCTTCATTGGCATCTGCATT
>JAYSBB010000097.1:0-8262 GCA_041915645.1 Tolumonas sp.
TGGCACTGCTGAAACCAGGTGATACCGTATTAGGTATGAATCTGGCACACGGTGGTCACCTGACTCACGGTTCACCAGTTAACTTCTCCGGTAAACTGTACAACATCATTCCTTACGGTATCGATGCAACCGGTAAAATTGACTACGCCGAGCTGGAACGTCTGGCGCTGGAACATAAACCAAAAATGGTACTGGGTGGCTTCTCTGCATACTCTGGTGTTGTTGATTGGGCAAAAATGCGTGAAATCGCTGACAAAGTAGGTGCTTACCTGTTTGTTGATATGGCGCACGTTGCTGGTCTGGTCGCAGCTGGTGTTTATCCAAACCCAGTTCCACATGCTCACGTTGTTACTTCAACGACACACAAGACACTGGCCGGCCCACGTGGTGGTCTGATCCTGTCTTCCGTGAATGATGAAGATCTGCACAAGAAACTGAATTCTGCTGTGTTCCCTGGTTCACAGGGCGGCCCGCTGATGCATGTTATTGCTGGTAAAGCAGTGGCATTTAAAGAAGCGATGGAACCAGAATTCAAAGCTTACCAACAGCAAGTCGTGAAAAACTCGAAAGCGATGGTAGAAGTGTTCCTGGCGCGTGGTTACAAAATCGTCTCTGGCGGTACTGAAAACCACCTGTTCCTGGTTGATTTCACTGATCGCGAACTGACTGGTAAAGAAGCGGATGCCGCACTGGGTCTGGCCAACATTACTGTGAACAAAAACGCAGTACCAAACGACCCACGTTCACCATTCGTAACCTCTGGTATCCGTATCGGTTCACCATCTATCACTCGTCGTGGCTTTAAAGAAGCGGAAGCGAAAGAGCTGGCTGGCTGGATCTGTGACGTGCTGGACAAACCAACTGACGAAGCGGTAATTGCAGCTACCCGCGCGAAAGTGCTGGATATCTGTAAACGCTTGCCAGTATACGCATAATCAATATGTGCGTATGTTGAAAACAGCCGGCCATGTGCTGGCTGTTTTTTTATGGGCTTTCTACATCAGCGGTTATATCCGTTGTGGGGTATTTATCCTGATGCTGCCGATAAATATATTCCTGCAATTTTTCATGCACATTAGAATCCAGCGTTAACCGAATTGCCCATTCCTGAGATTTATTCTTCCGCTTTTTACTTCTGACAATGACACCGCTCAGTGGAATTGAAATTTCGAAACCAGAAAGTATCCCATTAAAACGATCTCCCAAATTCAACGTCAGCATATGATCTCGAATGAGTAACCCGCTGACCGAGATATTGATAATCTCAAACGGCAATTTTTCACCGTTGCTATTTAGTAATTCTAAATCGGCTGGATTGTCTAATCGCCAAAGCCGTTGTCCTGCAGTGGCATGTTCGTATATCTCGGGAATGCCAAGACGTGGTGTAATTACATCAGGCATGTCATGAGCAAGATAGAGTGGAAAACGCAGATTGTGCTGCTCAAAATTAGCTTCAATAAATAAGCTGTTCGCTTTATTTAATAAGGCAATCAGCTGGCTGTTATTTAACTCTATTTGATAGTCATCATCTGGCCGATTTGTATTTACCGGTTCAGGAAAATTAAGCAGCATATCTAGCTCTTGATCTGAAAGATGATTATTTCTTTTCATCTGAATTCGACCCTGACTATTCCCACTGTATCATTTGTACAAATACTAAACAGTTTGTCTGTCTATGTCATTCGGTAAAGAATAGTTGTTTATTGCTGAAAATATTGGCCTTTGCGGGATCTCTGATAGACTGACAAAATCGACAGATTTCAGGATTTAGCATAGATGCATTGTCCATTTTGTAATGCCGATGATACGAAAGTCATTGACTCACGCCTTGTGGCGGATGGGCATCAGGTGCGTCGTCGTCGAGAATGTCTGGTGTGTCACGAACGCTTTACCACCTTTGAAATGGCTGAATTAGTGATGCCACGGGTGATCAAAAGTAATGGTGTTCGTGAGCCATTTAATGAAGATAAATTGCGTAACGGTATTCAACGCGCGTTGGAAAAACGCCCGGTGAGTACTGAACTGATTGAACAAAGTATTAATCGGATCAAATCGAATCTGCGGGCGACCGGTGAACGGGAAATCATGACCAAGATCATTGGGAATCTTGTGATGGAAGAATTAAAGCAACTGGATAAAGTGGCTTATATCCGTTTTGCCTCCGTGTATCGCAGTTTTGAAGATATCCGTGAATTTGGTGAAGAGATCGCACGTCTGGAGAAATAAGTGTTTTCTGCCGAAGATCATCGCTATATGAGCCGAGCTTTGCAACTCGCCGAGCAAGGTCGCTTTACTACTTCCCCGAACCCGAATGTGGGTTGTGTGATCGTGGCTGATGGCCAGATTGTTGGCGAAGGTTTTCATCTGCGAGCGGGTGAACCGCATGCGGAAGTGCATGCACTGCGAATGGCAGGTGAAAAAGCCAAAGGTGCGACCGCTTACGTGACGTTAGAGCCTTGTTCGCATTTTGGGCGTACACCACCTTGTGCTGATGCGTTAGTGAATGCAGGTGTCGCTCGTGTTGTTGCAGCGATGGAAGACCCGAATCCGCAAGTGTCTGGTCGCGGCATGCGTCGTTTAGCGGATGCAGGAATTGAAGTACAAGTTGGTTTACTGCAAATGCAGGCGGAAGCGTTAAACCGTGGTTTCATCAAACGCATGCGCCATGGTTTGCCGTATGTACGCCTGAAAATGGCAGCAAGCCTTGATGGTCGCACGGCACTGGCGAATGGGCAAAGTCAGTGGATCACATCACCCGCAGCGCGCGCGGATGTGCAACGCTGGCGGGCGCAGAGTAGTGCGATCCTGACTGGTGCGGATACCGTTTTGGTTGATGATCCGTCGCTGAATGTGCGTTGGGCGCACTTACCGCCTTCAATTCAAACTCATTATGCTGAAGAGCAAGTACGCCAGCCGATTCGAGTGGTGATCGATTCACAACAACGTATTACGCCGGATGCCAAACTATTTACCATTGCCGGTGACGTTTGGCTCGCCCGTCAGCAGGCGCAGGGCCAATGGCCTGAGTCGGTGCAGCAATTGATCACACCGTCAGCTGAAAACGGAAAATTAGATTTATTGTATTTACTGCAAATTCTGGCGCAGCGCAATATTAATGATATTTGGGTGGAGGCGGGTGCGACCCTCGCAGGCGCCTTGCTGAGTGCTGGTTTGGTTGATGAATTAATTATTTATCTGGCCCCTAAATTGATGGGAAATCCTGCCCGCGGTTTGGTGAATTTGCCTGAATTTCAACATATGTCGGAAGTGGCTGACTGGCATTGGCAAGATGTACGTAAAGTCGGCGAAGATCTGCGCGTGATCTTGCGTCCGCATAAGGAATAACGATGTTTACCGGAATTATTGAAGCTGTCGGTACGCTGGCAGCATTACAACCGAAAGGTGAGGATGTTTCTGTTCGGGTGAAAAGCGGCAAGCTGGATCTTTCCGATGTGAAGCTGGGTGATTCGATTGCTACCAATGGTGTTTGTCTGACGGTTGTTCAATTAACCGGTGATGGTTATGTCGCTGATTTATCGTTAGAAACCTTACAACGTAGTAGCTTTGCACACTATCAAGCCGGACAGAAAGTAAATCTGGAGCGTGCGTTAACACCTGATACTCGTCTAGGTGGGCATCTGGTTTCTGGTCATGTCGATGGTGTTGGGGAAATCGTTTCCGTGCATCAGCTGGGGCGTGCGAAAGAGTATTGGATCAAAGCGCCAGATGAACTGGCCAAATACATTGCCGAAAAAGGTTCGATCACCGTAGATGGCATTAGCCTGACGGTCAACGCAGTCGATGGTGCTCGGTTTAAACTGACCATTGTGCCGCACACCAGCGCGGAAACGACCGTGTTCGATTGGCAGACTGGCGTGAAAGTTAATTTAGAAGTGGATGTGATTGCTCGTTATCTGGAACGGTTGTTGCTCGGCGATAAAGCTGCACAATCATCACAGAGCAATATCACGATGGAAATGTTGGCCAGAAACGGTTTTCTACGCTAACAGACAGATTTTCTGTGCAAACAGATGAAGGATAAGTCATGGCTATCAGTAAAATTGAAGAGATTATTGAAGATTTTCGTCAGGGTAGAATGGTCATTCTGATGGATGACGAAGATCGTGAAAATGAAGGCGACATTCTGATGGCAGCCTCGATGGTGCGCCCGGAAGATATCAATTTCATGGCAAAATACGGTCGTGGGTTGATCTGTCTGACTTTGTCTAAAGCTCGCTGTAAGCAACTCAATCTGCCATTGATGGTGGATAAAAACGAAGCGCAATTCTCAACTAACTTCACTGTCTCTATCGAAGCGGCGGAAGGTGTTACTACCGGTATTTCGGCTGCCGATCGTGCGCGCACTGTGCAGGCGGCAGTAGCTCCAGATGCCAAACCCAGTGATGTTGTGCAACCAGGCCACATCTTCCCATTGATGGCACAAGATGGTGGTGTGCTGACCCGTAACGGCCACACCGAAGCTGGTTGTGATTTGGCCCGTCTGGCGGGGCTGGAACCGGCTGCGGTGATCGTGGAGATCCTGAATGAAGACGGCACCATGGCGCGCCGTCCTGACTTGGAAATATTCGCGGCAGAGCATGGCTTGAAACTGGGCACGATCGCAGAACTGATCGAATATCGTAATCAGCATGAAACGACGATCCAGAAAGTATCACAGTGCCACATGCCAACCGAATATGGTGATTTTGAACTGACGACCTTCCGCGATACCATCGACAATCAGGTACATTTTGCGCTGAGCAAACCGCAACAAGACCCGACTAAACCGGTGTTGGTGCGTGTGCATTTGCATGATTACCTCAATGACGTGCTCAACAGCCAACGCGGTGATCTGCGTAGCTGGCCGCTTGATAAAGCCATGAGCCGCATCAATGAAGAAGGTGGCATTCTGGTGATCATTGGTCATGAAAATAGTCAGCAAGACCTATTGGCCCGAATTGATCATTACGCCGCAGTCGATGCAGGCCAGTCTACCGAAATTTGTAAGCCAAAATCGGCTTCCCGTCGGGTTGGCGTGGGCTCGCAGATCTTAAAAGCGATGGGCGTTAAGCAGATGCGTCTGCTCAGTTCACCGAAGCGTTACGTGCTTTCCGGCTTTGGTTTAGAAGTCGTGGAATATATCAGCGAATAATTGGTATCACCGTGCATGTTTTGGTCATGCGCCACATGTGCTAGAATTGACAAGTTTTGTGTATTTGACATAACAAATTATAGGATTACCCATGAAAGTGATTGAAGGCGTTATCCCGGCTCCACAAGCCAAAGTAGCGATCGTAGTGTCTCGCTTTAACAGTTTCATTAACGACCGTCTGGTAGAGGGCGCACTGGATACGCTGAAGCGTCAGGGCCAAATCGCTGACGAAAACATCACTTTAGTTAAAGTACCAGGTGCAGTTGAACTGCCACTGGCGGCGAAACGTCTGGCTAAAAGCAAACAATTCGATGGGATTGTTGCGCTGGGTTGTGTGATCCGTGGTGGTACTGCTCACTTTGAATATGTGTCTGGCGAATGTGCTAAAGGTCTGGCTCAGGTTTCACTGGAATCAGAAATTCCGGTGGCATTTGGTGTGTTGACCACAGAAAACATCGAACAAGCCATTGAGCGTGCTGGCACTAAAGCTGGCAATAAAGGCGTGGAAGCTGCGCTGAGTACTTTAGAAATGATTAATGTCATGAACGCTTTGGGCGCATGATAGGAGAAAGAGATTGAAACCTGCTGAACGCCGTAAGGCGCGCCATCTTGCCCTGCAAGCAATTTATCAGTGGCAACTGGCTAAAGACAACGTGGCTGATATCGTTGAACAGTTCAAACTAGAACAGCCAACGAAAGGTGTTGATATGCCTTATTTTGAGCTGCTGTTGACTGGCGTTGCTACTAATGTCACTAATCTGGATGCGACTTTCTCACCGTTCCTGTCGCGTAAACTCGACGATCTGGATCAGATTGATAAAGGTGTATTGCGTCTGGCTTGTTATGAGCTGACCTATTGCAAAGATGTGCCATACAAGGTCGTGATCAACGAAGCGATTGAGTTGGCAAAATCTTTCGCCACCGATGACAGCCATAAATTTGTGAATGGCGTATTAGATAAAGTCGTCAAACAGATGGGCCTGCGTCAGTAATCACTGTTTGCAGTTACCGTTTTATGCGATAAAAAATCCCCGTTTTTTCTACAGAAGGAACGGGGATTTTTGTTAGCCGGAAGGGAACCATTTCGTGGGTGAATTTGAACTGATCCAACATTATTTTGCTGCTCAGGCCACTGCTCGCGTCGATGTTGAATTAGGCATCGGTGATGACTGTGCGCTGCTGAATGTGCCGGCTGGTGAATGTCTGGCGGTTAGCACCGATACATTGGTCAGTGATGTGCATTTTTTTGCTGATGTTGATCCGGTTGCATTAGGGCATAAAGCATTGGCCGTTAATCTATCTGATCTGGCTGCCATGGGTGCGCAACCACGCTGGGTTTCACTTGCACTCACGCTTCCGAACACGAATGAAGCGTGGCTTGCTGGTTTTGCACAAGGTTTTCATGCCTTGGCGGCACAACATCATGTGTCACTCATTGGCGGTGACACCACTCGCGGGCCACTTTCCATTACGGTATCGATTAAAGGAACTGTGCCAGCTGCTCAAGCTTTACGACGTTCAGGCGCCAAAGTCGGCGATCACATTTATGTCAGTGGTCGTTTAGGTGCGGCGGCATTGGCGGTGCAACAACGTTTACATCATTTGTCTATCGATGCAGTGGCTCTACGGTTGTGTCAGCACAGAATGGAATATCCGCAACCTCGTTGTGAATTGGGGCTGGCCTTGCGCGATATAGCCAGTAGTGCGCTGGATCTGTCGGATGGTCTTGCCGGTGATTTAATGCATATCCTGCGCGCATCGAATGTAGCGGCAAAAATTGAATTAACAGATTTGCCTGTTGATCTTGCAGTTAGTCAAAGTGTAACCCCTGAACAAGCATTGCAGTTGGCCTTGGGCGGGGGCGATGATTATGAGCTGTGTTTTACCGCACCACCAGAGCAGGAAAATACAATCCAGAACTTAGCGAAAACACTGGATCTGCCATTAACTCGGATTGGCTCTATCATCACCGGTGCACCGGAAATATTCTGGTATCATCACGGCAACTCAGTTGAATTACATATCAGTGGTTGGGAGCATTTTCACCATGGCGAAACTGGAAAAACATCATAAGAGCCGTGATGCGCTGGAGCGCTTAAATTGGCGTAATCCACTGCATTGGCTGGCAACTGGCTTTGGCTCGGGTTTATCGCCATTTGCGCCTGGCACCTTTGGCACACTCGCTGCGATCCCATTCTATTGGCTGATGAGTTATCTGCCGTTATCCGTTTATATTGCGGTCACCGTTGTGGCTGCTGTTACCGGCATCTGGATCTGTCAGTCAGCGACCAAAGCGATTGGGCAAGATGATCATGGCTCTATTGTCTGGGATGAGTTTGTCGGTTTTTGGATCACGATGATCGCGGCCCCTAAAGGTCTACTTTGGCTACTGGCTGGTTTCTTGATCTTTCGCTTTTTTGACATCATCAAACCATGGCCGATCCGTTGGTTAGACCGCTACGTTAAGGGCGGATTAGGCATCATGGTTGATGATGTGCTGGCGGGTGTATTTGGGTTGGTGGTGATGCAAGTGTTGGCATATGTTATGTAGAAAAACTAAAGCGCATGTAAAAAACACATGCGCATAAATAGAATTTATTTCCAGCAAGTTGACGATGGGCCTTTAACGTCAGCATTCGTTATGGTTAACGTTGGGCAATCTGAGTCTGCTGTTTGTCCATTGATTGCGGTTGCGGTTAATGTGTAGGTGGGCACTCCACTACTGCTAGCTGCTGCTGAAAAATTATAATAAGTGCTGCTTGGACTACCTAAATTACTCATTGTTGCAGTATACGAACCATTTTTTACTCGCCATTCCTCTTGTCGTAATTGCGCAGACAGAAGCCCTTCAATTGCTTCAGCTCTGTGAGAGCGTAATACAAAACTTTGGTAGCTTGGATAAGCAATCGAAGCCAGAATGGCAACAACCACAACAGTGATCATTAGTTCCAGTAATGTGAAGCCTCTGGAATTATTTTTCATAAAATCCTGCCTCTTTTGTAGTAGGGGTTCATAGACAGGATCTTAAGAGATAAGTCTTTATTTCAGATAGAAAAATGGCTCCATTTATGATCAGATAATCGTCGCCAAACTCTTCTCTCATCAACCAT
>JAYSBB010000098.1:0-7983 GCA_041915645.1 Tolumonas sp.
GAAGCGGAGTCTGTCGGCCATAGAGGTGATTAGCACAATAGCCACTGCAGTGATCACAGGCCAAGCCTACCCTGACGTATTCAACCTAGCCTCGGCTTAGTCAAGCCGGGGCTGGTGAACGGTTACGAAAGATCCGAAAGCGGTATTTAAGCGACTGGAAGCCTGATCGCCGGTTTTCGGGCTGATCAGAGAGCACCCTATGCCTAACTATAAGATCGAATATTGCTGCTTATTACCTCATGGTTTGCATGCGCGCCCCGCGACGCAACTCGAGGCGGTGTGTCAGCGTTTTTCGGCCAGCATCGAATGGTGCAATCGGCGTAATGGCCGCTGTGCAAATGCAAAAAGTGTGTTGGCGTTACTGAGCACCGATACTTTGCATCGCGATGTGTGTGACATTGTGGTTTCTGGCCATAATGCACAACGTGCGGCGCATTCATTACGTCATTTCTTACGCTATGAACTAAACGAGCAAGACGATAGTGTGGTAGGGCAAAACAGCTTTATGGTGCCGCGCAGCCTGCGAGCCAGTCACAGCCTTATCTTTCCCGGCCTCTCGGCGAATGCCGGATTTGCCCGTGGCCAACTGGTGTTGTTTGACTCACCACAACCGAGCTTACCGGTCGATTTAGCGGTGGAGGCGGCTGAAGAACAACAACGGTTGTTACAGTCAGCGCTAGCCCAGTTACAACAACAACTCACCGCACAACACCGGCAAGCCAGCGCACAGACTGCCCAGATATTGCGGGCGCATTTGTCGCTGCTGAGTGACATTACTTTTCAGCAAAAATTATCGGCTTTGCTGACTGATTCGCCAACGCTGGCACACGCTATCCTGCAGTTACAGCGAGACTATCAGACGCAATTTATGGCATCTGACAGCCCTTATTTGCAGGAACGGGAATTGGATCTGCGCGATCTGTGTCAGCAATTGCTGGTGTTGATTTATCCGACATGGGCGAAGGCGAAAACGTTACAGCTGCAAACTGCCAGTGTCGTGTTAGCTGATGAACTGACGCCCAGCCAGTTTTTATCGCTCGATCGACAGCATTTATGTGCGTTGTTACTCACCAAAGCGGCACGCACCTCACATGCAGTGATTTTGGCTCGAGCTGCCGGGGTACCGGTACTGACCGGTATGTACGATAGTCGTCTGTATCAATCAGCCGGGCAAATGGTGTGGGTTGATGCCAATGCAGGGTTTTGTTTGTTACAACCCGATGCCGTGGCGGAACGTTATTATGCGTTAGATGAGCAGATCAAACTAAAGCGGCTACAGCAATTACAAATGCGTAGCCAGGCGCCAGGTGTTAGTGGTGATGGTCAACGATTAGAGATTGCTGCCAATATCGCTTCGGCGTCAGATGCTCTGCTTGCGTTTCAATCTGGCGCGGGAGGCATCGGTCTGTTTCGCACGGAAATGTTGTTTATGGATCGCGAACAACCCCCGGATGAAGAGGAGCAGTATCAGGCTTATGTGACGGTATTAACGGCAGCAGCCGGAAAGCCGGTGATCATTCGCACCTTCGATATCGGTGGCGACAAACCGGTGGCTTATCTGCCACCAATAACAGAAACCAACCCTTATCTCGGCTTACGCGGTATTCGTCTTTACCCTTATCAGGAAACCTTATTTCGTACTCAGCTCCGTGCACTATTCCGTGCAGCAGTCCATGGTCCGTTAAAAGTCATGTTGCCAATGGTGTTACAACCGGAAGAGGTCATCTGGGCGCGCCAGTTAATGGCCGAAGAGCAGGCTGTTTTACAGTTGGCAGGCATTTCACATGCGCTGTTTTCACTTGGTATCATGCTGGAGATCCCGGCTGCCGCATTACAAATCAGCGCCTTTTGTCCGTTGGTCGATTTCTTCAGTATTGGCAGTAACGATCTGACGCAATATTTACTGGCCGTCGACCGAAATAACCCGCAGGTCGCGCGTTATTACCAAAGTGCACATCCGGCGTTATGGATCTTATTACAGCAAATGGTCTTGCAGGCGCATCAACACGGTCGCTGGATCGGGTTATGTGGCGAGTTAGCCAGTGATCTCCGTTTTTTACCGTTATTGCTGGGGTTGGGGCTGGATGAACTGAGTCTGGCTACACCACAGATTGCCGAAGCGAAGGCGTTATTATCGCAACTGAATGCCGGGCAATGCCGTGAGTTACTGACCAAGGTTTGTGCCTGTGCTAACAGTGAACAGGTATTAGCGAGCTTAAATGCCAGTACAGTGTCAGAAGTGCGTTCCATGCTGAGTGAAGAGTGCATTACCTTACAGGCTGATTGGCGCAACAAAGCTGAAGTGCTGAAAGGGATGGTGGACACACTCTGGCTGGCAGGGCGAACACAGCAATCGTTACAGTTAGAAGAAACACTCTGGCAGCGTGAAGAGGCTTATTCGACCGGGCTTGGGCATGGCATTGCGATCCCGCATGCGAAAACTGACGCCATCGACCATTCGGCGATCAGTATTGCCCGATTAGTCCATCCGGTAGATTGGGGCTCGTTAGATGGTCAGCCGGTCGATTTAGTGATCATGTTGACGTTGAATGCGCAACAAGGTGCTGACGAGCATCTGCGTATTTTTTCACGCTTAGCTCGTCGCATGATGTATGACGAATTCCGACAACAATTACGTCAGGCGCCCACTGCGGCTGCACTGTGTGCGTTGCTTCAACAAGAATTGGAAATGTAAAACCTGAAGTGTGTGCGTTCTTTTTAATGAGTGTTCCTTTCAATATGCGTCCCTTTCGGCGGATCGTTCTATCCGCTATTTTTCCAACCGATATTCAGTCGGGGTGCGACCGGTCTTTTTCTTAAATACCCGACAAAAATAGTTAGTGTCCCGAAAACCGCAGCGATGTGCGATCTCTTCCAGATGCATTGGATAACGGCGCAACATAAATTTAGCGCGGTCGATGCGCACATACACCATGTAGTCGGCAAAATTCATGTGGCCTTGCTGGCGGAACAGCCGGGAGAGGTGATTGGGACTGATATTAAACCGATCTGCTACCGAGTCGCGGTTGATGGTTTTATGAAAATTTTCCTGCACGTAGATACAGATCCGCTGAAACACACTGTGTGCGCGCTGGTATTTATCCGGCAGTGGCTGGCGCAATAATTCCTGCGTAAAGGTCAGTACGGTCATGAGCTGTAATTGCAGGCTGCGTGGCGCCTCAAGTTCGGATTGCTGCAGATCACTCAATGCTTGCAACATGCTATGTACCGGGCTTTTCGCCGATAGCGGGTAGCTGTGTTTTTGTACGTCGATAAAACTCTGCTGTTGTTGGCTCCAGTTGACCAGACTTAAACCTAACTGGCGGCGGCCAAATAACAGGCTCAATACGCAGACATCTTCCTGCCACTGCGGTTTATTCCAGCAGTTGGCGGGCACAAACAAAAATTGACCAGTGGTTAGACGACGCTCAATTTTATCGCCATGACTGTCGCATAACACGTTTTGATAATTGCCGGATAACACCCATTCCAGCCGGGGGAAGGTGACCTGAAACGCATACAGTGGCGGCAGGCACGTATCATAGGCGTAGACCAACTGATGCGTGTGTTCCGAGAGTTCCTCTTCGGTGACGGCACTAAATATATCCTGAAATACCTGCTGCATGATCTATTCTCAAATAAGGTCGTACATATTGTAACGCAACCGTTTTTCTGTGCATTGCGTCTTGTCAGAGAAAGTTATATCGTTGCGGCGATTATGGTGATTGGCTAATCAACCGATTATTCAACTGTAATCAGTGTCAGTATCGCCGTGGTGACACCGTGTCTTTGCGTTCATGGTGTAATGACAACAATGATGTAAGGGAAGGGCTCGTATGAAATTTAAATTTGGTGTGGTTTTGAGCGTTGCTGCTGCAATGTTCGTTGCTTCAGGTTGTGCTGACAACTATTCCGGCAATACCTATCAGTCGAATCGTGCCGGTATCGTGCAAAACGTTAGTTTCGGTACTGTAACCAACATCCGTCAGGTTGCGATTCAAGATGACAGCAGCAATATGCCAATCGGCGCGGTTGCTGGTGCGGTTGTGGGTGGTCTGTTAGGTCATGCAGTTGGCGGTGGTACCGGTAAGAAACTGGCTACCGTTGGTGGTGTGGTGGCTGGTGGTCTGGCGGGTAACGCCATTCAGAATCAGACTGGCAAAACAACCGGTATGGAAGTCGAAATTCGTCTGGATAATGGCCAGACTATCGCCGTCGTCCAAAAAATGGATCCTAATTTCCAGATC
Organism: Tolumonas sp.; assembly: GCA_041915645.1. Taxonomy (GTDB): domain Bacteria; phylum Pseudomonadota; class Gammaproteobacteria; order Enterobacterales; family Aeromonadaceae; genus Tolumonas. The sequence goes on from JAYSBB010000098.1 coordinate 4,248, forward strand.
GGTTCCCGCGTTCGTTTAGTGGATGCTGGTGGCCGTACTACTGCATCACTGGTTAGCAATGTGAACTCTGGCTATGCAGCCCCAGTTGTTCAGCAAGGTTATGCGCCAGTTCAGTAATTTTCTTATCTGCTGATATTTAAACCCGCCAACTGTAGATAACAATTGGCGGGTTTTGTTTTATGCAAGACTGGGTAACCAGGCGGCACCGCGTACACCGCTGCTGTCGCCGTGTCTGGCTTTGACTATCTGGGTGTTGCAGTGATCGGAAAATACATACGGCAATACCGCTGCCGGCAGATCCTGATATAACGATGCAACATTTGATAATCCACCACCTAACACAATGACATGCGGATCAATCAGGTTGATCACGCTGGCCAGACTGCGCCCCAAGGCATCCAGCAGATGCTGGTAATGCAATTCTGCCCGCACATCACCTTCCTGTTTGGCCGCCATGATCTGAGCCGAATCCAGTTGTGTATTGTGTTGTTGGTTAAATCGCGAAGCAAAACCAGTCCCGGATACAAAACGCTCTAAACAGTTGCTACGGCCACAATAACAAGGCTGTGACAGGCCGTCTTTTTCCGGCTGATAACCCGGTAACGAGTTATGTCCCCATTCGCCGGCAATGGCGTTCGGGCCACTGAGTAGCTGTTTATTGACCACCACGCCGCCACCACAACCGGTGCCTAAGATGGCGCCAAACACTGTTTTGCCGTCTTTGCCGGCACCATCGACCGCTTCGGATAACGCAAAACAATCAGCATCATTCGCCAGTGCCACTGGCTGATTTAATTGTTGTTCCAGATCGGCCCGCAGATCTTCGCCGTTTAGGATCAGAATATTGGAATTTTTGATCCGGCCGGTATCCGGGCTGATGGCGCCGGGTAAGCCGATGCCGATAGAAAAAGGCTGTTTAAACTCAACACGATATTGTGTGATTAATGCGATTACCCCAGTCAGAAAATCAGCATAGTGCTGATTGGTGGTAGGTATACGCTGACGTAACAGGCACTGGCCTTGTTCACCCAGCAGTTGAGCTTCGATCTTGGTGCCACCAATATCCAGACCTAATCGCAACATGTTGTTCTCCGGTTTAATACGCCTGAAAAAGCGATACTCCGGCGGGAATAACACCGGAGTACCGAAAGACGCACAGTCAGTAGTTACGGTCTGACGGCATTCTGTCTGTAAACATCCACCAGTTCGGTGATCAGCTCTTTGGCTAAAATCGAGGTCATCAGATGATCTTGTGCATGTACCATCACCAGCGTCATTTTGGTTTTGCCTTCCCCTTCATCGGCTTCAATCAGCTGAGTCTGCACCGCATGTGCTTCACGGGCATAGGTATTGGCTTCTTTTAACAGCGAATCGGCTTCCACAAACTGCCCTTGTTTGGCCTGATGTAAGGCTTCAAAACAGAGGCTGCGTGACTGACCGGCATTCACGATGATGCCCATGACTGCTTCTTCTAAATCCATCATTTTTTGTTCCTTAAAAACCATTATTGCGGGAGACATCGGCGAACCATTCGCCACTCTTTTTCACCGTGCGTTTTTGCGTCGCCAGATCGAGTTGCACAAAACCGTAACGGTTTTTGTAGGCGTTGCTCCACGACCAGTTATCGATAAAGGTCCACAGGTGATAACCTTTGCAGGCACAGTTCTCGCTGATCCCACGGTGTAACCATTGCAGGTGGTTACGGATAAAATCGATGCGGTAGGCATCCTGGATCTGACCATCAACGAGGAACTTCTCTTCCCCTTCGACACCCATACCGTTTTCCGAAATGTAAGAAGGAATGTTGCCGTAGTTATCGCGCAGGTTGGTCAGAATGTCGTAGATACCTTTTTCGTAGATCTCCCAACCACGATGCGGGTTCATCTTGCGGCCCGGCATTTCGTAATAATCGAAGAACCATTCCGGCATAAATGGGCTGGCCGGATTCACCGCATTAGCGCGGGCTTTCACGCGGCGTGGCTGGTAGTAGTTCACCCCCAGCAAATCAACTTTGCCCTGTGCCAGCAGCTCGGCATCACCGGCTTCACAGTGTGGCAACTGATCGTATTGTTTAAGCAGTTCCACCAGTTCAGCGGGATACTCGCCTTTCACTGCCGGATCGAGAAAGCAGCGATTAAAGAACAGATCGGCAATCTTCGACGCCTGTAAATCAGCCGGATGTTGCGAGCGCGGATAAGATGGCGTCAGGTTCAGCACGATGCCGATCTGACCTTCCAGTTGCAGTGCGCGGTAGCGTTGTACGGCTTTGGCGTGCGCCAGCATGGTGTGATAAGCCACGGTAGCGGCACGGCGGAAATCGACCACGTTCGGGTAATGGAAGTCATACAGATAACCACCTTCCACCGGCACGATCGGCTCATTGAAGGTGAACCAGAATTTCACTTTATCGCCAAACAGACGGAAACAGGTTTCCGCAAAATCGGCGTAAGCATCAACCACTTCGCGACTTTCCCAACCGCCTTTTTCCTGCATACACATCGGCATGTCGAAATGGAACAGATTGATAAAAGGTTCAATGCCATTGGCTAACAGCCCATCCAGCATGTCGTTATAAAATTTGACTGCCAGCGGATTCACGTCACCCGTGCCGTTGGGAATTAAACGCGCCCAGGCAATCGAGGTGCGGAAAGTGTTGTGATTCAGTTGTTTCATCAGCTGAATATCGCTGCGGAAATTATCGTAAAACGTCGAGGTTTCTTGCGGGCCGACCTGATTAAAAAAGCGGTTAGGGGATTCGTCAAACCACTGATCCCAGATGGTTGGTGCTTTGCCATCACGCAGGGTGGCACCTTCAGATTGTGGACCGGACGAGGCGCTGCCCCACCAGAAATTTTCCGGAAATTGGTATTTCATCATTATTATCTCGTTTCAAAACTTAGACGCTATGCAGATAGCGAATACAGATAGAGGGTGCAGATGACAGGGGGGCTGCCATCCGCACGGGGTAACAAGGTGTTATGCAGTCACAGGTTGGCCAGCGTGTGCTTCAGCGGCCGTTTCTTCTTCCTGTTTCAGCAAAGTACGTTCGTACGCTTTCAGGAATGGGTAATACATCACCGCAGACATCGCCATACATACCAGACACATGATCACCGGGCTAAAGGCCCAGTTAGCAGCCCAGGATGCACCCAGTGGTGCCGGGCTGGTCCACGGTGTCAGTGACACAACGCGCGCCACTAAACCCATGCTGGTGGCGACATAAGCCAGCACCGCATTCACCATTGGCACCAGAATGAACGGCAGGAAGAACACCGGATTCATCACGATAGGGGCACCGAACAGGATCGGTTCGTTGATGTTAAACAGACCTGGTACCACACCCATTTTGCCAATGCTGCGCAGGTGAATGGCTTTACTGCGCAGCAGCAGGAATGCCAGTGGCAAGGTTGAACCAACACCACCGATCAACAGATAGTGATCCCAGAAACCTTGCAGATAGATATGGGTTAATTCACCGCCAGACGCCAATGCTGCTTGGTTTTCCGCCAGATTGGCCATCCAGAATGGATTCATAATACCGGTGACGATCAGTGCGCCGTGAATACCGGCAAACCACAAAACCTGACAGATAAACAAAGAGATCAGAATGGCTGGCAAGCTGTCAGAAGGTAACTGTTCAGCGAGATGGTATTGACTACCTAAATGAGACGATCGTCCCATGATCCCCTTTTGCCTATTGAGTGATCCTCTGGCTGCTTCATGATATGGCTCATGA
>JAYSBB010000099.1:0-7963 GCA_041915645.1 Tolumonas sp.
GAAAACACCGGCACGGAGATTTGGTGGTACATTAACACTGTTGGCTGCCGCCTGGCTTGGATGCGGTACGAATGCAAATCCGGCAGAAACAGAAAAAAGTGCCACAGTAATAGCGTTGATGCGAAACACCATTGGTAATCAGATCCCCTGGCAACTGACGAAGCACTTGGAGCCTTTCGGCGGTTGTGCTTTCACGGTCATTCTTTTATGGTAGCGGGCTATGATAAAGCATTATTCCAATAACGGCTAACACCGAGTAAGAGCCTGCCAGCATGATGACGCAACGCCATGCCCAACTACAGCGATGGGCACAACAAATTGAACAAAATCCTGACTTAACTTTACGTCTGATTTCTGGTGACGCCAGTTTTCGTAAATATTATCGCGCCGCTAACCGGATTTGGGTGGATGCACCGCCAGAAACAGAAAAAAATCGTGAGTTCATCTATAACGCACAAGCTTTACAGCGCACAAACATCGCGGCGCCGATCGTGCACCATTCTGATTTGGAACAAGGTTTCTTGTGTGTTTCTGATTTAGGCGATGACTCATTGTTATCTCGTCTCAATGATGAGTCGGTTTCAGCATGGTATTGGCAAGCACTGCAGTTGTTACCACAGCTAACCAACATCAAGCTTGAGCTGCCTGTTTTTGATGCTGAGTTTATGGCGCGGGAAAACAGCATTTTCCCAGAATGGCTGCTGGGCCAACATTTGCAATTAACACTGACAGCGGCAGAAAAGGAGTTATTGGCGGAAACCTTTGCCTTACTGACCGCCAATAATCTGCAACAGCCACAAGTGGTCATGCATCGTGATTTTCACAGCCGTAACCTGATGGTGTTAGCGGATGAATCGCTGGCCGTGATCGACTTTCAGGATATGGTGCTCGGCCCGTTGACCTACGATGCCGTTTCGTTGCTGAAAGATTGTTACTGTCGCTGGCCCGATGCGGTGATTGAACAAGGGGTGGCGCAGGCTTATCAGTTGTACAACGAGTCAGGAATTTTATCAGATGTAACTTACCCGCAGTTCGTGCAATGGCTGGATCTGACTGGTATGCAGCGCCATCTGAAAGCAGCGGGGATCTTTACCCGTTTGTATCATCGCGATGGTAAATCCGGTTATCTGAAAGATATCCCGCGCACGCTCGGTTATGTGCGTGATGTTGCAGCGCGTTATCCGCAACTGGCGACTTTTGCTGCTTGGTTGGAACAGCGCGTGTTACCTGCATTTGAGATGGATTCTGCATCATGAAGGCGATGATTCTGGCTGCCGGGCGCGGTGAACGGATGCGCCCGTTAACGGATCATCTGCCCAAACCGTTGCTGGTGGCGGGCGGTAAACCATTGATCCAGCATCATATTGAAAAACTGAAACTCGCTGGTATTACGCAATTAGTCATTAACCACGCCTGGCTTGGACAAAAGCTGGTTGATTATTTGAGCAACGGTGAAAAGTTTGGTGTGGAGATTAGTTGGTCTGCCGAAGGGGTGGCTGGATTGGAAACCGCTGGCGGTATTCGTCAAGCTTTGCCATTGTTGGGTGATGAGCCATTTTTAGTGCTGAATGGTGATATCTGGTTAGATGTTGACTACAACCAGTTTAGCTCCCAACTATTGACGGAAAACGATCATGCCCATCTGTGGTTAGTGGATAATCCGCCGCAGCACCCGCTGGGTGATTTTAGTTTGCGTCATGATCGGGTGGAAGATTGCCCTAGCTTGACCTTCAGTGGTGTCGGTCTTTATCGCCCGCAAAGCTTCTTACCGTTGGAACCCGGTGTGCATAAACTGGCACCGCTATTGCGGCAATGGATGGCGACAGAGCAAGTGGCAGGTTCCCACCTTCGCGCAGACTGGCGGGATATTGGTACACCAGAACGGCTACAACAGTTAGATCAAGATTTACTGCGAGTAGATCAGGAATTACAGCGAGGTTCGCATGCCGGTTAAAGGCAAAATTATTGGTTTTCTGGTGGGGTTGTGGATCCTTAATATTCCTGGTGCATTACTTGGTTTATGGATTGGTCATATCTACGATCAGGGTTTACAGGCACAGCGCAGTGGTGGTTTTGGCCGCTGGCGCACGCCAACCCGTGAAGAGCAGGCGCTATTTTTACACACAGCATTTGCTGTGATGGGTAATATTGCGAAAGCGGCGGGGCGGGTAACAGAACAGCAAATTCAAGTTGCCACTTTGTTTATGGATCGCATGGGGTTGAATGGCGAGTTACGCCGGGAAGCGCAGGATTCTTTCCGTCAAGGCAAAGAGGCGGAATACGATCTGGAAGGCTCTTTGGCACTGTTTCGGCGTTCCTGTCGCGGTCGCCCCGATCTGTTGCGGGTGTTTCTGGATATGCAGTTACAGGCGGCGTTTGCGAACGGCGCGTTGCATGCCTCTTCACGTCAGCGCTTACTGGAAGTGGCGGAGCTATTAGGTTTCTCGCGCTGGGAGCTGGAACAGCTATTGGCGATGGCGGAAGCGGGCTTTAACTTTTCGCATCAGGGACAACAGCAGCAACGTTATTCTTCATCCGGGGCAGGGCAGCAGCAAACGCCGGGCCGAGATCGCCTGCGTGATGCCTATGCGATTTTGGGGGTATCAGCCGATGTTTCCGATACTGATGTGAAAAAAGCGTATCGTAAACAGATGTCGCAACATCATCCGGATAAGCTGATCTCTAAAGGTTTACCGCCAGAGATGATGAACATGGCGAAAGAGAAAGCGCAGGAAATTCAGCAAGCGTGGGAGTTGATCAAACAAGCGCGCGGCTTACGTTAATATACACTTCCCACTTGACGTTGCAGCGGCGTTGGCTGCGTTCATTCGCCCCAATCACATAGTTTATCTATGCTCATGGGGTCTCATTCGCTTGCCGCCTACCTGCAACGCCAAGTGGTTTGGATATAAGACTTATTTGCTGACTTCCAGCCTATTTCCAACCGAGCGTCGTCAGCCAGCCTTTGATGCGCTCGGGGCTATCTGTTAACTCACTAATCGTTTGTTGCCGCCAGTTTAGTTTGGTGGCACGTTTTGCGGCAATTTTGCGTTGTTGCGCTGCTTGTGTCAGCCAGTTGCTGTGCTCTTCCTGATATAAATCTAAAATGGGTAAGGTACTGCTGCTGAGCTGTGTTGCTTGGAGCAGATTTGCTTGTTTATCGGGATAAAACGCATTCAACAAGATAACTGCATCCGGTTTGTTGATCTTATCTGCATTCAGTAACTGCCCCAGCCAGACAGCGCTGCTGCCTTGCGCCAACAAGAGTCGATGACCGCCCGAACCATTCAGATTTTCATCCACACTGGCTAAACGGCTACTCCACAGTTCCAACTGTTTGCTAATCGCTTCCTGCTGTTTTTCATCGCCGGGGTTCACCGCTTGTTGTTGTGGTGTAGGTAGCAGGATCACGCAGTCAAAACCTTGTCGGCTCAACGCTTGCGACAACGGTAGCAGTGATGCAGTTTGTTGCCATTCCGGCAGCAAGATCGCCACGCCAAGCTCAAATGATTGTTCACTCTTGTGCAATAAGACCCAGTTTTGACCAAACTGACGCGCATCGGGGTGCTTCTGCCAATCCTGTTGTTGGATTAGATATTCTGGATCTTGTTCGGTTGGTTCTGCGGCTGAAGCAGTTGGTTCGGTTGGTGTAGCTGATGATGCTGCATTAGCTGTATTTGTTGCGGTTGACGTCGCAGGTTCTCCCGCTGGCACCACTTCATTGGCGGCAGCCTGGGTTTCGGTGGTCGGTGTAGCTGGTGCGGCGGCAGAGGTTGTTTCTGCCGCCAGCAGCAATGATGACCACAGTACACAGCAACAGACCAGCCAGCGCATCATGATATTGCTCTCTTAATAATTGGTTATTAAGTCGGAAATGGTGCCGGTGCTTCAAATTGCATCGGTTCACCGGTAACCGGATGATAAAAACTGAGCATAGCAGCATGTAACTGTAAATGCTGCACCAGCTCTTGCGCCTCTTTCGGTGCATAGAGGTGATCACCTAAAATTGGATGCCCCAACTCTTTCATATGCACACGTAACTGGTGTGAACGCCCGGTATAAGGCGTGAGTTTCATCAGTGTGCGATCGGCTTCGACACGAATACGTTCCCAATGTGTTTGTGCGGAACGGCCATTAACATAGTCGACGCGTTGCAACGGGCGATTTTCCCAATCCACACACAAGGGCAGGTCGATATCGCCTTCCGTACCTTCTACTTGGCCATACACCCAAGCGTAATAAAATTTGCCGGTTTTACGTTCTTGAAACTGTTTTCCCAAAATGCCGGTCGCTTTGGCATATTTCGCCATCAGGATCACACCTGAGGTGCTCATATCCAGACGATGCACGCTGCCCGCTTCTGGGCAACGCTGACGCACACGCCATGCGATGCTATCAGCATGTTCAGCCGCTTTTCCCGGCACACTGAGCAGGCCACTTGGTTTATTCATCACAATAATGTGCTCATCCTCGTACAGGATATCGAGATAAGGCTCCATCGGTGGGTTGTAAACAAAGGTGCTCATGTGGTTTCCGTGCATTCAGATGATAAAAAGGGTGCCAGAAGCTGACACCCTGAGTGTGGCTATTGTGCCGTAAATTACTGGTTGGTGACTACTACAAAGCGGATCGCATCTAATTTAAGCTGCGTTTTATCCATCAGATGATTCAGCTCCTGGCGCAGTTCACGCAGATGCTCCAGTTCGCTATCACGCACTGATGGGTTGATCGCTTTGAGTTGTTCCATACGGGTTAGCTCGGCAGTCAGCGTGTGTTGCATGGTCTGACGTGCATCCGCCACAATTTGCTCCATGCGTGGATGCGCAACTTGTTCGGCTTTACCAATCATCTCATGGATCACCGCCTGCGACGTTGACACTAGTTTACTGGCCAGCTGGCGGTTGATTGGCATCAGCTGACGGTGGAATTGCTCGAAGCCGACCTGTTCACCGACGTTATTGCCGTTTTTATCCAGCAACAGACGGATTGGTGTCGGCGGCAGGAAACGATACAGCTGCGGGTGACTGGCGGACTCGGCCACGAAGATCAGCTCAAGGAAGATGGTGCCGGCTGGCATTTTGCTGTTTTTCAGCAGCGATACGGCGGTGGAGCCAATTTCCGATGCTAATACCAGATCGATACCACCCCGGATCATCGGGTGATCCCAAGTCAGGAAGCTCAAGTCTTCACGACTTAAGGCCACATCACGTTCAAACGTTACGGTAACGCCATCTTCCGGCAGACCGGGGAAGCTTGGGATCAGCATGTGATCAGTTGGCGTCAGCACGACCACTTGTTCGCCACGATCATCCTGCGCGATACCGATGTCATCAAACAGGTGCAATGCGAAGGCGACCAGACTGGTGTCATCGTCTTCCTCTTCCAACTGCTCGACCAGTTGCTGGGCATGTTTGCCACCGCTGGACTGAATTTCCAGCAGTCGGTCACGGCCCTGTTCCAGCTTGGCTTTCAACTCATCGTGCAGGGTGCGGGTCTGTTGCAGCAGCGGCGTCATGGCATCGTTGCTGCTCTGGTTATCGGCCAGCAGCGTGAACAGTTGATCTTGTACCTGATCAAACACCACACGACCGGTCGGGCAGGTGTGTTCGAAGGCATCCAGCCCTTCGTGATACCAGCGGATCAGTGTGCGCTGTGGGGTTTCTTCTAAGTAAGGGACGTGGATCTGCACCACGTTTTTCTGGCCGATACGATCGAGACGACCGATACGCTGTTCCAGCAGATCAGGGTTCAGTGGCAGATCGAACAGCACCAGATGACGTGCGAACTGGAAGTTACGACCTTCTGAGCCGATTTCAGAACACAGCATCACCTGTGCGCCACCATCCGGATCAGCAAAATAAGCGGCCGATTTGTCACGTTCCAGCAGGCTCATGCCTTCGTGGAATACGGTACAACGCACACCTTCACGAGTACGCAGGGTATTTTCCAGCGTCAGCGCAGAGGCAGCTTCGGAGCAGATCACCAGAATTTTTTCATGGCGTTCGGTTTTGATCAGGTTCAGCAGCCAATCGACGCGTGGGTCGAACTGTGTCCACGAGGCGTTATCACCTTCAAACTGCCCAAAGATTTTTTCCGGGTAGAGATAACGTTTGGCTTTCGTCAGTGCATCGCCGGTGTTACCGCCCATCATGCCCATTACGCGGATGGCAGTTTTATATTGATCTGGTAATGGCATCGGGTAGGCGTGCAGTTCACGCACTGGGAAACCGGCACTGGCGGCACGGGTATTACGGAACAAAATACGACCCGTACCGTGACGATCGAGCAGATCTTTCAGCACTTCTTCGCGGTAATCGTCCGCGTGTAGTTGCGAAGCATCTAATTCCGGCAACAGACCTTGTAACACGGCGAGCTGGTCGGCGTTCAGCGCATCACCCGTTAGTAACGGTTGGGCGGCATCGGCGATCTGGCCGTAGGCTTGTTCTTCGGCAACAAACGCTTCGTAATCGTAGAAACGTTCTGGATCGAGCAGACGCAGACGCGCAAAGTGACTGGCATGGCCTAACTGATCAGGCGTTGCCGTCAGCAGCAATACGCCAGGGATCTCTTCGGCTAACGCTTCGACTACCTGATATTCACGGCTTGGCGCATCTTCGCTCCACACCAGATGGTGGGCTTCATCGACTACCAGCAGATCCCATTCGCATTCCAGCACTTGTTCAAAGCGGGCTTTTTTCTTGCGCAGCCAGTCTAAGCTGCACAAGACAAACTGTTCGGTTTCAAACGGGTTGACTGCATCATGCTCAGACTCAACACAACGCTCTTCATCAAACAGTGAGAACATCAGGTTGAAGCGGCGCAGCATTTCCACCAGCCACTGATATTGCAGCGAGTCTGGCACCAAGATCAAAACACGTTTCGCACGACCGGACAGCAGTTGCTGGTGGATGATCATGCCGGCTTCAATGGTTTTACCCAGACCGACTTCATCGGCCAGCAACACGCGAGGCGCATGACGGTGACCGACTTCACGGGCGATATGCAACTGATGTGGGATCAAGCTAACACGACCACTGGCCAGACCACGGGTTGGGTTCCGACGACGAGCATGCTGGTGGGTCAGAGCTTCATAACGCAGCGCAAAACGGGAATGACGGTCGATCTGGCCGGCAAACAGACGGTCTTGCGGTTTATTAAATTTGATGAAGTTATTCAGCATCACTTCACGCAGTGCGACTTCCGCACCATCATCCACCCGGGTGCCGTGATAGGTCAGTAAACCATCGGTTTCTTCGACAGCACGTACATCCAATTGCCACTCTTCATGGCTGGTAATACGGTCGCCTTCATTAAAACGGACACGAGTGACGGGCGCACTTTCGCGGGCATACAAACGCTGTTCGCCATTAGCGGGGAACAATAGGGTGATCATTCGACCCTCTATTGCTACCACGGTACCTAATCCAAGATCAGTTTCGGTATCACTGATCCAGCGTTGGCCTAGTGCAAAGGACATCTAAAACTCCACAGGTATCAAAAAATAACTATTCGAAAGCAACTGCTACGCAGCGTAAGCGAAGGTCGGGTGTGCCGACCTGAAAAAGGGGCGCTATATTACCCGAAGCTTCACCTAGGGTCATCCGCTATCAAGTAAAGTTTTTATGAGGGGATGAATGAGAGAATAGTCTAAAAATCGTTCAACCATTTGATCATATTGTCAGAAGTTGTCAGTAGTCGTTGCCAAAAAAGATTGGTTTGGTTACTCTGCACATCCAGCCAGAGCGGGCGTAGTTCAATGGCAGAACTTCTGCTTCCCAAGCAGATAGCGTGGGTTCGATTCCCATCGCCCGCTCCAAATTTCTTAAATCCCCTGATTCATCTCTGCCATTCCTTTTTAATGATCCCGATGTATCTTGTTGCTGAAATGGTAAATATTATTTCTGTATTAACAAAACGTTGCTAATCTGTTGCAGATAAAAATGACTAACTACTAATCGGCGAG